>CAYLMV010000091.1:10479-14947 GCA_964384415.1 uncultured Chitinophagaceae bacterium | reverse complement strand
TTCCCATCATCATCCACGGAAGCGGCATTCCCAGACCTCGCAGCAACATCATGGTTCCCATAAGGATAATCGTCATGGCCGCAAGTTTGTTTCCTAAGAGTCTCAGCTTGAACTTAAAGAACGTAGATACAAATCCAACAATAACAAGCGCCGGTACGATGCCGGACCCGAAGAGAGCCATTGTGAAAGCCCCGTTCAATGCATTTCCCGATGCCGCAGCAATCGCAAATGCTGAATAGAGAAAACCGCAGGGGAGGAGCGGGGTCATAAGCCCGATATAAAACTTGCTTTCGATCGTGGGAGACGCGAGCAATGTGCCGTACGTGCGTGAATAGATGGAGAGAAGGGACGACTTCTTCTTTCCAGCAAAATCGATCTGTTGCGTGAATCCCATCCAGGGGAAGATTCTGAGCATCCAAATTCCGGATACGACAAGCAGTGCTCCCATAATTGAAGAAAACCATTCCCCTATAGTCCTTAGCCCCGCAAAGCTTCCCCCCGCAGCCCCGAGCACCGCGCCAACCATAATGTATGACAGAACCCGGCCTGCATTATACGAGAGATGTCTGTAGAGCAAGTTCCTGCTTCCCGAAGACTTTCCGCTGTTCAAGCCGTCTTGCGTCGAGTATGCCGCAACGATGGCGCCGCACATGCCAACACAGTGCATACTGCCGAAAAATCCCGTTAACACGACCAGAGCCCAGTCCATTCTATCGCAGGGAATTTGGAGGGTATAAAATGAGAAGCGCCTCTGCGCTATTCGGAAATATACGAATGCTGGCTGCAATCCAAAAGAAAATAAATTTCAACCTCGTTGAAAAAGTACAAACATTGTGCTATCTTAACCGCGAAGATCGCAAAACCTGAATCTGTATTCCAAGGGAGCGTCCAGACCTTCATATGAGCCTTCCGATCGCAATCGTCATTATCGTTTCCTTCCTTGTTGTCGGCGGAGCGTTAACACTCGCAGGATTTGTCTGGGCGGTGCAGAAGAAACAATTTTCCGTAAAGCAATTGAACGAAGGCGCCAAGTTGATCTTCGACGATGACGAACCTATCGGCACGCCGCAGGATATGGTATTCAAAAGCTCCGCCAATGACAGCCCCAACCCTCGCTAGGGAACAATTTGTTTCGTTCGCTCCTCACTCCGCTGAAGAGGTCTCGGAGAAGCAGCTCCGGGTTAACATCGACGAGTCCGTCACAAGTCCGGTAGTTTTGTATTTTCTCACCGGAATCTTCTGGCTGGTGTTGGGCTCGCTCGCTGGGCTCGTTGCGGCAGTGAAATTCAATTTGCCCGACTGGCTTGGCGGCACGCCGTTTCTCACCTTCGGACGCATTCGTCCGGTTCACTTGAACGCTGTCATGTACGGATGGGCATCGCTCGCCGGCGCAGGGATGATCGTCTGGTTAACGGGAAGACTCTGCCGCGTTGCCGTCCAAAAAACATGGGCGCTGTATTTCTCCGTCATCGTATGGAACGTTGGCGTTCTCTTTGGCGTCGTCTCTCTCGTGTTTGGATACAACCAGGGGATGGAATGGCTCGAGTTTCCGAAGCCGGCGGGAGCTTTGATCGCTGTCGGATTTTTGTTCTTCGCTTACTCGATGATCTCGACCTTTCGCAAGCGCCAGGTAGAACACCTCTACGTCAGTTTATGGTACATCCTCGCGTCACTCCTCTGGTTCCCCATTTTGTATGTCGTCGCGAACCTCGGCATCTACAGCGGAGTGACCGAAGCGGCGATGAACTGGTGGTTCGGCCACAATGCCCTTGCCGTCTGGTTCACTCCCGTCGGCCTCGCCGGCGCATATTATTTTATTCCAAAAGTTATCGGACGCCCTATCTACAGTTACTACCTCGGCCTTCTTGGCTTCTGGGCGTTTGCTCTTTTCTATAACTGGAACGGCATTCATCATCTCGTCGGGGGACCGCTTCCCACATGGCTCGTAACAGTCTCGATCGTCGCGAGCGTGATGATGTTCGTGCCGGTCATGGCCGTTGCGGTGAACCACCATCTGACGACCGTCGGTCACTTCAGAATGCTGAAGTACAGCCCGACGCTGCGCTTTGTCGTCTTCGGTTCCATGAGCTACACTGCGGTAAGTTTGCAGGGATCGATCGAATCTCTTCGCTCGTTCAGCGAAGTCGCTCACTTCACTCACTATACTATCGGGCATGCGCACCTCGGCGTTTACGGATTTTTGTCGATGATACTTTTCGGCGCAGTCTATTACATCATGCCGCGGATCGCAAAATGGGAGTGGCCGTATCCCAGACTGATCAAGCTTCATTTTTGGATGAGCGCTTTCGGCATTGCGCTTTATGTTGTTGCGATGAATATAGGGGGATGGATCCAGGGCACGATGATGAACAATGCAGCGCTTCCGTTCATTGCGTCTGTCAACGCGACGAAGCCGTATCTTTGGGCGCGCTCCGTCGGCGGTTCGATGATGCTCATCGGTCATCTCGCTTTCGCCTATCAGTTTCTTCTGATCATTTACCGCTCAGGGCCGACCCGGTACGTCCCGGCCTGGTTTGATCTCCGTTCGACGGCGGAGAAGGTTGAGGAGAAGCAAGCTCTATGATGTTCATCCGCTCATTTATTTTCTTCCTCGGAGTCCTCGCGACGTTGCTGATCGGCTGGGCTGGTCTCGTGGGAATTCCTAACCTCATGATATCCGAAATCCAGCCGCCGAAGGGACTCGAGCGGTATACATACGAACAGGCATTCGGACGCTCGATCTACATCCGGGAAGGATGCCTCTATTGCCACAGTCAGCAAGTCCGTCCTGTAGGATTCGGGGCGGATCAGGAACGTTTTTGGGGACGCCCTTCCGTGCCGGCAGACTACGTCTACGACAAGCCTCACTTGCTCGGGACGATGCGGACCGGCCCTGACTTGTTCAATATAGGAGCGAGGCAGCCGAGCGAGGATTGGCACCTGCTTCATCTCTACAACCCCCGGATCGTCTCGCCGGGATCTGTCATGCCCCCCTTTCCATGGCTTTTCGAGGAAAAAATTTCTGCCGGGCCCGAAGACAAAGTTGTGGCGGTACCCGATTCCATTGCACCAAAAGGAAAGGTAGTAGTGGCAACGTACGAAGCCAAAGCGTTGGCCGCATACCTCATCGGCATGAATCATACCTATCCTGTAAGCCAGATTTCTGCAACGAATGACACAACAAAGAAAAAGTAAGAAGAACTCTCAGCCGAAGAAGATTCCGCAGGAAGTACCCGTTCAGCCTCCTTTGGAAGAGGACCGCGTTTCCGGATTTACGGATTCGGGAGATTCATTCGCCGATTCCGATTCTTCAGACGTCAATAAAATCCATCTCAGGATTGTTTCTCGCGAACAGGGGGAACCAGAGGAAGGATTCGAGCCAACCCCTACATGGGTATGGGCGATCTCGGTGCTGCTGTTGTTCGCTATGGGATATTATCTGGGGAAATTCGGCGGGACATTTGGAACAATCGCCCACGAGGTAGAACAGCCGCAGACTCTGGCCGGCAGCGAAGTCAAATCCGATGTGAAGGGAGACATGGTTTACGCCGGCGTGTGCCAGGCATGCCATCAGGCCGATGGAAAGGGAGTTTCGGGAAAATATCCTCCGCTTTCCGGATCGGATTGGCTTCTGCACGACGAGTTGACGCCGGCCCGGATTGTCCTCTTCGGGCTCGAGGGGAATATCTCGGTGAAGGGAATGGGATTCAACAACAAGATGCCGCAGTTCTTTGATAAGCTCTCAAATGAGGAGATCGCCGCCGCGATCTCGTTCGCCCGTTCTTCATTCGGGAATAAAGCCGCCGCCGTATCGCCGGTTGAGGTGGACAGCATGCGCAAAAGTTATGGCGGCAGAGGTCCATGGAGTTCTCTCGAGTTAGAAAGTCTGAGGAAGAAATAGCAATGCGCTCTACGTCCGCGAAATCATCTCTTATTCCCCTTCACTTCCAGTTCATTATCATCCTCGTGATGATTGCAGCCGGGTGTGGGAAGCAGGAATTGAAGCCGCGCCAGCCCATAGCGTTCAGCCACAAGATCCATGCAGGGCAGTATCAGATGAGCTGTCAATACTGCCATAGTGGCGCGCGGAGAGGGCGGGCGGCGATGATCCCGTCGGTGCAGACGTGCATCGGCTGCCATCAACTTGTTGCGGCGACAAAACCGGAAGTGCAAAAGATACGAAAGGCGTGGGATGAAAAGCAGCCCATCCGGTGGACGAAGCTCAATGTGCTCCCCGATTTCGTCTATTTCAATCATCAACCGCATATCATGAAGAACATCCCGTGCCAGAAGTGTCACGGTGAGATACAGACCATGAGCGAAGTAGCTCCGCCGTTTAAGCTGGCTGATATGTCATATTGCGTCGGATGCCATCGGGATAACAATGCAAGTATTGATTGCTGGACTTGCCACAGGTGAGACCAGTGAACAGTCGTCAGTTATCAGCTTTGAGTCATAAGTTATAAGT
>CAYLMV010000091.1:7959-10379 GCA_964384415.1 uncultured Chitinophagaceae bacterium | reverse complement strand
TTTCTGAAACTGGTCGGTGCGACCACCGTCGCCACTGCCATTCCCGGATGCGGCATTAAACAGCCGAAGTCGCTGATCCCGTACGTCATTCCGGAAGAGAATATCACGCCGGGTAAATCCGTCTGGTATGCAAGCGTTTGCCAGGAGTGTCCAGCCGGATGCGGGATTTCGGTTCGTGTTCGCGAAGGGCGGGCCGTAAAGGTTGAAGGGAATCCTCTTCATCCCATCAATAAAGGTGCGTTGTGTGCCCGAGGACAAGCTTCGCTCCAAGGCCTCTATAATCCCGACCGTATCCAACAACCGTTGAAGAAAAAGGGAGATGGAAGCTGGGAGACGATAACGTGGGAGGAGGCGGAAAAATTCCTGGTTGACGAGATCCAGAAAATTCAAAAAGCGGGCCGATCGGGCGATGTCGTCTTCATGACGGGTCACACGAGCGGTGCTCTCGAAGAACTTGTTTCGCAGTGGCTTGCTGCTGTCGGTTCAAAAAATCGATTCCGTTACGAGCCGTACGCACATGAATCGCTAAAAAAAGCCGGCGCCCTAACGTTCGGCCTCGACCGAGTACCCTCGTATAATTTTGCCGACGCCGATACGATCATTTCATTTGGCGCCGATTTTCTTGAAACGTGGATATCGCCGGTCCGCTATACAAAGGGATTCGCGGAACATCGCGGCTATTCGAACGGGAAGCGGGGAACATCTTTCTTCGTTGGGCCGCGCCTTTCTTTGACCGCCACGAACGCCGATGAATGGCTCTCGGTGAATCCCGGCTCAGAAGGAATCGTTGCACTCGGGATGGTTAAAGTGATCCTCGACGCCAAACTGGAGAAAGGCATTTCAGCTGCCGACGCGGCTCGTGTTTCGTCAATCGTAAGTCCGTACTCGCTGGAGGCGGTCGAAACGGCGAGCGGCATTGACCCGGCGAAAATTCAAAAGACCGCCGCTGCATTTGCTAAGTCTTCATCGAGCCTGGCAGTAGCCGGCGGTACGACGATTGAAGGAGCAAATGGCGCTGCTGCCATCGCAGCAGTAAACCTTCTGAACTATGTTTGCGGCAATTTCGGCAAGACTGTGAAAATCGGAACTTCGAGCATTTCCAGCCTCAGCTCTTATCAGGAGATCGCAGGACTTGTTGATCACATGAACGGGGACAGAATCGCGGCTCTCATAGTAACCGACGCAAACCCCGTTTTCAACACTCCGGACGGACTTGAGATCGGTGCCGCTATGAAGAAAGTTCCCTTCATCGTCAGCATGTCCGGCGATATGACCGAAACTTCTTCTCTCGCGAACCTCATCCTTCCCACCCACACACCCCTGGAGAGCTGGGGAGATACCGAAGTCGAGGAGGGCATCCACGGATTGATGCAGCCCTCGATGCAGCCGGTTTTCGGGACAAAGATGCTGGGTGATATTCTGATCGAGACCGGAAAGAAACTCGGTAAGCCGTCTTTTCGCGGTGCCCGGACCATGTACGAATATGTGCGCGATCGATGGAAGGACATTCACCGTCAATCGGGCGGGTCAGGCGATTTCGAAACTTTTTGGATTGAGAGTCTTGCTCGCGGAGGATACTGGGAGCCGTCGAAACACCAGAGTTCGTCTCCAACACTGCTTCCGTCATTCAATGGTTCGATCTTTGCGTCTATGAAAAGGGAGGAGATCCGTCAGGGGACATCATTCGATCTGATCGTTTATCCCTCGATAGCTTATTACGATGGACGCGGCGCCAACCGGCCCTGGCTCCAGGAACTCCCCGATCCGATGACGATGAATGTATGGGACGCGTGGGTTGAAATCCATCCTCAGGATGCCGCCGCAGCCGGCATCGCGACCGGGGACGCTGTCCAGATATCGTCCCCGTACGCGCGGTTCATTGTTCCCGCACATGTTTCCACGACGGTGAGACCCGGCGTGGCTGCTCTCCCGATCGGTCAGGGACATACCTCATACGGGCGGTACGCGAACGATGTCGGAAAGAACCCGATCGACTTGCTGGATCCGAAGCCGTCTGAAAGAACGGGCGGACTCGAGTGGGCGGGAATGAAAGTAGATCTGATAAAGCAGCACGATCGGCTAGTTCTGGCAACAGTTTCGGGAAGCGATGTTCAGCACGATCGGGAAATTGTGCAGAATATTCCGTTGAGCGAGTTGACGGCTTCATCATCTGAGAGACCGGCAAACGAGGGAAAAGAAAAGGCCTTGTCGATGTACCCGGATATTGAGTATCCGCATCATCGCTGGGGGATGACGATCGACGTCGATAAATGCACCGGATGCAGCGCCTGCGTCACGGCCTGTTACGCTGAAAATAACATTCCCGTTGTTGGAAAGGAAGAAGTGAGCAACGGACGGGAAATGGCATGGATTCGGATCGAGCGATATTTCGACGAGCACGCTGCAGTGCCTCGCGCGGA
>CAYLMV010000091.1:0-7859 GCA_964384415.1 uncultured Chitinophagaceae bacterium | reverse complement strand
GGCAAGAATAGCGCCCGCAATGAACAGCGTCCGGTGCGCGACGGGGAGATCATTCCGGCGTGTGCTCAAACGTGTCCCGCCGAGGCAATCACGTTCGGCGATCTTAAGGATCCAAACAGCCGGGTATCGCGATTGATATCCGAAGAGGAGAAGCGTGACTACAAAGTTCTCGAAGAATTGAACACCCGCCCCGCTGTCACATATCTCAAGGCGATCAAAGTTTAAGAGATAAGAGAAAAGAGATAAGAGAAAAGAGATAAGAGATAAGAGGTGGTAGAGAAATAGTTCGGTAGAATCTTGTAATCATGTAATTTTGTAATCCTGTAATCCTGTAATCTTGTAACCTCACTCATGACCGAAGACTACAAACTAAACTACACCGATACCGACGTTGACCTGATGCAATCGTTGAAAGCGCCGGGAAAGGGATATTGGGCCATCTTGACGGTTCTCTTTCTGCTGATCTGTGCGGGCGGAGCGGCATGGGGAGTGCAAATCGCAAACGGCATAGGCGAGTCGGGAAAGAACAATCCGGTCGGTTGGGCGATGTACATTACTACTTTTGTCTTCTGGGTCGGTATCGCTCATTCGGGAACCCTCATCTCTGCGATCCTTTTTCTCTTTCGCGTGAAATGGCGGGCAGCGGTTTACAGGAGCGCCGAAGCGGTCACGATTTTCGGTTTAGCTACGGCAGGATTGTTTCCGTTCATCCACCTCGGCCGAGTGTGGGTCGCTCATTGGATATTACCGATCCCCAATTTCGGCGGACTCTGGCCCAACTTTCGATCACCGCTTGCATGGGACGTTCTCGCGATTACTACCTACTTAACTGCCAGCACCTTGTTCTTCACACTGGGGATGATGCCGGACGTTGCTGTCGTGCGCGACAAGACGCAGGGCTGGCGGAAAAAAGTATACGGCTTGCTTGCCATGGGATGGCAGGGAAGCGACAATCAGTGGAGGCACTATACGGCGGCCTACATATTTCTTGCCGCTCTCTCGACGCCGCTGGTCATTTCAGTCCACAGTATTGTCTCGTGGGATTTCGCCATGAGTGTCGTCCCCGGATGGCACAGCACAATTTTTGCTCCCTATTTCGTCGCAGGGGCCATCCACTCGGGACTCGGGATGGTAGTGCTGCTCCTCATTCCGATGCGGAAAGCATTTAAGATTGAAAAATATATCACGCCTCACCATCTTGAGAGCCTGGCAAAATTTATCATCTTCACAGCGCTTGTCGTGGGTTTCGCCTACTCGATAGAACTCTTTGTCGCCTGGTACAGCGGGAATCAGTATGAGCGCGCCATTTTTCTCTATCGGATGACCGGCGACTATGCGTGGGCGTTCTGGCTGTTGATCACGACGAATGTCTTTGTGCCAATGCTTCTCTGGTCGAAGAGAATTCGTACGAGCATCCCATGGCTTGTTGGAATATGTATCTCGGTCGAAATTGGCATGTGGCTGGAGCGATTCGTTATTATCGTCACGTCCCTTGCGCATGACTACCTACCGTATGCCTGGGGTACGTACAAGCCGACGCTGGTCGACAGTCTCATCGTCATAGGAAGCTTCGCCTGGTTCTTCTTCCTCTTTATGATTTTTTCGAAGACCCTTCCGGTTGTCTCGATGTGGGAGGTCAAGGAACAAATTGAACCACCGATGAAATCAGTATCTTAATGCCGCTGCCCGGTCAGACATATCGTTTTGGAATCTTTGCACACCTGGATACGCTCCTTGCCGCCACGAAACAATTGCCGGCAGACGGCTTCCGGGAATTGGAAGTCTATTCGCCGACTCCCCATCATGAAATCTCTCACCTGCTTCGCCGGAAACCAAGCCCGGTACGGATTTTCACGCTTGCCGGCGGACTCACTGGCCTGGCGACGGGCTGGGCGATGACGATCGGATCCACAATCCTGTTCCCCATCGTGGTGGGGGGGAAGCCGGTAATATCGATTCCCCCGTTTGGCGTCGTTGCATATATCATGACGATTTTGTTCGGCGCGATTGCGACGTTCATCGGATTTCTTGTCAATGCGAGGGTGCCCCAGGTGAAAGTGGTGGAAGGGTATGACGTCCGCCTTTCGTCGGATCACTTCGGAATTTTGATTCATTGCCATCCCGAGGAAGTTGTAAACCTGGAGAAACTGCTGATGAAACTGGGTGCCGTTACAGTCACGAAATCCCAGGGATTATAGATGAAAACTTCGAATTTCAAATTCACGTTGGCATTGTGCATTATCGGACTCACTGCGGTTTCGATTCTGCTGGCGGGCTGCGAGAGCGAGCAGCCGGGTGAACAGACCGAATACCGGACTGATATGTATTCTCAGCCATCGTTCAAGCCGCAAGAAGATCCGATCGCTCGGGTGGCAGGCACCGTCCCGATGTTTGGATACGAGGCGCCTATCAAGGATTCCCTTGAGGCGACTAAGCTCAAAACCCCATTTCTCTTCACTCGCGCTTCTGAAGATACTGGCAAGTTTCTCTTCAATACCTATTGCTCGGTATGCCACGGCGTGGCGGCAAAGGGAGACGGTTTGGTTGCCCCAAAATTTTCGACTCCGCCGGATCTGACTGCGCCTCTCTATCGTCGCACACCCGACGGGTATTTTTATTCTGTGATTCGCAAAGGGCATATCATTATGCCGTCGTACTACGAACACACCACGCAGCGCGAACGTTGGCTCATTGTCGCTCACTTGCGGAGATTGCAGCAGCATGACTAACGCGTCTGTTACATTTCCCCTGCAGGAACTTCCGTCACGGGTTCGCTCTCTCCTCTGGGCACTGGTTGTCCTGGGAGCATTTGCGTTTGCCGTTTCTCTCTTCGTCGGATATCCGGCGAGGGCATGGCAGATCTATTATGTGAACTTTGTGATGTGGACGGCCGTTGCACAGGGAGGGGTCGCTTTTTCAGCGGCCTATCGCATGACCAACGGCCGATGGGGCGAACCGTTCCGACGAACCGGGGAGGCTATGGCAAGTTTCCTGCCGGTTAGTCTTCTTCTCTTCGTCGGAGTTTTCGTTGGAAGGTCCTATATTTTTCCCTGGCTCCATGAATCGACCGGCAAAGAAGCATGGTTGAACTCCCCCTTCTTTTTTGTACGCGATACGGCAATCTTTCTCGCTATGATGTGGATCAGCTTCAAATACGTCCGAACATCTCTGCGCGCAGAATTCGGACCGTACAGGTCAAACGTCCCCGAGAAATTCGAGAAGTTTGTCGGTCGAATCACGCGAAATTGGGAAGGGGATGTTCAGGAGGCGGAAAAAAGCAGAGCCGCGATCGGCAAGCTCGTCCCCGCATTGCTGGTCATGTTCGCCGTCCTGTACTCTTTGCTGGGATTTGACCTGCTGATGTCACTCGATCCGAAATGGTATAGTACGCTGTACGGCTGGCTCTTCTTCCTGCACGGATTCTACGGAGCGCTTGTCGTTGTCACCCTCCTGGCGATTGCTGCGAGGAAGGCATTCAAGTCAGATTCGATGCTGAGCACGAGTCAATTTCATGACATGGGAAGGCTGGTGATGGGATTCTGCATGCTCTCCGGCGGATTTTTTTGGTCCCAGTACCTCGTTATCTGGTACGGCAATCTCACGGAGGAAATTCCGTATCTCCTGGCCCGATTCCATAATCCGCTATGGGCGCCTTTAATGTGGTACTACATCATCTTCGCATTCTTTTTTCCCCTCGCGATTTTCCTAAGCAGAAAAGCCAAAGAGAAGCCGGCCGTTCTCGTCGGCATTGCTTCGATCATTCTATCGTCTCTTTTTGTCGAACGATTCCTTGCAGTTGCGCCGTTCATCTGGCATGAAGCATGGATGCCGTTCGGAATCATGGAGCTTCTAGTGACGCTCGCATTCGCATCCGCATTTGCGCTCGTCTGGTTCAAGTTCATCGGGATGATCCCCTTTTATACGAGGAATGCACACTCCGAGCGTCATTGAAACAAGCCGGGCGATGAAGTGATACCAGGCGCGACCGTTGGGTTGCGCTTTTGTGTTTAAAGGATCACTCAGGATTCCACAAGATGAAAAGCGTAAACTTGGACGGGTTCAAATAGCATGGACGCTTCAGCTTTCGAAATCACAAATACCTTATGTGATCAATGCGGGCTGCCGTTCAGCCGTTCCGTCAGCGGGCGAGGCGGGGTGACACAAATCAGCGAAGGCAAGGAATTCCATTTCTGCTGTTACGGGTGTTCGTTCACGCATTCTCTGACCGGGGAGAAAGGTGAGGGGGGAGTCGCATCGCTTTTTCTGATCAGGCTGGGTGTTTCTGCGTTCTTCTCCATGAATATTATGATCCTGAGCTGGGTCCTCTACGCGGACAGATGGAAGTGGCTCGGTGTCGATGCAAGTGTGCTTCCCGCCATGAACATGCTTCTCTTTGTTCTCTCTACGCCGATCGTCATCTTCATAGGATATCCATTTTTCAAAAACGCGGTCGGCGAGTTGCGAACAAACCGATTGTCGATGGACAGCCTCATCGCGCTTGGATCCGTGGCGGCGTACGGTTTTTCTACTTACGAAGTATTCACGGGAGGATCGGGTCTATATTTCGACAGCGGAACCATGGTCCTCGTGCTCGTGACCGCAGGGCGGTATCTCGAGGCGACGGCAAAGACGCGGACCTCCTCCGCCATCCATTCGCTGCTGGAGCTTCGGCCGAAGAAGGCGCGCGTTGTGCGAGAAGGACAAGAAGTTGAAATACCCAGCTCTGATGTCGTTCTGGGGGAATCGGTACGAATCCGCCCGGGAGAGCGGATACCACTTGACGGAATAGTGCTGGATGGGCATTCGTCCGTCAACGAATCGTTCCTCACCGGCGAGTCTCTCCCTGCCGTCAAAAGGCCCGGCTCCAGGGTCTTTGCTGCCACGATCAATAACGACGGCGTGCTGCTCGCAAAGACCACTGCGCTGGAAACCAATACTCTCCATGCGCAGTTGGTTCTGCTCATGGAAGAAGCCCAGCGGAGTCGCTCTCCGATCCATCAACTGGTCGATCGGATCTCCTATGTTTTCATTCCTGTCGTGATCGGCATTGCAGCAGCCACCTTTGTTGGATGGATGATCGTCGGGACCTTCGCGGCGGCGCTGCTCCATGCGTTGACCGTCCTCGTTGTTTCTTGTCCTTGTGCATTGGGAATTGGAACTCCCTTGGCGACCGCTCTGGCCATTGCGCGCGCGGCAGAGGAAGGCGTGCTGATTCGGTCTTCGACGGTGCTGGAGAAACTCTCCTCCATTGACACTGTTCTTTTCGACAAGACCGGGACAATCACCGACGGCCTTCTTTCCGTAGCGTCGATTGTTTCGACCGGACAATCGGATGATGAACTGCTGGCAATCGCCGCGTCAATAGAAGTTCATTCGGAGCACAGCGTTGGTAAAGCGATTGCGAAGTGCGCAGAAAACCGCCGGGTCTCAATTCGGGAAAGTCGGAATGTCTCGGCGATTCCCGGCAAAGGCATCAAAGGAGAGGTCAAAGTCTCGGGAAGGTGGTATCAGGTAACCGCTGGAAGTCCGGGACTCATGAGAGATATAGGAGTTTCCCCTGTTAACATCACGGATCACTCAGACGAAAGTTCTTTGAGCACCATTTACATCCACTGGGATGGAGAAGTCAGGGGGTTCATTCGTTTGTCAGACACACTGCGCAACGACGCCATCTCGACGACAAGCGAATTGAATAGAAGGCGTATACAGACTGGCATCCTCTCCGGCGACGCACAGGCGATCGTGGATGAGATTGGGAACCGGATCAATGCACGCTGCAGAAAAGGCGGTCTCCTGCCAGGCCAGAAAGTTGATGAAGTCAAAAGATTGTCAGCCGAAGGGAGAAGTGTCCTTATGGTGGGGGATGGGATCAACGATGCACCGGCACTTGCGGCGGCGAAAGTAGGAGTCGCACTCGGCAGCGCGACTGATCTGGCGAAAGAAAGCGCCGACGTGACGATGGTAGGGACGCAGCTTGCACGTATCCCATGGTTGCTAGACCTCGGAAAGAAAACCTACAGGGTCATCCAATGGAACCTGTTTTGGGCATTTATCTATAATATAATCGGAATCATTCTCGCCGTGTTCGGTATTCTTGATCCAATCGTCGCCGCATTGGCGATGATCGTGAGCTCCGTTTTTGTCATCTTCAATTCACGAAGAGTTCGGATCGATTCCCCGCCAAGATTGGCAGATGAGAATCCAAAACACGCGTACGCTTCGCAGAGCAACGCCTAAATAAATGGGCAATTTCTCCAGCCATACGCTGTAGCCTTCTCTCTGATTCCTTTCTTCACGCGCTTCCTTTATTAAGCTGGGGAAATACAATTCTCCAGCTTCCCACTTTCAGTAAATCCGATGCCGAAATCAGTTCGCAATGCTGGTTCTAGAGGGCATAATTGTTGTTCAACTATAATTGCTGAAATCGTATGGTTTGATTCCGCCAAGGATCGCGGAAGGCTGCCTGCCGAACGTGAGACGCTGCAAAGGAATCCCGTAATGTCCCCGCGAGCAACAAGTGGACCTATCCAAAAGAAAAAATAAACTCAGGCTCTGAACGAAGCGAGAAGCGAGCCGCAATGGCCGTCACGAAAGGGAAAAAGAAATGAATCATCAGAACTCCTCGGAGTGTCCGCACGGATCGTCTATGCACGAGCATCAGATGAAGCACAAAAGAAATTTGCTCATGCGTTTCATATTCCTTTTCCTGGGCCTTGCCTCCCTTGTGTGGATGCTCATACGAATTATTCCGAAACCGAGCCGCGCGGAGTATCCGTGTATGAAAGTCGCCGCACCGATTGCGAGCGGGTTTCTTGCTTACATTGCCAGCGCCGTCATCGCTCTTCTCTCCTTCAAAGGAGCGCGGCGGTACTTCCGCAACTCCAATTATGTTATGGCGTCAATCCTGGCGTTTGCGGCCCTCGCGGCCGGGGCGTTCACTGTTCTCAGAACCGACACGGAAACCCAAGCGCGTCCGATGGGCGATTCGTTGTTCGTCCCCTTCGACCCCCCCAACACCCCAATGGGAGTCGCGAGAGGGATTTTTCCGGGGCGCGTTGTCTGGGTACGGGATTCTACGGCTGCGCACTGGAACGGAACTACCGGAAACTGGTGGAGTGATGCGAGCACGAATCAAACGGCTGTTGATTCTATGCTCTCAAAATCTCTGCGCTCGCTCACAGAAGCACCAACCGACAGCTCCGCATGGATTGCTCTCTTCAAGTACTTCAACAACAAGCATGGTAAGGGGAGTATCGGATATACCCCCGGGGAAAAAATTGCCGTCAAGATCAACCTCAACATGGTTGGTGATAGCTCCAACCCCTACAATTCTACATTTGCATCCCCTCAAGCCGTACTCAGTCTCCTTCGCCAGTTAGTTCACAATGTTGGAGTCGCCGACAGCGACATCACTGTTTATGATCTCATCAGGTACGTCCCTAACATCATTTACTCCAAATGCAAAAACGAATTCCCACATGTACATGTCATGGGATGGGTGCAGGGGAGCGGAAGAGAGAAATACATCCGGGACACAACCATTGTTCACTGGTCGCAGAAGCTGACGCTCGAGCTGGGGGGCGGAAATCCGGCGCACCTGCCGACGGCAGTAACCCATGCCGCCTATCTGATCAACCTCGCAAGTTTCAAAGGGCATCGGTATGCAGGGGTCACGTTTTGTGCCAAAAATCATTTTGGAACACTTAGCTGCGACGACACGAACGGAGTTCCCTACCAATATGCGCCCCACGCAGCTGGTGTTCATCCCTATATCGCCGTGCACAATATCATTATTCCGGGAAGTGCCGAGTGGACTTTTTACGGAAGGCATGACAGCACATATAATGCATTGGTAGATC
>CAYLMV010000090.1:0-14984 GCA_964384415.1 uncultured Chitinophagaceae bacterium | reverse complement strand
TGGAGCGGGACTGAGTGCCGGTCGATTTCCAAACTCGTCGACCATTGACGTAGGTGATTGAGTAGTAGACTCCGTTCGATCTTTTGATCAGAGTTGCAATAGTAGGACCTCCGTACAGCAAAAAGTGTTAGCAGGACTGTTAGCACCTACCAACACTTGAGGTCAAAAGTGGCGAATTTAAGTGGACAGGGCCAGAATCGAACTGGCGACACACGGCTTTTCAGGCCGTTGCTCTACCAACTGAGCTACCTGTCCCTCGATCAAAAAACAACTTCTCAATATACGAAAAAATGTCTTTCTTCAAAAGGATTTTTTGAACTGCGGAATGGCCAGGAAAAAGGGAAGAGGGATGAGGGAACAAATCAAATTTCATCCCTCATCCCTCTTAATTCATCCCTTAGATAAACAGAGGAGCTAAGACCAGCGTAAGCGTCGAAAGCAATTTTATGAGAACATGCAGGGACGGTCCCGCGGTATCCTTGAATGGATCGCCGACGGTGTCGCCAACAACCGAGGCTTTGTGCGGCTCTGATTTCTTTCCGCCGTAAGCACCGGTCTCGATGTACTTCTTTGCATTATCCCATGCGCCGCCGCCATTGTTCAGGAAGAGCGCCATTAAAATTCCCGTGATGGTCCCGACCATCAAAAATCCGCCAATGACTTCTGCACCGCTCGCGGCTTCAAGAGTCTGCCCGCCTGCGTAATAGAGCCACTTGAATACCAGTCCAACGCCAACTGTCATTCCAACAATGAGCAGCCCTGGAAGAACCATCTTCTGCAATGCCGCTTTTGTCGCGATATCAACGCACTGTCCGTAGTCGGGTTTCGAAGTTCCCTTCATAATGCCAGGGTCATTCTTAAACTGTTCACGAACGTTGTTGATGATTGCGTACGCCGCTTTGCCGACTGCCTTAATTGCGAACGAAGAGAAGAGGAACACAAGGACGGCTCCCAACATCGCGCCGACAAAAACTTCCGGCTTGTTCAGATTGATAACTCCCTGGAAACTCGGCATATAGTTTCGCACTTCGTCGATATAAGCGCCGAAGAGAAGGAAAGCCGCAAGCGCCGCTGAACCTACCGCGTAGCCTTTTGTGAGCGCCTTTGTCGTGTTTCCGACTGAATCCAACCGGTCGGTTTTGTCGCGCACTTCTTTCGGCTGCGAGCTCATCTCAACAATACCTCCGGCATTGTCTGTAATCGGGCCGAACGTATCCATGGCGAGAATATACGCCGCCGTTCCGAGCATACCCATCGTGGCAACCGCTGTTCCGAACAACCCTGCATGCTGGAGTCCGGAATGCTCGCCAAGGAGATATGCACTGATGATCGCGGCCGCGATAACAAAAATCGGGAAGCCGGTTGATTCCATTCCAACGGCGATGCCGGCGATGATGTTTGTGGCCGGTCCCGTTTGTGAAGCTTCCGCGATCGAAAGAACCGGACGGTAGCGCGAGTCGGTGTAATATTGAGTGATGAAAACAAATGCGACTGAGGTCAACACTCCGACCACGCCGCAAAGGAAAAAGTTAAAGTAATAATCGGGTCCCAGCAGCCAGCGCGATGCAACGTAGAATCCAACCATTGCAAGGCCTGCGGCCAGGTAGTATCCCCGGTTGAGCGCGTTCATCGGGTCTTCTTTTTCATTCGTCTTCACCGTCATAATGCCGATCGCGGATGCAATAATTCCAAACGCACGCGCAACGAGAGGGAAGAGAAGAACGCCGAGCAGAGACAGCCCCTGCGCCTGAAACACGGCCTGGTTTGAAGTGTAGAGACCGGCTGCAAGAATCATTGCGCCGATGTTTTCAGCGGCTGTTGATTCGAAAAGATCGGCACCGCGGCCGGCGCAATCGCCGACGTTGTCGCCCACGAGGTCCGCAATGACTGCCGGATTACGGGGATCGTCTTCCGGAATTCCTGCTTCAACTTTTCCGACCAGATCTGCGCCGACATCCGCCGCTTTCGTGTAAATTCCACCGCCCAGCTGCGCAAAGAGCGCCACAAAGCTGGCGCCGAATCCGTAGCCGACGATCAACAATGGAATCTTCGAAACATCGGTGGTGATATCGAGGTATTTTACTATGCTGAAAAGCCCGGCAACACCGAGCAAGCTCATGCAGACGACGAAGAAGCCGGAGACGGCCCCGCCGCGAAGCGCTGTCTGAAGCGCGGCATTCATGCTTTTTGTTGCGCCGGACGCCGTACGGATATTAGACCGGATCGCTACCCACATTCCCATATAACCGGCTGCAACCGAACAGGCTGCGCCGAGGATGAATGAGAGCGTTGTCCAGAGGGCAAGGTTTGCTGTGGTGGCTGGATCATTGACGTTGTGAGCCCGAACGAAGGCATACAAGATGTAGATCAGCGCCGCCAATGCCACGGCGAGATATGCAATTGTTCTGTTCTGGCGCCGAAGAAAAGCCTCAGCACCGGTTTTGATAGCATTGGAAATTTCCCGCATTTTCTCCGTTCCGGTGTCCCGCTTGAGGACATTACGGATAAGATAAAACGCAAACAAAAGTCCGAGAATGCTTATCCCAAAGATTAAGGTGAGTTCCATGTTTCTGAAAAGTTCCTTTCTCTAGTTGCGTGGTATATGATTCGTCGTTAGTGTTTGTCTTTATGTTGGTGAATCTAAACTTATGCCCCTCTTATTCCACAAATAATATACCGGGATTCCCAGGAGGACGATAATCAAGCCCGGCCATGTGAAATTCGGCCGCACGAATAGCAAATCAACACAGATAAGGCTTGCTACTACTATATAGATCGATGGAATGACCGGATAGCCAAACGCTTTATAGGGGCGATCGGCGTTGGGGAGCCTTTTCCTGAGAATGAAGATTCCGGCGATCGTTAGGACGTAAAATATCAAAACTGCGAAAACCACGTAATCGAGCAGATCGCTGTATGTTCCGGTAAGACAAAGAAAGCTCGCCCAGATCCCCTGTGTGAGCAGGCCTTTCGCGGGGACGCTCTGAGAATTCAGCGCGCCTGCGCTCTCAAAAAAAAGTTTGTCTTTCGCCATCGCATAATAGACTCGCGCTCCCGACAAGATGAGTCCATTGTTGCATCCAAACGTCGAGACCATGATGAACGCGGCCATGATGAAAGCTCCGCTCTCTCCGAAGATCACTTGAGCCGCAGCGGTTCCTACTCTATCGGCGCTCGCGAACTGAATGCCTCTCGCTGCGACACTCGCGCCGTCGGGAGATCCGTGAAGTGGCAGCAACGTTAGATACGCGATGTTCGCCAGAATGTAAAGGACGGAAACTGTCCCTGTTCCAATTGCCAGACTGAGCGGAATATTCCGCTTCGGGTTGATGACTTCTCCCGCCGTAAAAGTGATGTTGTTCCATGCATCGGCTGAAAAAAGTGACCCAACCATTGCAGCTCCCAGCGTGCTGTAGAGCGCAATGCCGACGAGCGGACGGACCGAGAGTTGGCCATTTTGAATTTGAGTGAACGATGCCGCCCAGAAATCGGAGAAGTTGGCAGAGATCGCTTGAGCGTTAGCTCCGATGATGAGACCGAGAAGAATCAGCCCAAACAAGGCAGCGGTCTTCGTGAAAGTGAAAATGTTCTGCACAATTTTCCCGCTCTGAATCCCATTCGTGTTGATCCAGGTCAAGAGACAAATGGAAGCGATGGCCAGAAGGTTTTGGGTGTGCAATCCGACATTATACGGTCCCATCGAACCAAACGGCATTGAGTACGGCCCGAATGTTCCGATCTTCAAGATCCAGTTTGAGGCGGAGAACCAGGGGAAAAAAACACCCGTGAATTTCGAAAACGCAATTGCAACCGCGGCTATCGTTCCGCTTTGGATGACAAGAAAAAGGGTCCATCCATAGAGAAATCCAACCAGGGAGCCGTGCGATTCCCGCAGGTAGACGTATTGTCCTCCGGCATGGGGCATCATCGCGGCAAGTTCACCATAGCTTAATGCGGCGATAAGCGTGATGATGCCGGTAAGCCCCCACGTGACTAAGAGCCATCCCGGCGACCCGACTGTCCTCGCAATGTCGGCTGTGACGATGAAGATGCCCGAGCCGATCATCGATCCAATGACGATCGTTGTCGAATCGAGAAGGTTTAACGCCCGTTTGAAATCGTGTCGATCCGATGTAGCCATTAATCAATAGTCTCAGTAGCTATTGGGGCGAAGAAAAAATGTTCACCAATCGCAAGATCTGTTCTGTTGTCTCTTTGGAGAATAACCGCGAAAAAAATGAGCAAGGTGCGGAATGAACGAAATGTAAGAAGAACGTTGGACTGGTTTCGCCGACAGCCTGAGGGCAGTGCGAAAGTGTTGATTTCAACTATCCCCTCATCAAGTGCCGGGACCCAACGCCTTCGAAGAAGCGGAGTGAGCGGCTTCGTATCGGGGTTTTCAGTGAACAAACATAAGGTATTTTTGCCTTTTTTGCAATCGGATTTTTCTCGGACGATCGCCTTGCAAACAACCGATTCCGGGAGTATATTTGGGCAAAGGTCGCTATGGGAGAGGCATTCACATTAAGAGATTTGCTTGCAAGCCGAACGAAAGAGGGGGTTCTCTATGCCTCAATGCCGGATGGCTGGGTGCGCTGCTTTGCATGCGGACATCGATGCAAAATCCCTCCTGAAAAAGACGGAATCTGCCATGTTCGGTTCAATTGGGATAACAAGCTCTACGTCCCGTACGGATATGTCGGTTCTCTGCAAATAGATCCGATCGAAAAAAAACCGTTCTTCCACGCTCTTCCCGGCTCCAAGGCGCTCAGCTTTGGCATGCTCGGCTGCGACTACCATTGTTCGTATTGTCAGAACTGGATCACGTCGCAGGTTCTGCGGGATCCCGATGCCGACGCCACGCCCGAGCACATGACGGCAGAAGCGTTCGTGGACTTGGCCCTTCGGCGGGGTGTGCAGGTTGTGACAAGCACATACAACGAACCGCTTATTACAAGCGAGTGGGCCGTCGAGATATTTTCGCTTGCAAAGAAGGCAGGACTTGTAACCTCGTATGTCTCCAACGGCAACGGAACACCGGAAGTGATCGACTACATCCAACCATATGTCGACCTCTATAAAGTGGACCTGAAGGGATTTCGTCAGAGATCGTACGCCCAGCTGGGCGGCGTTCTGCAGAATGTTCTCGATACGATCAAGGCCGTGCATTACCGGAACATGTGGCTGGAAGTAGTTACCCTGGTGATTCCGGGATTCAACGATTCGGATAATGAACTGACAGAGATTGCCGAGTTTCTTGTTTCCGTATCGCCGGATATTCCCTGGCACGTGACTGCTTTCCATCAAGACTATAAGATGAAAGACCGGGACAATACGGAGGTCTCGACTCTCTTGAGAGCGAGGGATATTGGTTTGACGAGCGGCCTGCATTATGTCTACGCGGGGAACAGGCCCGGAGAAGTCTCCGACTCGGAGAATACATTTTGTCCGACATGTAAAATGACGCTGGTCGAACGCTGGGGCTTTCGCGTTCTGGCAAACCGGATCGTGGACGGGAAGTGCCCCGGATGCAAAACTGTGATCGCCGGATACTGGGGGAAGAAGAAGTGACCCGGAACTTATGCGAATAATGTGTTTGTTACAGAGACATCGTTAGTTTTGATCACGTCCGTCATCAAGGCCAATTCTTCGTCGCGCTGCAGATCGCCGGAGGCAAGCTTCCATTAATCCATGGCCCAACCGCAGGAGAGCCGTGAAACGAGCAGAGAGGATCCAGCTATGAAGCCTTCATCATCAGAAAGCAAGAAGCTGAAGACAAAAACAATCAAGCAAAAGACCACGATTCCGGCTGCTCCCGCTGAGGTCTACGATGCCTTCCTCGATGCGAAGAAGCATACCGCGTTCACCGGTTCAAAAGCAACGTGCGTCCCGAAAGTCGGCGGGAAAATTTCCGCATGGGATGGCTACATTTCGGGAAAGAATCTCACTCTTGTTAAAGGCAAACGGATCGTTCAGGAGTGGATCACAACCGACTGGGAGGAGGGGTATCCGCCTTCGATTTTGGACCTCTCGTTTGCTCCCAAGGGAAGGGGTACCGAACTGACAATGATCCATTCAGAAGTCCCTGCGTCGCTTGCTTCGGGTTTTTCCGTTGGTTGGAAGGACCACTATTGGACCCACCTTAAGCGGTATTTTCAGGAGAGAAAAGACAACTAACTTCCAATTGGCAGATCCCGCTATTGAGGCAATCGGATTATCCGATTGCCTCTTGTATTTCCGGGGGTGTCCTGCCTTCCTGCCGTTTGTAGACCAATTGATATTGTATTTTTCTGTTGCTACTTTACACGCCGATCAGAAGAATCTTCACCAAATTATGCTATGACCAAGCGTACACAAATTCTCGGTCGGCTCAAGAAACTTGGAAGCAAAAGAAATCGCATCGGCATGGCGCGGTTTGGAATAGAAACCAGGCATGCGCTTGGGATTTCAATTCCCAAGCTTCGACACTTAGCAGATGAGATCGGCCGCGACCACAAGCTGGCTCTTGAGTTATGGAGAAACCCCATTCACGAAGCGAAATTATTGGCAATCTTCATCGATGATCCGGCGAAAGTCACTGAAGCTCAAATGGATCGTTGGGCGAAAGACTTCGATTCGTGGGATATCTGCGATCAATGCTGCGGTTTTTTGTTTGATCAGACTCAATACGCGTTCAAGAAGGCGATCGAGTGGAGCAAGCGGAGGGAGGAATTCATGAAGCGAGCCGGATTTGCTTTGATGGCTGCTCTTTCAGTCCATGATAAAAGCGCGCTCGATAAGGCGTTCGTCCCTTTCCTGGTAAGAATACGCGACGAGAGTTTTGACGAGAGAAATTTCGTCCGGAAAGCGGTGAACTGGGCCTTGAGGCAAATCGGAAAGCGAAATGCAGCGTTGAATAAAAAGGCTGTTGCTACCGCCAAGACGATCGGAAACTTCCATTCCTCATCTGCCCGATGGATCTCATCGGATGCTCTCAGGGAATTAGCGAGCAAGAAAGTCCAGGATCGCTTAATGCGGAGAACAGATCCACGCCGCTGATCAAGAGATCGGATCGGAACCATTGAAAGGAATTCCCAGATGGAGACGTCAAAACAAATGCCCGGGGAAGCGCTCGACCGCCGTGAATTTCTTGGCTCCGTCGGAAAAGGACTGGGTCTCGCCGCGTTGTCATCGCCGGTCGTGGCTTCGTTGTTTAATAATGTCCAGGCTGCGGTGAAAACAATCGATTCTCTCCCCCCGGATGCGGTTGCATCGGATGAAGATTTCTGGTACGAAATTCAGAAGTCGTTCACGGTTTCGCGCGGCATTATTAACCTGAACAACGGGGGAGTGAGTCCGTCTCCAAAGATGGTGACCGAAGCGCTGGTCCGATACCAATGGGAACAGGAAGACGCGACGGCGTACACCATGTGGCAGATCCTTGAACCGCAATCGGAAACGATCAGGAGAGGCCTGGCCGGGGTCTTCGGCTGTGATCCTGAGGAAATTGCCATCACCCGCAATGCATCTGAATCGCTGGAGATTCTTCTTATGGGAATGGATCTCAAAAACGGCGATGAGATTCTCACCACGACTCAAGATTATCCCCGCATGTTGACGACTCTGCGGCAGCGCGAGCGGCGGGAAGGTCTGAAACTGAAACTCGTCAAGGTACCCATCCCGCCTAAAGACCCGGCGGAGATCACCGCTGCGTTCGAAGCCGGTATCACAAGCAGAACAAGGGTGATCCTCATCGCGCACATGATCAATATTACCGGGCAGATTACTCCTGTCAAGGCTGTCTGTGATTTGGCGCGGTCAAAAGGGATAGAAGTCATCGTTGACGGTGCGCATTCTTTCGCGCAGTTTAGTTTTACTCAAAAGGATCTTGGCTGCGATTACTTCGGAACCAGCCTTCACAAATGGCTCCTTGCCCCCAAGGGGACCGGGCTGTTGTACGTCAAACGGGAGAAGATCGAAAAGACATGGCCCCTTATGGCGGCGGATAAAGCAGAGGCGAGCGATATTCGGAAATTCGAGGAAATCGGAACACACTCAGCGGCGCCGAAACTCGCCATCGGGGAGGCGATTCTCTTTCACAACGGCATCGGCGCGCAGCGAAAAGAAGCGCGCCTCCGGTATTTGTCGCGGTACTGGATGAACAGGTTGAAGGATTTGCCGAATGCGAAATTCAACACGTCGTTCGAAGATCGTCAATCCTGCGCCATCGCAAATATTAATATCGAGGGAATCGATCCGTCGGCGTTAGGGGGGTATCTGATGTCGAAACACAAAATTCTGACCACCCCGATAGTGCACGACGAGTTCAAAGGAATCCGGATCACTCCAAACATCTACACCACGCTCGACGAACTGGATCGATTCTGTGATGTAATGGAGACGGTTTCGAAAAAAGGATTGCCGAAAGACTAACGCTGCATGACATCTGCTCCGAAAACAAAAACCCTCTCTGACCTGCGAAAAGAGTACACACTTGCCGGGCTGGATGAAACGAACGCCGGATCCGATCCTTTTACTCTCTTTTCAATATGGATGGATGAGGCGCTCGCGGCTAATCTTTCCGAGCCGACTGCCATGACGCTTGCAACCGCATCAAAGTCGGGCAAGCCCTCCGCCCGGATGGTTCTTCTCAAAACATTTGATAGCGCAGGGTTTGTTTTTTTTACCAACTACGAGAGCCGGAAGGGAAAAGAACTTGCGGAAAACCCCGCGGCGGCTCTCGTCTTTCATTGGGTCGAGTTGGAGCGGCAGGTGAGAGTGGCGGGAGCGGCAGCGCGTGTATCGCGTGAGGAATCGGAGCGCTACTTCCATTCGCGCCCAGCCGGCAGTCAAATTGGAGCCCTGGCGTCGAAACAGAGCGAAGTGATATCAAGCCGATCGTCGCTTGAATCAGCAGCTCAACGATTGGAAATTGAGTACCGCGGAAAAGAAATACCCGTCCCTCCGTCATGGGGCGGATTCAGGATTGTTCCTGCGGAAATTGAGTTCTGGCAGGGAAGGCCAAATCGCCTGCATGACCGGCTGCGATATTCTATAGACAAGAATGGGAAGTGGAATCTCGAGCGCCTCTCACCTTAACCCTTCCAATCCTCTCTTCGTTATGCACACTCATCATTATCCATATTTCGTTCCTGCAGAGTTTGACTCATTTGTCTAAGAGTCGGACTGCGATCATTGCGTCCCTCCGGGCCGCAGAGTCCTTCAGTCGGATATCAACTCCACAATCAGAAGAGCTCCAGGAAGAAGGAAAAATATATAATATTCCGAAAGCGCTCGGGTTCAAGCCCGTTCCGGACGACATTCTTGAACAGCTCGCTTTCAGATCTTCCTTCATAGATTAATTAATAAGTGTAAATGGGAACAAACGATTTCGAAGTAGTTGTGATTGGAGCCGGCGTTGTCGGACTTGCCATCGCGGCACGCCTATCGGCCACATACAAGCGGATCGCCGTGCTTGAGAGAAAAGCCAAGTATGGGACGGAGACCTCAAGCCGGAACAGCGAGGTGATCCATGCGGGCATCTACTATGAACCAGGAAGCCTGAAAGCCGTATTGTGCGTAGAAGGGAGAGAAGAGTTGTATTCCATCTGTGAAAAGAATGGCCTGCCGTTCTTGCCCATTACGAAAATCATCATCGCCCGAACACCCGACGAACTTCCAACTCTCGAGAAGATTCTCCAAAATGGAATTGCCAATGGCGTCGATCTGAGAGTTCTGGACGCAAAACAGACATCGAGGCTTGAACCGCACATAACGGCATGTGGATCACTCCTCTCTCCACGCACGGGCATTCTAAGCGCTCACGCCCTGATGGACTTCTATTACCATACCGCAAAGAACCAGGGAGCGACAATCCAATGTCAATGTGATGTCGTCGGCATAGAAAAGAAATCCGACGGCTTCCTCTTATCGGTTATTGATTCCGGCACGGCTGCCGCAATCACTGCGGAAAAGATCGTCAACGCCGCGGGTCTCGGATCGGACAAGATTGCCTCGTACGCCGGAATCGATATCGATGCGGCCGGCTACAGACTGCGATTCTGCAAAGGGTCTTACTTCGGCGTAGCGTCGTCAAAAGCAAAGCTGATTTCCCGGCTCGTATATCCGGTCCCCACAAAAGACAGCCTCGGTGTTCACGCTTTGCTGGACCTTGGCGGAAGGCTCAAATTCGGCCCGGACGTGGAATATCTGGCAACAAATGAACAAGAGTATACCGTTTCAGAATCGAAACGTGCTCGCTTTCTGGAAGCAATTCAGAAAATACTTCCGTCGGTCACTGCAGAAGATATTTTCCCCGATATGTGCGGAATTCGTCCAAGACTTTTGCAGGAGGGAGGAGTGACAAAAGATTTTAGGATCGTTCACGAAACGGGAAGGGGGCTGACAGGGCTTGTCAATTTGATTGGCATCGAGTCCCCCGGGCTGACCGCATCTCCCGCAATCGCCCGCCGCGTCGGGGAGCTATTGTCATAAGGACCACATTCCGCGAAGCGCAGCACAGAATTGTAGATCTAATTTCTCGCCCGGTGCTCTTACCGTTTCCGTCGCTTTTGAGGGGCCTGAGGGCCTTCGCCTCCAAACAACGTATGCAGGTTCATAATTCTTAGTTCATCCCTCTTAATTCACAGGCAAATATCACCGCATAAGGCCTTATGCACGTTCGTTGACTTGCCTCCGTTATTTCCTTATCTTTGAATCACGTGAGATTTAGTGTAGAAAAAAAGGAATCATCCGCCCGGGCTGGAAGACTTCAAACTGACCATGGCGTCATAGAAACGCCAATTTTTATGCCCGTCGGGACACAGGGGAGCGTCAAGGCGGTCGAACAGCGCGAACTATCCGAACTCGGGGCGCAGATCATACTCGGCAACACCTATCATTTATACCTTCGCCCGGGGCCGGATATTCTGAAGGAGATGGGCGGGCTTCATCGGTTCATGAACTGGGATGGTCCAATTCTTACGGACAGCGGCGGCTATCAGGTCTTTAGTCTGTCCGATCTCAGAAAGATATCCGACGAAGGAGTAACGTTTAAGTCTCATCTTGACGGATCTACGCATTTTTTCTCACCGGAGAGAGTGGTGGAAATCGAGCGGGCTATCGGGTCCGATATCATGATGGTTCTTGATGAGTGCACCCCTTACCCGTGCGAGCATGATTACGCGTTTGATTCCAACAAGCTGACGCTTCGCTGGGCAAAGCGATGCCTTGATGCGAGCAGAGAGTCGTCGGCGCTGTACGGCCACCATCAGTCGTTGTTTGGGATTGTGCAAGGGAGCACGTTTAAAGACATCCGGAGCCAGAGCGCGAAGGAACTTGTCGACCTTCAGTTTGACGGATATGCAATCGGCGGACTCGCGGTGGGTGAACCGGTTGATGTGATGTATGACCTGGCAGAATTTACTGCGGGATTGCTGCCCGAGGAGAGTCCTCGCTACCTGATGGGCGTCGGTACTCCTGAAAACATCCTCGAGTGTATCGAACGGGGCGTCGACATGTTTGATTGCGTGATGCCTACACGGAACGGCAGAAACGCGATGTTGTTTACGCGGAACGGACGATTGAACCTTACCAATGCACGGTTCAAGTCCGATGATTCGCCCGTCGACGAAGAGTGTCTTTGCTACGGGTGCAGGAACTTCTCACGAGCTTATCTTCGTCATCTTTTCATGGCAAAGGAGATTCTGGCGCTGCAGCTTGCATCGCTCCACAATCTGACCTTTTATCTCTGGATTGTCGGAGAAGCCCGGCGGCGTATTCTGGCCGGCGGATTTTTGGGATGGAAGAAGGAAATTCTTGCTCGGATTCAACAGACTCAAACAGGATAACACGTTTTCATTTAACAACTTTTTTAACTATCGGAGCGCTTACGTATGAAGTCAGTATTACTCGCAATGGCACCGCCTCAAGGCGGATCGGGCGGCGGAGATTTTATGACTACGATCTTAATGTTCGCGGTCATCATCGCAATTTTTTATTTTATGATCCTGCGCCCTCAACAAAAAAAGCAAAAAGAGCGGCAGAAGCTTCTCGATTCCATTAAGAAGGGGGACAAAGTCGTGACGGCCGGCGGCATTCATGGAACAATTGTCGGGGTGGAAGACAAAACTGTGCTGCTGCAAATAACAGACACAGTGAAGGTAAAAGTGGAGAGAAGCTCGATCTCCATCATCAACAAGGTCGGAGAGGTAGAAGAAGTCAAACAGTAAGAGAGAATCAGAATGAGCAAGTTGAATTCTATAGAAGAGGCGATAGCAGACCTTAAGCTGGGGAAAGTAGTTATCGTCGTCGACGATGAGGACCGCGAGAACGAGGGAGATTTTATCGTCGCAGCCGAGCATGTCAATCCGGAGGTGATCAATTTCTTCACGAAAGTGGGGCGCGGTATCGTCTGTGCTCCGCTGACGGGCGAGCGGGCGAAAGAACTCGGACTGGATTTGATGGTCGATGCCAATACTTCGCTCCATGAGACTCCTTTTACGATATCCATCGATTACGTCCATGGAACGACGACGGGCGTATCCGCGGCCGATCGTGCAAGCACGGTGAGAGCGTTGGTCGATCCGGCAACAAAGCCGAGCGACCTTGCCCGTCCCGGACACATCTTTCCGCTGCGCTCGTCGCCCGGCGGCGTGCTGCGCAGAGCCGGACATACGGAAGCGGTTGTCGACCTTTGCCTCCTGGCGGGGATGCGGCCTGTCGGGGCTCTGGTGGAGATCATGAACGACGACGGGACGATGGCGCGCCTGCCTCAGCTGGAACAGATCGCAAAGACATACAAGCTGAAGATCATCACGGTAAAGTCGATCATTGAATACCGGATGCACAGGGAAAAGCTCGTCTCGCGCGTGGTGAGCACAAATCTTCCGACCAGGCACGGCGAATTCAAGGTCCACATGTACAGATCGGAGACAGATCAAAAGGAACATATCGCCCTCGTGAAAGGAACAATCTCGAGCGACCGCCCAACGCTCGTCCGCGTTCACTCCGAATGTCTGACTGGAGATGTTTTCGGCTCATTGCGGTGCGACTGCAACGATCAGTTGATTTCCGCGATGAAAATGGTCGAGAAAGAGGGCAATGGCGTTGTTCTCTATATGAGACAGGAGGGGCGCGGAATAGGGCTGCAAAACAAGTTGAAAGCATACAAGCTTCAGGACGAGGGAAAAGACACGGTCGAGGCAAATGAAGCGTTGGGTTTCAGGGCGGACCTGCGCGATTACGGAATCGGCGCACAAATATTGCGGGACCTCGGGGTGACAACGATGCGCCTGATGACGAACAATCCAAAAAAAGTTGTGGGCCTGGACGCGTATGGCCTTACCATCGTCGAGCGAGTGCCGATCGAAATCGCCGCCAACGTCAATAATGAACGGTACCTCAAAACGAAACGGGACAAGCTGGGTCATTTGATCCTGATCGACAAAGCCGGTTCTTAATAGGCAGGGGCGAAGCGCGGTTTTTTTTGTTGCATCTAGGAGGAATTTCTTCTACATTTGTGAAGATCGATACAATGGCCATTGTTCAACCGAACGATGGCTTTTATTTTTATCCTCTCCAAAGAAATAGATTAGATTGTATGAGTGAAGCGAACAATAATGGAATTGTTTATTTGACGAGGGAACGTCTCGTTGAACTTGAGCATGAACTGCACGAGCTCAAGGTTCATGGCCGGGTCGAAATTGCCGCGAAGATAGCGGAAGCCCGGGGGCACGGAGATTTGAGTGAGAATGCCGAGTACGATGCGGCAAAAGAGGCTCAGCAGCACCTGGAGCTCAAGATCGCTAAGCTTGAGCAGACGCTTTCTCGCGCACGAATTCTCGAGAGCAAGGACCTTCCTAACGATAAGATCTATATCCTCTCGAATGTGACGGTGAAGGACGCGAAATCGAAGAAAGTTCTCAAATACAAACTGGTCTCGCCAGAAGAAGCGAATTTTGACGAGAATAAAATTTCCGTTACTTCGCCGATCGGTAAAGCCCTTATCGGTAAAAAGTCGGGCGATATCGTCAAGATCTCCGTCCCGGCAGGCGAACTAACCTACGAGATAGTCAGTATATCACGCTAGCACATTTTAAATTCCTCATTTCGCCGTTTCAATTCCCTCCGAAGAACCTCTAAGAGAATTACCGTGGCACGAAATCTAGAACTAAAAGCGAGACTATCTTCAGCCGCACATACAAAGAAGATTCTCAGACAGATCGGTCAGTTTGCTGAAATACTTCGTCAAACAGACACGTATTTCAATGTCCGCGTCGGCCGGCTGAAATTGCGGGAGGTGCAGGGAGGAAGGGCCGAACTCATATACTATAGACGAAACGAAAAAAAAGGACCCCGCTGGAGTGAATATGAAATTATCGATGTACGGCAACCGAAAGATTTGAAACGAGCTTTGGCCGATGCGCTGGGAGTTAAGGCCATCGTCAGGAAAGTGCGGGAGGTATACTACTACAGAAAGATTGCCCGGATTCATGTTGACAGCGTTCGTGGACTTGGCAAGTTTATTGAGCTGGAAGTAATATCAAAGGGGAACGGCTCCAGAGTGAAACCGATCCACGATGAACTGGTGAAACTTCTGGGAATAGGCCGGGATGATAGGATTGCTTGCTCTTATTCTGACTTGGCAATGGCTGAGAAGGGACATCATAGCGGCAGGATTTGAAAATTATCATTTCGAGCGGTGGAGCGTTGTGTTGGGGGGATCGGGATTTAGCCTTTCAGGTGGACATGGATCAGAGTGATGATATGATCTTCCCGCTCAATGCTGTAGAGGAGTCGATTGTCAGGCTCTTTATGGGGATATGGAGCAGGGAGGCGTTCACCGGAGTTGCAAAATGAAAAGAGAGTTCATGTGGATAGGGGGCTATCTGTGAGTTTCTCCAAAATTTCTTGACTTGCGGGGTGTTAAAGCGTATATTTGCTTAGATATGCGGGAATAGCTCAGTTGGTAGAGCGCAACCTTGCCAAGGTTGATGTCGCGGGTT
>CAYLMV010000089.1:0-15193 GCA_964384415.1 uncultured Chitinophagaceae bacterium | reverse complement strand
GGATTGCGAGCGGGAAGTCTGAGGCGTGCCAACACCTCAAAGCGCTCGGGGCCGAAGTACTTTCTGCAGACTCAATCGCCCGACAGCTCACCGACACCAACCCCGCGATCCGGAAGAATATCGCATCCCTCTTCGGTCAGGGAGCATACTCTGATGCTTCCGGTTCGCTCAACCGCGAATTTGTCGCCCAACAGGCGTTCACCGATCCCGGGAAACTCCAGGCTCTCAACGCGATCGTTCATCCCGCCGTGTTGAAGCAGATCGACGAGGAGATCCTGGCGATGGAAAAAAGGACCCCGGCTCGATACGTCGCCATCGAAGCTGCTCTGATGTTCGAGTCCGGATTGAGCAAAAAAGTCGACTACATTCTCGCCGTTCTTGCCGACGAGAGAGTTCGCATCGAACGAAGCCGGCAGCGCGACCATGTCAGCGAAGAGCAGGTCCGATTGCGGATGGAACGCCAGATTTCATCGGAGGAGCTTATCGAAGAATCCGATTTTATTCTCCATAACAACGATTCGATGGATGAATTCAAAAGGAAGATTGCTTTTTTCCACGCGATCTTCATCACCCTCAAACCACGCACAGCGAAAGCCCATGACGACAATTGAAGACGAAGCTAAACTTTTTTTCAAAACCTACAAACGACTTCCCCTCGAGATCGAACGGGGAGAAGGCTGTTATCTCTACGCAAAAGACGGAAAAACGTATCTCGACATGTTCGCCGGGCTCGCCGTGAATGCCCTCGGCTATGCTCATCCAGGGGTTGTTGCTGCGATTGAACAGCAGGCCCGGAGATACACTCATCTCTCGAACTTCTTTATTCAGCAGCCGCAGTTAGATCTGGCGGAATCCCTGCTTCGCCATTCGGGATTTCAAAAGATCTTCTTCACCAACTCGGGCACCGAAGCCACGGAAGGAACGATCAAACTCGTCCGAAAGTGGGGCGCCTCATCCAAGAGAACGAAAATATTCGGCATGTCGAACGGCTTTAGCGGCAGGTCGATGGGATCGCTCTCGATCATGGATAAGGACAAATACCGCGAAGGGTACGGGCCGTTTCTCGAAAACTGCGGTTACATCGTCTTTAACGACATCGCAGACTTGCGCGCTAAAGCGGACAAGCACACCGCGGCAATATTCCTTGAATTCATTCAGGGAGAGGGGGGAATTGTTCCGGTCTCCAAGGAGTTTGTGAAGGAACTCGAAAGCCTCAGAAAGAAACACGGGTTTCTCGTCGTGGCCGATGAAATTCAAAGCGGCATCATGCGCACAGGGAAATTCTTCGCCTATGAACATTTCGATTTCCATCCGGACATCGTGACGATTGCAAAGCCGATCGGAGGCGGGCTGCCCCTCGGCGCCATCCTCGGAAGCGATGTCGTCGCCGCGGTTTGGTCGTACGGCGTACACGGAACAACGTTCGGCGGCAATCCTGTGGCTTGCGCGGCGGGGAAGGTGGTTATCGATGCGCTGACGACCGAGGCGATGAAACTCCAAATCCGGGAGAACTCTTCCTATCTGTTCGCCCAGCTAGAATCACTGAAGAAAAAATTCAGCGTCATCAAAGAAGTGCGCGGCTTCGGCTTCATGATAGGAGCAGATCTTTCGATCGACAGCGCTCCGATCGTCGACGCGATGCTCGCGCGCGGAGTGCTGGTCAACTCTACGGCGAAGACTGTCGTGAGAATACTTCCGCCGCTCATCGCCGGGAAGAAGGAAATCGACACCTTGATTGCGGTATTTGATGCTGTCTTGACCGGCAACTCTGGAACAAATTGAGTATTACCAGAACATTAATTATTCATTAAATCAGCCCTTGACATTTCAGAAGCGCCATCCTATATTTGCACTGCAAATCCTTGCCACAACCATCCAAACACAAACGTATCGAGGTTAAGTATGAAGAAATCTATGGCGATTGCTGCAGCGGCACTTCTCTTTGCAACCTTGGGGTTCGGTCAACAGCTCGGTTTGCATGAAGTTGGTGGCGGGATCGGTTACGAATCGGTTTCATTTAGTGGCACGACCTCCCAGACGCTCGGTGGTTTCCTGATTGCTGCTCACGCTAACTTGGGAGAATTAGCCAAGGACCTTGTACTCTTTCCGGATATTGAGTACTTCTCAACCTCGAAGGACATTAGTGGCGCGACGTGGAAAGTAAGCGACTTTGCGATCAACGCAAACGTGCATTACAACATCGAGATGGAGGGCATGGTGAAGCCATATGCCGGAGCAGGTCTTGGAATTAACTTCCTGAGCACCACGGGCTCTTCGACATTCCCTGCGTACAATCCGATAACACAAACGATCTCGAATCAAACCGTGAGCATCTCCGGTTCAGACACCCGGATCGGAATTAACCTTCTTATCGGCGCGAACTACAAATTGAACGACCAAATGACAGTATTACTCGAACCACGCTACGTCCTTGCCAGTGACTTCAATCACTTTGAAATAAAGGCGGGCGTCAGCTGGGCACTTAAGTAAACGGATTGGTCACTACGGCTGAAATCATCACAGATCGCCAACAACACCACAAACAACAATCGATGTTTAACTTTCTTGGAGGTAATCTATGAAGAAAGCTCTGATCATAGCGATGACAACTGCTATCATGTTTGGTCTTGCCTCCGCTCAGGACATAAGTCCGGCCCAACATGCGGGCGCGAAGTCATTGAATTTCACCTTCGGTGGTCTTGGAAATTTCGGCTTGGGCGCTTCTGGTTTGGTGAACTTGCCAAGCAGTTCGAATTTTGTCCCGGGTTTTGGTGCATCCTATTTTCTCAATAGTGAGACGGCCGTTCGCATAGGATTTCAAATAGCCATCCCAAGCGGAACAAGTCCTGCTAACCCGCCTGCTGGGAAGCCTGGAACCGATGCGACTGAATCAGCGTTTAGCCTCGGTGTCGGAGCCGATTATTTGATGTACATGGGCACCGGCCGTGTTCGCCCTTATCTTGGAGCCGGAATATACTTTGCGACAGTATCGACTGATGAAAAATCCGGGAGCGGCACTAATGACGGAACGGGTTTTGTCGTGACGGAGACTAAGAACAGAACGAACGGGATCGCCGTGCCGCTTAACGGCGTAACGTACATAGGTGGAAGTGCTTTCGGTTTACAGGGAATCATAGGAGCAGAATTCTTTATCTACAACGAGATCAGCGTGTCGGCGGAATACGATCTCAATCTTTTCAACACGATGGGTTCGGCCGACCAGGTAGTTACGACCGGCTCTAGTTCCACGACGACGAAATCGCCAAACACAACATCAATTCTGGGTTTCGGCGCTGCCGGCGCAACATTACATATTTATTTCTAATCGCTCCGTTGATGATTAACGAGGCGCCACGATTAGTCGTGGCGCCTTTTTTTTTTCTGTTTTATTCCGTATGTTGTAACGTATGGAGATAAAGACAGATTTCCTCGTCCTGGGAAGCGGTATTGCCGGCCTCTTCTACGCCCTGAAGGTGGCACCTCTCGGAACGGTTGCCATCGTTACGAAAAAGCAAAAAGCGGTATCGAACACCAACCTTGCACAAGGTGGTATCGCTTCCGTACTGTCGCCGACCGATTCGTACGACTCGCATATTGCCGACACGATGAACGCCGGAGCTAATCTCTGCCATCTCGACGCAGTCGAAGTCCTCGTCCGGGAAGGACCGGCGCGGGTTAAAGAACTGATGGAGATCGGCGTTGAGTTTACGCGCCGAGGACAAATTCTGGACCTTGGCAAAGAAGGGGGACATTCCCAACATCGCATCGCGCACGCGGCAGATCTGACGGGGAAGGAAGTTGAACGCGCCCTCCTTGCCCGCGTCGCGGCCCATCCAAACATCACGGTGTACGAAAACCATATCTCGATTGACCTCATCACCGAGCATCATCTTTTCGAGCATGCGAAGAATCACCACTCGGCCACTCATTGCTGGGGAGCGTACGTCCTGGACGTAGACAATAACGTGGTGAAAACCTATCTCGCCCCGGTGACGATGTTGTCAACCGGGGGCGCAGGCCATGTGTATCTCCACACGACCAATCCTACCATAGCAACCGGGGATGGAATCGCAATGGCCTACCGCGCCGGCGCACCCGTGGGAAACATGGAGTTCATACAATTCCATCCGACGACACTCTACAATTCCGGATCCCCCTCTTTTTTGATATCCGAAGCGGTGCGCGGTTTCGGCGCCGTTCTGCGGACAGGCTCGGGGGAGGAGTTCATGGGGAGATATGACAAACGGGGCTCGCTTGCAACGCGCGATATCGTTGCACGGGCCATCGACAGCGAATTGAAAAAGAGCGGGGCAGAATGCGTTTATCTCGACCTCACGCATCTGGACGCCGAAGCATCGAAGAATCATTTTCCAAACATCTACAAACGGTGTCTCGAGGCAAATCTCGATTTCACAAAAGATTTGATCCCGGTCGTCCCGGCTGCCCATTATGTCTGCGGCGGCGTGGTGACCGACCTTAACGGCCGCACGTCGATCTCGGGTTTGTATGCCTGCGGAGAAGTGAGCATGACGGGCGTTCACGGGGCAAACCGTCTCGCCAGCAATTCGCTTCTCGAAGCCATCGTCTTTTCCGACAGGGCGGCGGAAGATATCAAGCTTCACCGCGCTCTGCAGTCAACGCTTCCCGAAATTCCCGCCTGGGACGATTCAGGAACCATCAACAGCGAGGAGTGGGTCCTTGTTTCGCACGACCGCCGGGAAATTCAACAGGCGATGTGGGACTACGTCGGCATTGTGCGCTCCACTGCCCGGCTCGAGCGCGCCCAGCGCCGGATCAAACTAATGATGAACGAGGTGAACGAGTTTTATAAGCGGACCAAAGTATCAGAGGGACTCATCGAATTGAGAAACCTGGCTTGCGTGGCCGACATTATCATTCGTTCGGCATTGATGCGCCCTGAAAGCCGCGGTCTGCACTTCACAACAGATTACCCTGAGCGGGACGACGAACATTGGTTGAAAGATACCATCATCACATCAAATACGTAAAATGAAAAAAGTTCTGCTGGAAAACGACAAGCCGCGCTGCGCATGCGGTATCTTCGGGATCTACGGGCATCCTCAGGCATCGCTCCTTACGTACTACGGTCTTCATGCCCTCCAGCACCGGGGGCAGGAAGCCAGCGGTATCGTCACATGCGAATTCGATAAGTCGAAAAAGAAACACCGCTTCAACATTGTCAAGGGAATGGGACTCGTCACCGACGTTTTTCGCGACTACAGGATCGTCCAGGATCAGCTGAAGGGGGAATCCGCCATCGGGCACAACCGGTATTCAACAGCCGGCTCCGCAAACAATCCGTTCAATATCCAGCCTTTCACCGTTAACTATCGGAACGGTAATCTTGCGCTTGCCCACAACGGCAACCTCACCAACTTCCACAGTTTGCGAAAAGAGCTTCAGGATGAGGGGACAATTTTCCAGACGACATCCGACAGCGAAATCATTCTGCACCTGATCGCTCGCAGCAAGCAGAAAGAGCAGATCGATCAGATTCGCGAGGCGCTGGAAAGAATCGACGGCGCATTTTCTCTCCTCATCCTCACCGATACTTCGCTGATCGCAACAAGAGACATCCATGGCATCCGTCCCCTCGCGCTCGGCCAAAAGGACGGCCGTTTTGTCGTCGCTTCTGAATCGTGCGCGTTCGACTTGATTGATGCAACATACGTTCGCGATATCGTCCCCGGAGAGGTCCTCATCATCGATGATGAAGCGGCCAAAACCAGGAAGCCGAAGTCTCATTGGCTTGCGGGAAAGAATTCCAACCCGCACCATTGCATCTTTGAGTATATCTATTTCTCGAGACCCGACAGCCAGATTTTCGGCGAAAGCGTCGACAAGGTACGACGGAAACTGGGCAAGGCACTCGCGCAGGAAGCGCCCATCGCTCCAGACAAGGATGATAAGCATACTATTGTGATAAGCGTGCCCGATTCGAGCAATACCGCCACCCTCGGCTTCGTTTCCGAGAGCAATAAACAGGGGATCCCGACGAAACTGGAGATCGGACTTATCCGGAATCATTATGTCGGGCGGACGTTCATCCAGCCGGAACAAGGCGACCGTGAAATGAAGGTACGGACAAAATACAATACCGTGAAAGGGGTGCTGAAAGGGAAGAAGATTGTCCTGGTCGACGACTCGATCGTTCGCGGAACCACTTCCAAACAGCTCGTGAAGCTGCTGAAGGAAGCTCAGCCCAAGGAAATTCATTTCAGGATAACTTCTCCGCCGATTGTAAACCCGTGTCACTGGGGTATGGATTTCCCGAGCAAGGAGGAACTCATCGCCGTACGATGCGACGAGGATGTCGAGAATATCCGCCGCGAATTGAACGTCGATACCGTGCACTATCTCTCGCTGGAGAAGATGTTGGAGGCAGTTCCTCAGACAGACGGAAAAGGATATTGTACAGCCTGCTTCGGAGGGAAATATCCAACAAAGGTCGAGACAAGCACAGATAAGAACGGACTAGAATCATAGGTATGTGTGATTCGTTGTCGAAAGGCTCTCCGAATTTTCCGGCCCTGCTCTTCGGACTGCTCTTTGTGAGTCTTGCCCTGCATGCCCAGGAGTTCGTTCCATCCGAACTTATCATCAAGTTCAAAACCGCTACGCCCGACTCGATCGTCACTCAGGTAATATCAACCAGGGATCTTTCGACCATTCTTCCGCAACGCAAGACCCTCCCAGCACAAAGAATCTCGCCTGTCTTTCCGGCCCTTCAACGAAAATTAACTACCAGCACTGCGGCCCAGGCTTCGCCAAATGCACAGGGGCCTCAAGTTCTGAGAATTCGTTTCGCAGATCGTCAGACTGCCGACGATGCCGTTGCGCAATTGCAGGGGAGTCCCTACGTCGAATATGTGCAGCGAAACTACATCTATCGGCTCGACCAGCTCCCGAGCGATTCTGCTGCACCTGCCCAGTGGAATCTGCAGCGGATTGGAATCTTTCAACTCTGGGCTGCCGGCCTGTTCGATAAGCCTCTGCCACAGGTCCGGGTTGGAGTTCTGGACACCGGTGTCGACTATCTCCATCCGGATCTCACTCAGAGAATTGCCACCAATGATGGCGAAACGGGCCTGGACGCGAACGGCCAGGACAAGCGCTTCAACGGGATTGACGACGACGGCAACGGCTACGTCGACGATTGGCGGGGATACGACTTCGTCGATCAGCAGGATCCGGACATTGGCGACTGGTCCACTCGTGATAATGATCCAATGGACGAGAACGGGCACGGGACGGCTGTAGCCGGAATCATTGGAGCAGAATCGAACAATCGCCTGGGGATTGCGGGAGTCTCTCCCGCTGCCCAGATTGTGCCCCTGCGTGCCTTTAACGCGAGCGGAGAGGGTACAGACGCAGACATTGCGGCTGCAGTTGTCTATGCCGCCGACAACGGAGTGCAGGTGCTGAACATGAGCTTCGGGGATGTTATATCGTCGCCCCTCCTCAAGGATGTTCTCCACTATGCGCATGAGAAAAATGTTGTTCTGGTAGCATCAAGTGGAAACGACGGGACAAGTTTTCCACATTATCCATCCGACTTTAGTGACGTTATATCAGTCGGTTCTGTCACTCAAAATGATGCGAAATCTATCTTTTCTTCTTACGGTCCATCGCTTGCTCTGATGGCTCCGGGAGAGGGGATATCAACACTGAAATTGGGAGGCGGGTATCAGGCTTCCTTTTCGGGGACTTCAGCTGCCGCACCTCATGTATCCGGAATTGCGTCGCTCCTGATTAGCCTGGACAAAGCTTCAAGGAGCTCAAAATCCAGCGCCGTGCCAATCACGAACGACGAAGTCCGGGCAGACCTGCTGGCAGGAGCCGACGATTTGGGTGATCCTGGCTGGGATGACAATTATGGAGCAGGGATTGTAGATGCAAGGATTCTCCTTTCGCCTTTGGCTCGAAATGTGGTCATGATCGCGTCGCCCGCCGTGGATGCTCAAATAAGCAGCAGCCTTGTCCCGGTCATCGGAACCGCAACCACAGACCAGCTTACTTCTGTAGCCCTCTATTATGGTAGCGGTAGTTCCCCTTCCGCATGGCAGCTAATCACGCAGTCTTCAGGAAAACACTTCATCAATGATACCCTTGTAGTTTGGAATGTAACTTCTTTATCTGAAGGAATATATACACTTCGGCTGCAAGTCAAGAATATCCAATCGGGGGACGTTGAAAACCGTCTAAGGGTGTTCATCTCGAGGTCCGCACCCATTGTCCTGAACTTTACTTTCCGCGATTCGGTCATCTATCAGGATACGTATTGTGCGCTGGCTACACTGCGACTCGACAGACCTATGACAGCAGTCTTGCGCTACCGGCCCCATGGAAGCCAAACCGGTTTCAGCGAGATCAGTTCCCCCGGCACCCAACTCAATCATTCATTTCTCCTCACCCCCAAAGAACTGCTCCCGGGAGCATCGTATGATTTTTATATTCTGGCGACCGATGGAACGGGGAAGACGATTCAGTTTCCCACTGTAGCGCTCGCAGGTACCGACGAATTCAATTACACATTCAACAGCCGAACCATTCCCACTACCGGTTTCACCCAGCTGGCTTTATCCTTGCCTTCGGGATTCGTTCTAAACCGGACAGATTCCATTACCGGCAAACACATCGTCCTACTCAACCAGTACGATGCAACAGGCAATTTTGGAAAATTGAAAGCCTTCCAATATTCCAACGGATCGTTTTCTCCTGTTGACTCGACCGTTCGGAGTTGGGTACCGCGCGATTTGAAGCAGGCGTTCAACGACGGCCGCCTGACAACTCTCGTTCAGGACCAGGGCGTAACAGAGCTTCTGAGTTCCGATTCACAGGGGAGTTCATACTTCAAGACGATTTCACTCGCGGAATCGACCGATGTGTGGGGAAGCCAGTTATATGATTTCGACGGAGATGGAAAGCTGGACCTGATTGCGCGCAGCAGTTCGCAGTACTTGATCTACCAGAACCTGGGCGAGAACAAATTCAATCTTGTTGCTCGATTGGACGATCCGACTCCGCCGCAGCCAGGCGATGCTGCAAATCAGTTTGGCCCTCCGCGGGCTCTTGTCGGCGATTTTTCAAGGACGGGCAATGCTGAAGTGGTCTTTGCCGATTATGATGGTGACGTTGTGATGTACCGCCAGGTCAATAAGCAGACCGCCCCTTTCACGTTTCAGCTTGTCTGGACCGACACGACAGATCTGCTCGAGACCAGCGATTTCCTCACGGCAGGGGATTTTGAAGGGAACGGAACTCTGGATTTTGCGGCTGCCGGGCATTCCAATCTGGATTTGAACAATGACCGCGAATACGACGCGCCAACATGGAATGTCCGGATCTTTTCGAGACGATCTGCCGATCCATTGAACACCTTCACCAAAATTTGGGATCAAACTTTCTACGGAGTAAAAACCGGGTTGTCGTATGACAACGGGATTGTATCGGGCAAAATCCTCGCGTCTCCCCGGGACCAGCTATTCCTTTCGCTTAATCCCTACCTCTACGTCATCGACTACGATGCAGCGACCCATACATTCCAACCCATTTGGATGCATGCTTCATCTTCAAATTCTGTGCTGATCAGTGATTTTGATGGAGATGGGACAGCTGAGTTTGGATTCAACACGGGAGGGAAGGTCCAATTCTTTGAACATGCTTCGACGACTGCCAAGCCTCAGACGCCGTGGGGAGTCTCTGCTGCGCCAATATCAGCCCGCGCCGTGAAGGTGGGATGGAGTTCAGCGCTTCCTTCCGGCAATCACAATGTCTATCGGGATACGGTTCCACAAGTGCACTCGCTGCTGGCCAGCGTGAGCGGCGTTTCGTACGTCGACACAACGGTGGTAAGCGGTAAAGCGTACTGGTACGCAATATCCTTGCTGAATCCAACAGAGAGCGACCGGTCGACTCCGGTCATGACGGTCCCTCACAATCCGGCATTGATTGATTCGATCGTTAAGCAATCGGTGACTCAGATCTCGATTTCGTTAACATTTCCCCCCGATCCAAACCGATTGCAGGACGCTGTCATCCTTCTTGACGATTCATTGAAGCCAACATCGATCGCTTTGCATGCACCGTCGAAGTATCTTCTTTCATTTGGAGCGCCCCTCGCGAAAGGGAATCATACTCTTCATCTGATTCATCTCGTCGATCTTTACGGGCTCGAGGCAGATACATCCAGAAGGTTTTCATTCGAGACAGAGTTAGCGAAAGAACCGACATTTTATCTTAAGCAGGCGTCGTTTGCATCCAGCCTTCTTCTCGCAATTGATTTCAGTGATACTCTTTCATCTTCGGGACTTGACCTTTCAAACTATCAGTTCTCTAATGCCGTGAGATCGTTCGCTTTGAAAGACGTCCGCCTCGATTCAGTGTCGCGGACCAGGGTTTACCTCTCGCTCCAGGATAATGAACATCTGACTCCCGTCGGGTTCCGAATGAGTCTGACCGCGAGCGACAAAATCCAAAACATCAAAGGGGAGTTCCTCAATGATGGAAAGGGGGAGACCGTTTCGCTTGCAGTTGAGCTGGACAATTTGGATCAGATCATGGTTTTTCCGGATCCCCTCAAGTACTCCGTCGCCGACATCAACCGGAGCCATATAACTTTTGCGAACGTGCCTCAATATTGCCGCATCGATATTTTTACCGCCAATGGGCTGAAGATCACGACACTCCAGGGAAGCACGCCGGCGGCGGGGATTCAATGGAATCTCATCGACGACAAGGGAAAAGCTGTCGGCTCGGGGATCTACGTCTTCTTAGCAACGCAGCTCGATCAAAACAGCAACGAGCTTCGAAGAAAAACGGGAAAATTCGCTATCATCCGATAAGCTATGAAAGAAAAGCTCTGGACCGTTTCCAACACACTCAGCCTCAGCCGAATAGTGCTGATGTTGCCGGTAATATACTTCTTCATCACACCTGGTTTGCACCATCGTGAGTATGCGGTCTTGTGTACTCTGCTCGCCGTGACAACCGACGCACTCGACGGATATTTTGCCCGGCTGCTGCACCAGGAATCTGAAATTGGAAAAATCGTCGATCCGCTCGCCGACAAGATTGGAGTCGGCATCGTTGTTGTTTTGCTCCTCATTTTTGGCGATATTCAACTCTGGTTTGCCCTTCTTATTCTGATTCGGGACTTTTTGATCTTTCTGGGGGGCCTTTACGTCAGGAAACGGAAGGGTATCGTGCTTCCTTCGAATATGCCGGGCAAATTTGCCGTTTCCTTTGTTGCGCTGACACTCACTCTTGCGATGCTTCAGTATCGCATGTTTGACTTTGTAGAATCGATTTCCCAGGCGATGAGCTGTATTTTTTTGGTTGTTTCTTTCGCCTTCTACATACGAAGGTTCCAACGAATTTTGACAGTTAAAGACGAGCAGCCCAATCCATGAGCCTTATCGACAACCTAAAGTTTTCGCGCCTGAAGGAAGGCCTGGCAAAAACAAGAGAAGCCCTTGTTTCAAAAATAGGGCGCCTCGTCTTTGCGAAAGGAGTTGTTGACGAAGAATTTCTCAATCAACTCGAGGAGATACTTCTGGGGGCCGACATCGGCGTCGATACGGCACAACTAATTCTCAATTCGCTCCGAGAGCGGGTCAAGACTGAGCGGTACGAGAACAAACAAGAGCTTGATCGCCTCATCCGCAGGAGTGTCGAGAGCGTTCTGAATCCTCATGAGAATCTCGCGGATCCGTTTTCAATACCCGCCGGCCACAAACCGCATGTCATCATGGTCGTGGGCGTCAACGGAGTTGGAAAAACAACGACGATTGGGAAACTGGCGTATAACTACAAATCCGCAGGTAAGACTGTGCTTATCGGCGCCGCGGATACGTTCCGCGCGGCTGCGAATGAACAGCTGGAGATTTGGGCAAAGAGGGCCGGTGTTCAAATCATACAACAAGTGCATGGATCGGACCCTGCTGCCGTCGCGTTCGATACAGTCAAAGCTGCGCAGTCTCGCGGGGCCGACGTCGTCATCATTGACACTGCCGGACGCCTCCATACAAAAGTCAACCTGATGGAAGAGCTGAAGAAAATTAAGAGGGTGATGCAGAAAAGTATCCCGGCCGCGCCTCATGAGGTGTTGTTGGTGCTCGATGCAACGACAGGACAAAATGCGATTCAGCAGGCGCAGCAGTTCGATGCGGCTGTTGGTCTCACCGGCCTGGTGCTCACCAAGCTCGACGGTACGGCGAAAGGGGGCATCATTATAGCGATCTCCCGCGCTCTGAAAATTCCCGTGCGATTCATCGGGGTGGGCGAACAAATCGACGACCTGCAGCCGTTCGATTCGCAAAGCTTTATCAACGCACTGTTTGAAACCGACTCTCCGGTTATTGCAGCAAAGTGAATGTTCATTCCTACGCGGCTGCCGAAGCAATTAGCCAGGGAACTGCGGGCTTGCACCATCAGCGCATCAGTGCTCTTTGAGTACTCGATTACTTCTGGAGTAGTGTGGCAGGCACAATAAAAATATTACCTGAACAACTCGCCAACAAGATCGCCGCCGGCGAGGTCGTTCAGCGCCCTGATTCAGTGGTCAAAGAGCTGCTCGAGAATTCAATCGACGCGGGAGCCACGTCGATTACCATCACCATTAAGAACGGGGGTAAATCGCTTATCCAGATTTCAGATAATGGATGGGGAATGAATGAAGAGGATGCTCTGCTCGCCTTTGACCGTCATGCGACCTCGAAAATAAAGTCCTACGAGGATATTGAAAATATTCGAACGCTCGGATTCCGGGGAGAAGCGCTTGCTTCGATTGCGGCCGTTGCGCAGGTGGAATTGCGTTCCCGCCGCGCTGCGGATGATGTTGCATCCCTCGTCCGGATAGAAGGGGGAGAATTCAAAGAGCGTTCGAAAAGCGGAGACCAACCAGGGACGACGATCTCGGTCCGGAACCTCTTCTTCAATACTCCGGCACGCCGTAACTTCCTGAAATCCAACAACACCGAATTCAAACATATCTACGATGTGGTTCAGCGCGTCGCCCTTTCGCATCCGGAGATCGCGATCCAGTTCACGAGCGACGGCGAGGAACTGCTGGACCTGAAAACGAGTTCAATCGAAGAGCGGCTGAAGAATCTCTACGGCGAAAGACATTTTGAGACACTCATCCCTGTCCGGGAGAAGACGGAATTGATGACGATCTCGGGTTTCATCGGAAAGCCTGAATTTGCGCGAAAGTCGCGCGTGGACCAATATTTGTTCCTGAATAATCGGCCGATCGTCAACCGCGCGATCAATCACGCAATCTTTTCCGGCTACGAGCATACGGTGGAAAAAGGGAATTTCCCGTTCTACCTGATCTTCCTCGACCTCGACCCGCGAAAAGTCGACGTAAATGTTCATCCTTCGAAGATGGAAGTGAAGTTCGCAGACGAACAAAGCGTCTACCGTTTGGTCGTGTCTGTTGTAAGAAGATCGCTGGGCGAGGGAGACCACATCCCTTCGTTAGAGATGGAGGAAACGAAGTTCAATACATCCTTCACTTCTTTACGCCATGCCGTTCTCCCGAGATATTTCGGCGATGCACCCGATCGAAGAGAAGGAGAAGGGCTCGCGTTCCCATTTGGGGGTTCCCAAAATGGACCTGCCGGTACCTCCTCGTTAGATCGGCTCTTCTCGCAAATTCCCACAATGCCGGCGCCTCCCGCTTCGATTCCTGCGCTTACACAAAAATCGTCGGACGAAACCGAGTCCTTGGAGGGAAGACCGATCTGGCAGCTCCACCACAAGTATATTCTCGTCCAGATCAAGACCGGCCTGATGATCATAGACCAGCACGTCGCCCACGAACGAATATTGTATGAACGGGCAGTCTCAAGCTTCGAACGCGCTGTTCCGTCCACACAACAACTCCTCTTCCCGCAGACGCTCCAGCTCTCCTCAGGAGATTTTGCCCTGGCGAAGGAACTGCTGCCTCACCTGCAAGGCATCGGTTTTGGGTTGAAGGTTTTCGGCAAAAACACGATTGTGATGGAAGGTGTCCCAACGGACGTCAAATCAGGTGCAGAAGGGAGCATCCTCCAGGATATACTCGATGAGTTCAAGAACAATCAGCATAGGGTGAAGCTCGATGCCAGGGACAACGTTGCGAAATCGTTTTCATGCAAGGCTGCAGTGAAAGCGGGCGACAGTCTCACTGAACGCGAGATGAGAGGCCTCATCGAGAAACTCTTCACGACGTCGATGCCCTACGTTTGTCCGCATGGGAGACCTGTCGTCGTAAAAATATCCTTGTCTGAATTGGACAGACGATTCATGCGCACCTCATGAAAAGAGATTAGATGAGTCAATGTAAGCATTGATTCAACAGAGCTTAACGAGAGATTAAGGAATACAATTCGAGGACAATTTCGGAAGGGAAGTGAACGATGGCGAGTTCCACAGGGATGGCCGATGCCAAGAAGAACTGGCAGCACCGTGCAGAAAATGGCGGAAAAAAAAGAGAAACGGTCTTTACGACGGTAAGCGGTGAGCCGATAGAGGTTCTATACACACCGGATGACATCCAGCATCTGAATTATCTTTCAGACATTGGCTTTCCCGGCGAGTTTCCATATACCCGCGGCATCCATCCAAACATGTACCGGGGAAAACTCTGGACGATGCGCCAATTTGCCGGATTCGGGACGCCGGAAGATACCAATGGCCGGTTCAAATACCTTCTCGAACACGGACAGACCGGATTATCCACAGCTTTCGATTTGCCGACGTTAATGGGGCGCGATTCGGACGATCCGCTCTCGGAAGGCGAGGTTGGAATTTGCGGCGTCTCGATCAGTTCTCTGGCAGACATGGAAATCTTGTTCAAAGGAATCCCGTTGGACAAGGTGTCGACTTCTATGACGATCAATGCTCCGGCGGCGATGCTGCTGGCGTTTTATATCATCGTCGCTGAGAAAGAAGGGGTGAGACCCGAGGCGCTGCGCGGCACAATCCAGGCTGACATCCTTAAGGAGTACATCGCTCAGAAGGAGTGGATCTATCCTCCGGTTCCATCGATGAAGATCATAACCGACATGTTCTCCTACTGTGCGAAGGAACTTCCTCAGTTTAACCCTATCTCGGTCAGTGGCTATCATATACGTGAGGCAGGCTCAACTGCCGTCCAGGAGCTGGCATTCACTCTGGCGGACGGATT
>CAYLMV010000088.1:11846-15301 GCA_964384415.1 uncultured Chitinophagaceae bacterium | reverse complement strand
CTTTCACAGCTCCGGCGGGAATTGTGGAACGGAGCGTGAACCACCCGTTATTGTATATTCCGCGCCCGTCGATCAGCTGGAGAGGGCTCGTGTTGCTTACGATCGCTATTTCCTTCTCCGGATTGTCCGGCGCGATGACAAGTTCTCTCCCCTTTGCCATGGGGACCATCTGAAAATTTCCGTCGGCGTCTTTTTCCATCGGGCCGGTTGCTTGCCGCGGGAAAATCCCGGATGCCCCATCCATCAAATAATGTTCGCCGAAATAGAGACCGGGAAAAAACTCAAGATTGAATCCAACCCTGTCAGCCCATTCTTTCGGAAGAGGTTGTTCCAGATCCACAATGAGTTTTATGCTGTTCCCGACCGGTTGGACTCTTACGGAGTACCGGAATCTCAGATCGGGATATTCGATCGGATTATACCCTCGTTTATTCTGACTCGAGTCGGGATACCAGAGCGTCACGCTGATGGTATTGTGCTCCCTGTCGACAATTCGTTTCCCCACTTTCGGCACGGGAGACCATTGTCCCGGCGTCGGCTCGAGCCTCACATCCCCGTTTGCGGCAACTCTTCTTCCGCATTGAACAATTGTTAGTCCCCCTTGATGTCCTTCAGGATAGAAGTCATCAAAGAGCATGACGTTGAGCCCCGATGACTCGTAGTAGCCCTGGTCATTGATCTTCAGCGTCGGTGCGGGTGGATCTGGCTGAGCGGATGCAATGCAGGCGAAGGCCATTGAACCCAGGAAAAAAAAGGATCGGATTTTCATTGACTGCCTTTAGTTGAGTCCTTGAAGATTTTCTTTAAGAATTGGAATTACCTTTGTCATGCTGAGCGTATTCAAGAATTCAGTAGATTCCCTCCCCTCCAAGGGGAGGGTAACGGTGGGTTTGGAATAATAGCAAATGCCTCCGTCAAGAATTACTTGGTTACCTTTCCATCATATAACCTCCGTGGCTCAACGTCTTCGGGAAGTTATACAAATCCCTCATTTGCCCCGGAGTGTTGTGCGTCGTGATAAAATTTCCCCAGATCATGAACCATGACCACATCGGCTGTTCGTTAAGGATCTCGGGCGTCGGCACTTCGCCAACTTCTCCGAGCGAAATCAGTTTCCCCTGCCCCAGCCGCAGAAGCTGGTCGTGGTGGCTCAGGCGGTAATCGTTGTGGTAGACGTCGGTTGCCAGGACGTCGACGTAGTTCATTCCGGGAAAATAGTCTTCGTAATCGTACGCTTCATCGTTGATCAGCTGACGGGGCGCGTTGGTGTTCCAGACCCAGATGAGGTTATTCAGGTTGTGGACATTCACGAATCGGTCGTACATCATTCTGAATAATTTCGCGAACCCGTTTTCGCCCCGCTTATTGCCCCACCAGAACCAGACGCCGTTCGATTCATGATACGGCCGCCAGAGCACCGGCACGCCGAGAATCTGCAGCTGCTTCAAATATTTCGCCACTGTGTCCACTTGTGCAATCCAGCGCGAATTGAGTCTTGTGCCGGGGGTCGTTAGTTCATTCCATTCATCCGCCGTCATTTTCCCCTGGATCCCTTCCTTCCATTTGAACGGAGGATCGTCCTGCGGTCTGCCGGCATGCCACATGAGAGTGATGATGTAGCCTTCCTTATATTTTTTGTACGCTGCATCGACCAATGCCTGAGGATTGCCCGGCACATAATAGTTGATAAAATCACACCCCCAGATCTCCGGATATTTGCCGGTGAGATCCTTCACGATGTTGGGAAATGTATCGGCTTTCCCTACATAGTTTTGCTGTCCGGCAATGATCTTCTTTCCCTGGATGGAATAGAGATACGCGAGCAATTTCTTTGCCTCGGGTGTCGCGTGCGGGTTCACAGGGTCGTAACGCCTTCCCTCCATCGGAAGAGTTTCTCTTTCCAGCCTGTTGATGCAATTGATCAGCCCGCGCGACGTGTGATAATTGCATTTCCAGATTGATCCCTTTGGGGAAGACTTGTTATCCGGGACGATGTCGGTCCCGCCCCAGTACCAGCCTCCATGCTCCTGGTCGATCTCGTATTTTTTGCAGAAATCCCATTGCTTGCAGAACTTGTCGTAATAATGCATCGTGTCATTCGGGAAGAGGTCGGACATCAGCAGAAATGAATTAATCGCCTCTACCTGTCCCCACCACTCCTTCGTTTTGCGGACTACCGTCGCGTGCGGATCGCTTCCAAAATAATAACCACCGTCATAGATGCCCCCGTGATCTTTATCCCATCCATCCGCCAGGGCCTGATCGACCATCTTCTTCCCAACCATCAAGGTCACGGTATCATTCTTGAGCCCAAGCACTTCGGATGCCTCCCGCATCAGGTAGGCCGTTTCGACATCGTGCCCCCACGAGACATGATCGAACTCAAACGAACGCGGATTGACAGAAGATTGAGATTGATGGATGGTAATGGGAGCCCAGTCGCGTTTTAGGAACAGAGTCAAGTGCCCCTTATCGGTCGTGATCGTATCCCTGACAATGCGGAGCAGTGAGTAAAGCCGGGCCCGGACAACAGAATCGGGCCACACTTTATAGAGCTCCGTGAATGATTCCAGCAAGTGGATCATGGAATTCTGGTCTTTCGGTGCCACTCCATCATAACCGTCCATCATCGGAGTGCCGTCCCTCGACATGAATTGGAAATAGCCGCCGTACTGCGGGTCGTAACTATGCTTGTCCAGCCAGCGAAATGCGGTTTTTGCGAATGAGAGGGCGGCAGTATCGCCGGAGGCGCGGCAGTATGCCGACAAACCGTAAATCGCGAACGCGTTCCCGTAAGCGCGTTTTACAATTTCTCCGTTTTCCTTGACCGGTTCTCCCTTTCTGTTTACGAGATCGTAGAAGCCTCCGTACTCGGAATCCCACATCGTGGTCTTAAGATATTTCGCCCCGTATGCGGAAATGTCACGCAGCGTGTTGTCTTTCTGATAAAACATCGCCGCGTTCGCAGCAGCCCAGACATGGCGCGCTTGCGTCACCACCATTTTATCCTGGCTGCCGTCCAACTCCCATTTATAATTGAAATCGCTGAAGTACCCGCCGTAGACCGTATCGAGCGAAAGAGGATACCATCGTGCAAACTCATCGTCGAGGACTTTCCGCAGCTCGACCGAGATCGAGTCCCGGTTGGTGGTGACGACAGAATCCCGGCTGCTTCGTGCATCGTCGCTGGAAAACGAACAGCTCAACAGGAACACAAAGAGGATTCCGGTGAAAACAATTCCGTTTTTTGGCAGTCGCGCTTTCATATATTCTTTCTGCATTGATTGGTTTGTCGATGAGGAGGCCCGGTCATTTTTAGGCACCCCAAGATAGATAAAGATCGATCGGATAGCAAAAAGCGAACGGGGCGAAAATCATTCTTCCACTCCATTTGGTACAGACACAATAACTCTTTCGACCGCGGCGACGCACATGGATTTGTAGGTCATTGCTTC
>CAYLMV010000088.1:0-11746 GCA_964384415.1 uncultured Chitinophagaceae bacterium | reverse complement strand
TATTCCGTTGGACGCTCATTTTCGCGTTTGAATTTCGGGATATTTCTAACCATATTCGTTCGTGAATGATGACGCGCTACCAACAAGAGGAATTTCCATGAATCGATTTATTTGGTGTCTGCTCGCTGCACTCATTCCATCAATAGGATCCGCCGTTATGGCTTCTCCGAAAATAGTGTTCCCTGCCAACAATCCTGACATTCAATACTTCGGACGATGGGATATGAGTGATTCGCTCCATCCCAGATACTCCTGGCCCGGCGTCTACATTTACGCAGAGTTCTCAGGAACGGCCATCGGCGTTCGGTTGACGGATGGCACCAATTACTTCAACGTTTACATCGACGGAAAACTGCAGAGCATCTTCCACGGAACCACGCCGGGGGAAGCAGATTACATCCTGGCTGAACACCTTCAAAACACCAGACATACGTTTCTTTTCAGCCGGCGCAATATCACGTTTGAAAAACCGTATACCTTTTCAGGGATCATTCTCGACAGCAATGCCGTTCTTCTGGCTCCTCCTCCAAAACCATCACGCAAAATAGAATTCATCGGCGACTCCTTCACCGCCGCCGAGAGCGATGAGACGGACCAGCCGCATCTCGAATGGGAGGCGCGGTTTCCGGTAACGGACATCGACAAAGGATTCGCGCCGCTTATCGCCCGACACTTCAACGCGCAGTACATGACCACATGCCGGTCCGGCGGCGGATTGTACTGCGATTGGCAGGGGAATACGGCCGAGACCCTGCCGAGAAGATTCGACCGCACCCTGATGGAATCGAGCGAACCGAAGTGGGACTTCAAACAATGGGTTCCCGACGTCGCCGTTGTCTGCCTCGGACTGAACGACCTCTCCGGGGTTCGGGGCAAAAACGGAGAGATCCCCGAGGAAAAATCCACCCTTTTCCGCAAGACATACCATGAGTTTCTCGACACCATTCGCGCCGTCTACCCCGCTGTTAAGATCGTTGCCGTCGCCGCATACCCGGAATGGATCCGGAAGAATGTGAAGCAAGTTGTCGATGAAGAGCGCACGGCCGGAAAGCATGACATTTTCTATGCAACGTTCGACGAATTTCCGGGCGGCTATGTTGCCGACGGACATCCGACAATAGAGACGCACCAGAAGATGGCCAATCAAATCATACAATCGATGGAAGCGTTCAATCTCTTTCAGGAAAAAAAATAACATGTGCGAATGAGCGCGACCGGGCCGGACACGGATGAAGTTCCATGGATTCAGAAAGCGAATGAATTTATTCATGGGCGCGAACCGTACATTCTTGCTATTCTTCTTTTTGCTGTCGCATCGACCGCAGGATTTGTGCTGCATCATGCCGACAAGTTTTCGCTCTATTATTTCGGCGATGCCTCTTCTCACATCATCAAAGCACGCGAGTTCACCGACAGGGTGATGCAGGTACGGTTCACGATCGGCACCACGTGGCTCCCCCTTCCTCATCTTTTGCTGCTCCCATTTGCCGCAGTCGACGGCTTCTTCTTCTCCGGTATCGCCGGGATGTTTGTGGGAATTCCGTGTCTCGTCGGCACCGGGTTACTATTGTTTTTGATTATCAAAGATGTCACCGGCTCAACGTGGACTGCTTTCCTGATGGCCGCCATTTTCGGCGTCAACCCGAATATCGTCTATATGGCCCTCACGCCGATGGACGAGTTGAGCCTCATGTTCTTCGTCACGCTTGCCGGCTACGCGCTCTTCCGATGGCTCCAGCACGGTTCATTCCGGATGCTCTTCCTCTCGGCTGTCGCAGTGATGCTTGCAAGCCTCTGCCGGTATGAAGCCTGGACTCTTGCGCCGATTCTTTCCCTGGCCGCTCTGCGGCAGGCCATTCCTTTTTGGCGAAGATCAGAGAAACCGACAGCCATTCGAATCGTTGCGATCTCATCGGTCAGCTTCGCAGGAATTGTTTTCTGGGTTGTATGGCATTTTATTGTTTTCAGCGATCCTCTCAGGTTTGCACAAGGCACTTATTCGGCTCTCGCAGAATATTACCGCCTTTCAGATCAGCGTCTTCCATTCAACATCCTGTTCAATTTCGGCCGCGCCATTCTCGACATCTTCGGCCCCGTGTTGATCCTTGCGGCTGCCGCGGGTTGCGGACAGTTTCAAAAAAGTCGCGGCAGAATGAATATCCTATTTCTTCTGGCCTTCTTTGCCGCTCCGCTCCTTTTCACGATCAGCGCCGCACTCGCCGGATACGTAGGAATCGATCAATGGTGGTGGAACTGGAGATACATTCTCACCTTCGGACTTTTTCTCGCCGTTGCTGGAGGAATCGGGCTTGCATCGCTGCCTCACAAGATTTTCAGGCTCCGAATACGTCCGATTGTGTTCGCCGGTCTCGTCGCCATGCCATTCGTGCAACTTTGCGTTCCTTCTATCAACGTGGCAACCTACAGGGACGCTGCCAAATGTATTTCACCTACAATCAGAGATGCCTTGATATTCGGCGGACGTCTCTCCGGCCGATACACGGGAGGTTCGATCGCTTTGTTGACTGAGGAGAGTGCTGCGGACCGGGTTAAACTCGGGAGCAGGATTCCGAACAAATGTTTCCACAGCATTCGTTTTCCTCTCGGGTACCGCGTGCCGGATTCTCTCCTCAACGCCGACAATTACATTGTTATGGAAAAGAACAAAGCCAGAGAGCCGTGGACACTTCCGCCAAATTCCGCCTCGCCGCCCGACTACTTTCCGCCAAACTACAGAGTGGTCATCGAGGATAGCTGCTTTAGTTTTCTTGAAAGAAATGGGGGACTATTCCAATCCGAAAACCCTTAAACCTTGTCAAGGTTCAAAACCTTGACAAGGTTTTGTGATCCTGCTCGTTATTTTTCCCGCACATTCATTTTTGATACAACCGTACCGGCCGGAGTCACATCGTACGTCTTTCCGTCCGTCAATTGAACAGGAACGGCTTTCGGATTTCCCGGCGACCCGGACCCATGAAATCGAACGAGGTCGACTCCTTCGAAATGATTCACCTCGATGCCGTTCGTAAAATAAGATTCTTTCATTGCATCCCATGAAAGGTCGAAGTCTTCTATCCGCAGGTTTTTGACATATTGGGCGTAAAAACCGGGTATGTCGTGCGAGAAGAGCGACAGCTTCGGGTCCATCACAGGGCGCAGATCAAAATTGCCTCCGCTGACATCGTTAAGCTTTCCATCGACCACATGAAACCGGACATCGGAAAACGAAACGTCCTCTATCACGCTCTCCTCCGTTCCGAAAACAGAGATCCCGGATTCACCCCTGCAGATGACGTGCTCGAACTTAATATTCTTCATCTTCCCGAGCGTCACATCTTTCGTCAAGCGCACCGAGGAGAGCTCAATCGGTTCCCCGTTTCCCCACCAATCGCCCGTGAAGAGGCGGGTTTCGATAAGGATATTGGAGAAGATGACGTTTTCAATCGAGCCCTGGTCGCGAACGAAAAGTCCGATCCCGCGATTTGAATTTGTGATCACAATATTGCTGAAGATGAAATTGCGCATCGGGTTCTGATCGAATCCGCCGATCCTGATGGCCGCCGACCGCGAGACAAGGGTGCAATTCGTGACGGTAATGTTCTCGCACGTCCGCTTGAGAAATTTGTATCCCGGCAGGTCATAATGATGATTGTAGCCTGTCAGTACGATGCAATCATCGCCCGTCCGGACATCGCAGTCGGAGATGACAGCGTTGCTGCACGACGTCAGGTCCATCCCGTCGTTGTTCGGAACGAGCAAGTTGCCCCAGATGCGAAGGCCTGATAATATGATGCCGTCGCAGTCGGCCAGATGAAGAGTCCAGAAGGGGGAGTTTGTGATAAACACGTCACGGATGGTAACCTTCCTACAATCGGAGAAAATAATCATCTGGTAAGGGCGGTCTCTTGGCACGAGCGGGCCATCCCCGAGCCCTTCGGACACATGCCGGAACTGATCTACCTGCCTCGTCCACATAACGCCGGCGTGATCCATTTTTTTGGCGGTATCGAGAACCATGAAGGCATCGCCGTTTCCGTCAATCGTCCCGTGGCCGGTAATGGAAACATTCTCGGCATCCTGTGTGAAGAAGAGACCAACCCGTTTACCATCGATGACATACTCCTTCAAATCTCTGCTCCCCTTTATGACCGCGCCGCTCTCGAGACAAAGGTTGACGTTGTTATGCAACCGAATTGTGCCGGAGAGAAAAACGCCGGACGGCACGTACACGGTTCCGCCTCCCATCTTCGTCGCCGAATCGATCGCACACTGAATCATACGGGTGTTGAGAGTCTTGCCGTCGCCAACGGCACCCATCGTACGGACATCAATCACCTGCGACTCTGCGACGGCCGATACTGTTATGGCGATGATCATCGGTAATAGATTTCTCGTCATATGTTCATTCCCGGAATAGATGTTGAAGATAACTGCCAAAGTCCAAAGATCGCGAAGAAGGTCAGTGAAACTTGGAATTGAGGAGAAGATCGATCTTCATCTTCGCAACGTTGCGGTTTTTCCGAATGATACGTCAAGGTTCTGAGCCTGTCTCCGGTTCTCCAAGTGTCCGCGAGAGCAGATCTTCCATAATGACAGTCTTGTACACGTTCGGCAGATCTTCCTGAAACAACATTCTTTTTTTGTGACGGAACTCTATAAAGTCGGGGGCGCTGGCTTGCCCTTTGTACGGCGCATAGAATTGTCCCGGCCCGGGATTGCGCCACATCATCACGTACGCAATCCGCACGCTGTCGTCGTCCATCGACTTATACAACTGACCGGTCCACCATGCCGAATCCGGAATAAAAAGAGACCCCGTCTCCGTGAACGCCGCGATCTTGCCCCTCTCGCGCGCAATCGTCGAGATGATCTTGAGTTTCTTCGTAACAAATTCCACGCTGTCCCCCTTCGGCGTAAAATCATGGTAGTTGTCCATTCCCACAACGTCCACGTACGCGTCTCCGGGGTACCGCTCGAGGTACTCCTGATCGGTGTCGAACCAGCGGTCCGTCGAAAATGCATAGAGATAATTTTTGATTCCCTTTGCCGTGCGGAGGTAATCGACCGTCATTCTCCAGAGAGCAACGAATTCCTCCGGCGTGCAATAATGTTTGCCCCACCAGAACCACCATCCGTCGAGCTCGTGATAGGGTCTGAAAATTATCGGAATCGGAGTTCCATTGTTGTCCGCAAGCTGACGGCTGTAATCGGCAAGGGAATCGAGCACGCGAAGATATTTTTCGTGGTAAGCTCCTCCGGGCAGCACATACTGAACCGCCACGGTGGTGTCGTAGAAGCTATTGTCGGTCACCGGATTGCGATGGTGCCAGGAGAATGTGTTTATCCCGCCTCGTTCATAGGCTTCCCTTACCAGCCGCGGAACAACGTCGCGCGCCTTTGTGCTGTCGTTCCGGGGAATCGACTCAAAGTCCCAGCCGTACACTCCGGGAAATGACCCGGTCACGTCTTTGATATCGGAACGGGCTGAATCACCTCGCCAGTAAACTCCGTATTGCGTGGTGTTTTGATGTCCAAAGATTATTCTATGGTCGGAAATTGTCTTGAGATTCCGGAAGAGAAGCACGGTTTCCTTTGTCGCGAGAGAGTCGACAAGCCGGACACCGAGCTGCTTCTGGAACTCCAGGCTGTTGTATGAAGCGCACGACGAGAGAAGAAGCGAGAGAACAAAAAGGAGGATTGCGCCATGGAAGAGCCCGCGGTTTCTTTTTGTCTGCACTTCTGAATTATCCGTAGGATCTCGAATGCTTCTTATCGCAGGCGGGAAGAGAACGGGTGAAGCTTCATGATTGGACTGCATTGCTCAAGATGTCCTGATTTACTTCATTAAGGTAATCTCTGCGCGCGGAGATGCAGAGAATCGATGACTCCAAGCCGATTCATTTTGGAGGCATGATCTCGTATAATGGCAATCGTCGATCGGTCGCCGATAAAAATAGAATTCCGGCCCTGCGGTTCCTGGGGAGGATCGCCCGTAAAGGGATCTCCCTCCTTCCACATGAAGTCCTCATTCTGGGATTTTCCTTCTCCCCCCCATCCCCAAAAATTCGAGCCGGCCACAGGAGTGCCTGTCCGGGCGGAATCGTACAAGATCCCAAAGATCTTTGTGTAGTAACGGTCGCGGGCAGTCGTCGGGGTTTGCCGTGCATAGGCGCCGCTGTCACGGCCCAGACCAAACTCTTCCATCACCATCGGCTTGTTCAATTCGCGCGCAAATTCAATGTGTTTTGCAATATAATCGGTCGCCTTCTCGATCGAGGAAGGTAGTGTCTCTTCCATTTTTTGTGGATTGTACCAACCCCAGTTGAGAGGCCAGAGATGGATGGTAAGGTAATCGATCTGACTGGAGCGGTGTGCGGTCAATACGCATTCATCGGAACCGATGCTCCCTGCAAGCCCTTCGTTTCCCGAACAGACCAGATGATTCGTGTCGAGGGACTTGATGAAGCCGGCGGTCTCATCGATCCACTTGTAGAAGTATGGAAGAACATTGGGGGCGTCGGCTCCTCCTGTGCCTGGCCGCGGCTCGTTGGCCAATTGCCACGATATGATCGTCGGATCGCTGGAGTAGTCTCTTCCGTTGACGCTGTTCTTCCGATGTACAATCAGCGAAACATACCATCGAAAAAATCCATTCGCCCTCTCATTCTGATAGAACTTCGCAGAGAAGTTCATGAACTTCTGCCAACCGTCCACTTCAGGATCGAGCGGATGGAGGGAGTCGGACCAACCCAGATATTCCGACATCCCTCCTGACCATTCCCAGTAGTTTGTCAGATAGAGTACCGCCTTCATGTTCCGCTTTGACATTTCATCAAGAAGGAAATCGAGTCCGATGAGAAGGGAATCGTTAACCTCGCCCGGCCGCCGCACGATGGCAGGCCTCACAGCGCGGAGTTTCTTCGATGCTTCCGATCCGGCGAGGATTCTCAGGTTGTCCAATCCGATGGCGTGGAGCGAGTCGAGCTCGCGGATCAAACGAGGACGGTCGCCGGTCTCACCCGGTGAGCCGATATAACATCCGTACCAGAGATTTGTTCCCGCATAATAATACGGTTTGCCGCCGAGTTCAAAGTGCGTGCCGTTCACTTTCACGAAATCGGCGTGATCGCTGCGAAAGAGAAAGCCGGAACAGGACGATAGAAGAACGGAAAGAAGAAGATAGAAAAATACTCTGCGCGCCATGGACTCCTCGGGTGAATTTTTGGCCGAAGTCAAATAACCCAGCTACTCTATATTGGCACATAGTATGCCAACGATGTTCAACCGATATTGTTATTCAGCCCATTTGCCGGACATTTTCCGAGAATAGGCATCAATCCGTCCCCGGCCGCCTATCATATTGATAAAGATTATTATAGTGATAAACAGGATTGATTTCCGTATAATTCTCCGTTCTCACTATGCTGGTTCCGGTATCCCTACGATTGCGAGTTCTTCATGCGGATTATTATGAAATCGGTTTTTTGGGGGACCGCAGCGGCAATCGTCCTCGGTTTTCTGCTTCTCCATCTTCCGGCGGCCCATCCTGTGTTGGCCTTCGGAAACGTCTTCCTCTGTGGATCCGTTTTCTACGTGCTGATGGCGGCGCTGCTGCCGCGCATTGATCTCTCTCCAAAAACTGTTCTTGCGATTGTTGTCGTCTCGATATTGCTGCGCCTGAGTTTTGTCTCAACAAATCCGATCGGATCGGAGGACGCCTACCGCTACATCTGGGATGGAAAGGTGCAGGCGAACGGAATAAACCCGTATCTCTACACGGCCCTCGATCCCCGGCTTGACTCGCTCCACTCCCCCCTCCTGCCCGCTGCAATGAACCACGCAGATCTGAAGACGATTTATTTCCCGTTGAGCCAGTGGATTTTTTACTTGTGTTACCAGCTCAGCGGAGAATCGTTGTTGAGCTACAAGCTCGTGTACCTTATTGCGGAGGCCGCTTCACTCATCGGCTTGCTTCTGATACTCTCCAGGTTGAACATAGATCGAAAATATGTCTTGCTCTACGCCCTTTGCCCTCTTCCAATCCTGGAGTTCGCGATTGATGCACATCTGGATGCCATCGGATTGCCCCTTTTTCTCTTTGCCCTCTTCTTCTACCACTCCGACCGGAAGATCATTTCGTATGTCTTGCTTGGTCTCTCGCTCTCGATTAAGCCGGTTGGGCTGATCGCGCTCCCCGCTCTTTTCTTTTACACGAAGGGTTGGCAAAACAAAGCTGCCGCCCTGGGAGTGCCGCTCCTTGTCGTCGGCGCAGAGTTTATCCCATACATTTCCGGGTCAAATCCTTTTGAAACACTTTTTTCCTTTACGAAGAACTGGTCGTTCAATGGTCCTGTGTTCGAACTCTTCTACTTCTTCATCAACAATAATCAGACTGCTAGGGTGTATTGTGCGGGGCTGCTCGCGGCGGCTCTCATCGTAATTATTCTTAAGAGACGCGGTCTCTTCGACACGATGTACTTCTCCCTCCTGTTCCTCATTATCTTGTCTCCTGTTGTTCACCCGTGGTATGTTTGTTGGATCGCAGTCTTGATCCCCCTCGTCCGCCGATGGTCGGGGATTATCCTTGCAGCGGCCATGAGCCTGACAAGTTTCACCGTGATGAAATACCGGTTAACCGGAGTGTGGGAACAGTACCCGATCGTCTTGCTGATCGAATATCTTCCCGTCATTGTGCTGACGGCAATAGAAATGCGGGTCTATTTTGCGAAGGGTATTGGGAATGAGGAGAGGGAGATGCGAAGGCTACCTCGAGTGTGACACTTCCTATTTTCTCATCAGGCTCTTTTTACACTTCTCCAGCGATTTCAACTGCTCTTTGTCCAGCGTCGGGAACTTAAGCTTCAGCGCTTCGAGCCTCTGGACAATGATTTCGGAAACTATCAACCGGGCAAACCACTTCTTATCGGCGGGAACGACGTACCATGGAGCCACATCCGTGCCCGTTTTTCTGACCCCCTCTTCATAGCAAGCCTGATATTGTTCCCAGTATTCGCGCTCTATCAGATCGGCTTCTGAAAATTTCCAGTTTTTCGCCTTGTCTTCGATTCTGGCCAGCAGTCTCTTCTTCTGCTCCTCTTTGGAAATATGAAGGAATATCTTGATGACGATAGTGCCGTTGTCGTTGAGGTATCTCTCGAACTGATTGATCTGCCGGAAACGCCGTTCCCAGACATCGCCGGTGATCAGTTCGGCCGGGAGTTTCTGTTTTCCGAGGAGGTCATGAACCCGGACAACGAGAACATCTTCGTAATACGATCTGTTGAAGATGCCAAACTGGCCCCGCTGGGGAAGCGACTTGTGTGCGCGCCAGAGATAGTCATGATTCAATTCTTCCGCTGAAGGCTGCTTAAAGCTGTGTACTTCGGTTCCCTGCGGATTGAGTCCGGACATCACATGTTTTATTGCGCCGTCTTTTCCGGCGGTGTCCATCGCCTGAATAATGATCAGAATGCTGTAGGTTGCATCCGCATAAAGCTTCTCCTGCAGATCCCGCATCGTCAGGATGTTCTTTTCTAACCGCTCTTCGGCTTCCTGCTTCGACTTGAATTTGCCGGTCGAACCGGGATCGACCTTTGAGATGCGAAATTTGGATTTTCCGTCAAACCTGAATTGTTTGATGTCGATCATAAGTCCTCCGTCCGAACGAAATGGACAAAAAAGAGCGGGCTATCCTAACTCTGCTTCGACTGTATGTGTTTTCCCGTCATGATAGTCGGGTATTTTATTCCCGTCAACTTGCTTACCATCGACCTTCATGAATTTGATTCCCTTGCTAACCCCCTTGGGGTTGTTGACTGTGATCTCGTAGACACTGTCTCTGAACTTTCGCGTAACAATAAAGGTCTTCCACGCCTTTGGAACGCACGGATCGACGATCAATCCGTCGTAATCAGGACGGATGCCGAGGATATACTGCGACAGGGTAACAAACGACCATGCCACCGTGCCGGTCAGCCACGAATTCTTTCCTTCCCCTGGAGTCGGCGCATCGCGCCCGGCGGTCATTTGACTGTAGACATACGGTTCGGAACGGTAGATGTCGATTTGATCTTCCTTCGTCGGGGGACAGATGCTCATATAATATTCCATGGCACGGTCTCCGCGTCCCACCATCGTTTCGGCGATCTGGATCCATGTATTATTGTGGGTGAAGATGCCGGCATTCTCTTTGTATCCTGGCGGATATGAGCTCACCTCTCCGAGGTGAACATGGTATTCCTGAAAGGCGGGCTGCTGCAGGATTATTCCGTTCGGCGTTGCCAGATGCTTTCGTACGCTCTCCAACGCCTTCTCGGCGTGCCCGTTCTCCAGACCTACTCCTCCCATCACACACCACCCCTGGCTCTCAATAAAGATCTTCCCCTCCTCGTTTTCGGTTGAGCCGAGCTTCTTCCCGTACGAATCGTATGCCCGGAGGAACCATTCCCCGTCCCAGCCATGCCGATAGATTGTCTCCCGCATTTCCGCGGAATCCTTTCGATATTTGGAAGCCTGATCGTGAAGATGAAGATGTTCAAGCAGGAGAGCCATCTCATCGCACGATTTGCAGAAGAGGCCTGCTATCATCACAGACTCGGCGACTTTGTCATTCTCTATGTGCCCCGCCAATTGAAAACTTTCGCCCGGCGTCGTCGAGAAGCAATTGAGGTTAAGGCAATCATTCCAATCCGCATGACCGATCAGCGGCAATCCGTGGGGGCCGCGATGCTCCAAGGTGTATAAAAGAGAGCGGTGGAGGTGGTCCATCAGCGTGGCTTTCGAGTCCGGTGCATCGGCGTACACTGTCCGCTCCTTCAGGATGGAATCGTCTCCCGTCTCTTTGATGTAGGCCGTGACTGACAAAATGAGCCATAAGGGATCGTCGTTGAAACCTCCGCCAATATCGGCATTACCCTTTTTCGTCAGGGGCTGATACTGGTGATAGCAGGTTCCATCGGAAAGCTGAGTTGCCGCAATGTCGAGAATGCGCTGGCGTGCCCTGGCCGGCAGCATATGCGCGAAGCCGAGAATGTCCTGATTGCTGTCACGGTATCCCATGCCGCGACCGATCCCAGATTCGTACAGGGAAGTTGAGCGCGACATGTTGAACGTTACCATGCACTGATACTGGTTCCAGATGTTTGCCATCCGATTGATGATCGGGTCCGGCGAGGAGGTTTGGTAAGAAGAGAGCAATTTATTCCAGTATTCTTTGTGTGCTGCGAAGGCAGTAGTCACGGCTGCGGAATCTGCAAAACACGCTTTGACTGCGTAAAATTCATCCTTCCGGATCTTCCCGTCGGGCAGGAACTTTTTATCGATCGGGTTCTCTGCATATCCGAGCAAGTACGTTACATCCTTGGTTTCGCCCGGCTTTATCTCCACATCAATTTGATGAACGCCGATAGGGAGCCACCCGTACGCGGTGCTGTTCCTGCACTTTCCGTCAATGACCGCCGACGGATCTTCAAGGCCATGATGCACTCCGACAAATGCGTCGCGGCTTGAATCGAATCCGGAGACCGGTTCGCTCGCAGAGAAGAATCCATAGTGATTCCTTCTCTCCCTGTATTCCGTTTTGTGGAAGATGGTTCCATTCTCAATCTCTACTTGTCCGGTGGAATAATTACGCTGGAAATTCGTCATGTCGTCGTTTGCTTCCCACAGGCACCATTCGACGAAGCTCCACAACCGGATCTTCTTGGGAGTGTTCGATAAATTCTTGAGCTGCAGAAACCAGACCTCG
>CAYLMV010000087.1:0-15628 GCA_964384415.1 uncultured Chitinophagaceae bacterium | reverse complement strand
GTAGCGGTCTCCAAAACCGTTGGTTGGGGGTTCGAGTCCCTCCACACGTGCGAAGTTTGTGTGGATGCTATGTCTAATTTTAATTGCGGGCTTCTCTGATGAAAGATAAAATACTCGGGTTCTTTACGGATGTTTACAAAGAGATGAGCAAAGTAACGTGGCCGAAGAGAGACGAACTCCAGGATTCTACGATTCTCGTCCTTGTGGTGTGTTTGATCATCGCAGCCTTCGTCTACCTAGTCGACACAATTGTGAGCCAGGCGCTCAAAGGAATATTCTAACCTCATGGTCGAAGCAGCGATAGACAGAAAGTGGTACGTCGTCCGCACGTACTCGGGACACGAGAACAAGGTGAAGGCGTATCTCGAGAACGAAGTCAGCCTCGCGGGATTGCAGGAAAAAATTGCGAAGGTTCTCGTTCCGTCGGAGAAGGTCTTTGAGGTGAAGGATGGGAAGAAGAAGAGCAAGACAAAAAACTTTTTCCCGGGGTATATCCTCGTCGAAGCGTACCTCGATGAAAAGACCAAGTACCTCATCCTCAACACTCCATCGGTCATGAGTTTTGTCGGATCAAAGGAAAAGCCGGTGCCCCTGCAGCCGGACGAAGTGCGCCGCCTGATCGGAAAGATCGAACAAAAGGGAGATGTCGAGCAGATTGAGGTGCCGTTCCATATCGGGGAACCGGTCAAAGTCATCAGCGGCCCGTTCAACAATTTCTCCGGATTTGTCCAGGAAGTAAACGAAGAGAAAATGAAGCTCAAGGTGATGGTCAGCATCTTCGGCCGAAAAACGCCCGTCGAGCTCGACTTCAGCCAAGTTGAAATTGAAAAATAACTGTTGAATCTATTTTTGAAAGAGCATTTCGTATGGCAAAGAAAGTCACTGGATTCGTAAAGCTGCAAATTCCTGCCGGGCAAGCAAACCCGGCTCCGCCTGTCGGCCCCGCCCTCGGTCAAAAAGGGGTCAATATCATGGAATTCTGCAAGCAGTTCAACGCAAAGACCCAGGATAAGATGGGGCTTATCATCCCCGTCATCATCACGGTCTATTCAGACAAGTCTTTTACCTTCATCACAAAGACTCCGCCTGCAGCAGTCCTGCTGATCAAGGCAGCCAAGGTAGAAAAGGGATCGGGAGAGCCGAACCGCGTCAAAGTGGGCAAAGTGACCAAGGCGCAGGTGAAGGAAATTGCTGAGATGAAGATGCCCGACCTTAACGCCGCCAGCCTTGCCGCTGCGATGAGCATGGTCGAAGGAACAGCAAAGAGCCTCGGAATTACCGTAGAAGGATAACATATTCACGTGGGAGATCCCGAATTTGGCACCCTGCCAAAGACCGGTCGCTTGCACCACTATAGAGAAGGAACATCATCATGAAAGCCGGAAAACGTTTTCGAGCTGGTCTCGCTAAAGTAGAAAAGAAAAAACTCTATACTATAGAGGAAGCGGTTGCCATCGTCAAAGAGACGGCAACGGCAAAGTTCAACGAATCGGTCGATATCGCGGTCCGATTGGGGGTTGATCCCAAGAAGGCAGACCAGGCGATCCGCGGGACTGTTTCACTTCCCCACGGCATCGGAAAGGAAGTGCGTGTTCTGGTGATGGCCAAGCCGCCGAAGGATGCCGAGGCGAAAGCTGCCGGCGCCGATCATGCAGGCTTGCAGGAATACGTGGAAAAGATCCAGGGAGGATGGGCCGATATTGACGTCATTATCGCGACTCCCGATGTGATGGTGGAAGTAGGCAAGCTTGGAAAAATTCTCGGGCCCCGCGGACTTATGCCGAACCCGAAGAGCGGAACAGTGACGGTGGATGTTGCCACGGCAGTGAAGGAAGTAAAGGCGGGCAAAATCGAATTCCGCGTCGATAAGGCCGGAGTCGTTCACACCACCGTAGGAAAAGCAAATTTTGAAAAAGAAAAGCTGACGGAAAACGTCAAAGCATTTCTTGCTACCATCGGCAGACTGAAGCCGGCGACTGCAAAGGGACAATACGTCAAAAGTATTGCGCTCTCGTCGACAATGGGTCCCGGCGTGCACATCGATCGTGGAGTCGTCCAGGTGTAGGCTGTACGATAGTTGCTCATTCATAAAGTATATTACGCACTCACTTAACTCATTCTACTGCGGGTGATGCCTCCGATCCCAATCGGGGGGCTTCTCATCTCCCACAACAGAGTACATACGCTAGACAAACAATGAAAAAGTCAGAAAAAGAAGAGATCATTGCCGAAGTGCGGGATAGAGTCTCCCGGGCTAAGGGGATGTTCTTCACCGATTTCACCGGCATCACCGTGGAGCAGGCAACAGAGCTGCGCCGCGAGTTCCGGAAATTGGGCGTCGACTACAAAGTCGTCAAGAACACACTTGCCCGCAAGGCGCTCGAAAGCGTGACGGGGTACGACGGGGTGTACAAGAGCCTCGCCGGACCGACCGGAATCGCTTTCAGCTACGACGATCCCGTAACACCGGCAAAGATCATCAAGAAGTTCCACGACAAGAATGCAAAGCTCGCCTGCAAAGCGTGCGTTATCGACAAGCAGATTTTCGACGGCTCGAAGCTCGATGAGTTGTCGAAGCTTCCGTCGCGCGGAGAAATCATTTCAGGCATCATCGGCAGCATCCAGGCTCCGGCCTCGGGTATCGTCGGTGCCATCAATGCAGTGATGCGCGACCTCGTCGGCGTGATCGACGCCATCGAGAAAAAGAAAGCCGCATAGTTTTATTCAAACGAAATCGAATTTTAATTCATCTAAAGGAGAACGAAACAATGTCAGCAGTAACTGAACTCGTTGAAAAAATAGAGAAGCTCACCCTGCTCGAAGCAGCAGAACTCAAAAAGGCTCTCGAAGAAAAATTCGGCGTAACGGCCGCCGCCCCCATGATGATGGCCGGACCGGCCGCCGCTGCCGCAGCTCCCGTCGCTGAGGCACAGACGGAATTTACCGTCCTCCTGAAAGAAGCGGGCGCCCAGAAGATCAACGTCATTAAAGTTGTTCGTGCAGCAACGGGCCTCGGATTGAAAGAAGCGAAAGACCTCGTTGACGGCGCGCCCAAGAGCATCAAAGAAGGGCTCAACAAGGACGACGCAGAGAAGTTGAAGAAGGAGCTCGAAGAGGCCGGCGGTAAGGTAGAGTTAAAGTAAGGCTGCCGCCTAACCCCGGAGACGAGCACTTTTTCGAACTCTTACTGAGAAGTTCATGATAGGCTGTAAGGAAAAATCGCTTTCTTTGGAGGATTGAACAAGCCGATGGCATCCGTCGAGAGGCGGAACCTGCTATCGGCTTGTCCAGTCTAATCGGCAACAGCGCGGAGCGGATTGAAGGGATGGGCTTGACGGAAGACAGAGCACGGATGTTGCATCGAGAACCCCTACGAAGAGTATTGTTCTCCTCGATGAACAAACGAAGCTTTTCCTTCCTCGTGATTCAAAAATTTCACAGCACATAGATTAACCACTAAAGGGTCCCACGGCCCGAAGGAGAGGTTGCATTGAAAAACCAATCCAATGGATCGAACGGCCAGACCGACGGCCGCTTTTCGTTCGCAAAAATTCCTACTGTCGTAGAATATCCCGATTTGCTCAACGTGCAAATGGAGTCGTTTGAGCATTTTCTGCAGGAAGGCGTTCCACCGCACAAGCGGAAGAACAAGGGTTTGCAGCAGGTCTTTTTGATGAACTTTCCGATCACGGATACGCGTGAAAACTACCTGCTCGAGTTTGTCGAGTACTACGTCGAAAAACCGAAGTACTCCATGCGGGAATGCCAGGAACGCGGGTTGACGTATGCGGTTCCGATGAAAGCCAAACTTCGTCTTTCGACGAAGGCTGAGAACGGAAAAGATTTTTCCGATACCATCGAAGAAGTCGTCTACCTCGGCAACCTTCCGTACATGACAGACCGGGGCACGTTTATCATCAACGGCGCGGAACGGGTCATTGTGAGTCAGCTTCACCGTTCGCCGGGCGTCTTCTTCGGTGAGTCCGTCCACCCGAACGGCACGCCGATTTTCTCGGCGCGCATCATTCCGTTCCGCGGATCGTGGGTTGAGTTCACGACGGATATTAACAATGTGATGTATGCGTACATCGACCGGAAGAAGAAATTCCCGGTTACTACGCTGCTCCGCGCGCTCGGGTATTCATCCGATGACGAGATTCTGGAGCTTTTCGGATTGGTCGAGGAAGTGAAGCTCGCAGACATCGACCTGAAAGACTACGTCGGGCGGATTATCTGCGGCGATGTGGTCGACAGGAAGACGGGCGAGATCATCATCAACAAGGATGCGACCCTCGGCGACGAAATGATCAAGAAGATCAAGAAAGCGGAAGTGAAAAAAATCCGCTTCCTGAAGTCGGAAGAAACCGCGGAACGCTCCGTCATCGCAAACACGATTCAAAAAGACAGCGTCCACAGCGAGGAAGACGCTCTCGAAGCGATCTACCGGCAGCTCCGATCGGGCGACGCGCCGGATCTCGACACGGCAAAGAATCTTATCGACAAACTCTTTTTCAACCCGAAGCGATACGACCTTGGGGATGTCGGCCGGCATCGGCTCAATTCGAAATTGAAGCTCGACATCGCTGCGACGACGACCACGCTCACCAAAGACGACATCATCGCCATCATCAAGTACCTGCTTAATCTGCAGCAGGGGAAAACATCGGTCGACGATATCGATCATCTTGGCAACCGCCGCGTGCGGACTGTGGGAGAGCAGATTGCTGCGCAGTTCAACGTCGGTCTTTCAAGGATGTGCCGCACGGTGCGGGAGCGGATGAACATCCGCGACCAGGAAGCATTCACCCCCGCGGATCTTGTGAACGCCAGAACAATCACGAGCGTCATCAATGCGTTTTTCGGAACAAACCAGCTGTCGCAGTACATGGACCAGACGAACCCGCTCGCCGAGCTGACCAACAAGCGCCGCATGTCGGCCCTTGGACCGGGAGGCTTGACACGCGAGCGCGCCGGGTTCGAAGTGCGCGACGTTCACTATACCCACTACGGCCGGCTGTGCCCGATCGAAACGCCGGAAGGTCCGAATATCGGTTTGATCTCGTCGCTCTGTATGCATGCGCGGGTGAACGAATTCGGGTTCATTGAAACTCCGTATCGTCCCGTTCGCAAAGGAAAAGTATCCGAGACAGAAATCGAATATCTTAACGCGGAACAGGAAGACGAATACATTATCGCGCAGGCCAACGTGCCTCTCGACGATAAGAACCGGTTCGGCACTGACCGTGTTACGTCACGGCACCGCGGCGATTTCGTCGTCCATCCGCCGGATGATATTCAATATATGGACGTCGCGCCGACGCAGATCGTCAGCGCGGCCGCTGCGCTTATTCCGTTTCTCGAGCACGACGATGCTAACCGTGCCCTCATGGGTTCAAACATGCAGAGACAATCTGTGCCGCTGCTCCGGCCGGATGCGCCGATCGTCGGAACCGGACTCGAAGAGATGGTCGCACGCGACTCGCGCACCTGCATCATCGCAGAACGCGCCGGAGTTGTGGAGAATGTTTCGGGTGAAAGAATTGTCGTCGTGTATGATATTGATGAGACCAATACCGAGGCGCTCGTCAGCTTCGACGATAAACGCCGCGTCGAATACCGATTGACAAAGTTTTTCCGGACAAACCAGGATACATGCATCAACCAGAAGGCGATCGTGGTGCCGGGACAGCGCTTCAAGAAGAATGAAGTGCTGGCCGACGGATGTGCAACCGACCACGGCGAGCTGGCTCTGGGACGAAACGTCCTTGTGGCGTTCATGCCATGGCGCGGTTACAATTTCGAAGACGCCATCATTATGAACGAACGAATCGTTTCGGAGGACGTCTACACGTCGATCCATATCGAAGAGTTCGAACTGCAGGTCCGGGATACGAAGCGCGGAGAAGAAGAGTTGACGCGCGAAATTCCGAACGTCAGTGAAGAGGCGACGAAGGACCTCGACGAGAACGGCATCATCCGGGTCGGAGCCGAGGTGAAGGAAGGCGATATTCTCATCGGCAAAATCACGCCGAAGGGAGAAACCGATCCGACACCGGAAGAGAAACTCCTCAAGGCCATCTTCGGAGAAAAGGCTGGCGACGTGAAGGATGCATCGTTGAAAGCGCCTCCCGGAATGAAAGGCATCGTCATCGAGACGAAGCTCTTCAGCCGCAAGAAGAAAGATGCGGAGACAAAGAAAGAAGATAAGAAGCGCCTCGACCTGCTGGAGAAGCAGCGCCGCAAGGATATCAAAGACCATTACGAAAAACTGGGGCGCAAGCTCGACCTTCTCTTGAATGACGAGAAGTCGACCGGTGTGCGCGATAAGGACGGGACGGTCGTATTCCGCAGCGGAACTCAATTCAAGGAAGGAACTTTCTCGACCTACGAAAACCTGGAGAAGCTCGACTTCGCACAGGAGTGGGTCGACGACAAGCGCAAGAACAACCTTATTGTCCGCATCTTCGAGAATTATTTTGATACCCTGAATCACATCGAAGAAGCGTACAAGCACGAGAAGAACAAAATCATGCTGGGCGACGAACTACCCCCGGGCATTGTGCAGCTGGCCAAGGTGTACGTCGCAAAGAAGCGGAAACTGTCGGTCGGCGACAAGATGGCGGGACGCCACGGAAACAAGGGCGTTGTCGCGGCGATTGTTCCGCGCGAAGATATGCCATTCATGCCGGACGGAACGCCCGTCGACATCGTGCTCAATCCTCTCGGCGTACCTTCCCGTATGAACCTGGGTCAGCTATTTGAAACAGCGCTCGGATGGGCCGGCAAAGCACTCGGCGTGAAATTTGCCACTCCGATTTTCGACGGCGCAAGCTGGGAAGATGTGCAGGCGCAGCTGGCGAGAGCGGGACTTCATCAGGAGTCGCGCAGCGTCTTGCACGACGGGCGCACCGGTGAACGGTTCGACCAGGAAGTCACGGTCGGCTACATCTATATGATGAAGCTGTCTCACCTCGTCGACGATAAGATCCATGCCCGGTCCATCGGACCATACTCTCTTATTACGCAGCAGCCGCTCGGCGGAAAAGCGCAGTTCGGCGGGCAGCGGTTCGGAGAAATGGAAGTCTGGGCGCTGCAAGGTTATGGAGCTGCCCACGTCTTACAGGAGATCCTTACGGTGAAATCCGATGACGTCGTCGGCCGCGCAAAGGTCTATGAAGCTATCGTCAAAGGAGATAATTTGCCGGAATCGAATATTCCGGAATCGTTCAATGTGTTGATTCGCGAACTGCAGGGGTTGGGACTCGAAATGAAGATCGAGTAGCCAAGCGCATGGTTGGACATGCGGCACGCTACGGTAGCGCTGCCGACGTTCGTTGAACACTTCAAAATTGGAGATTCGCGTATGCCTTACACACCGCACGATACAAACGTAAAGCGAAACTTTACAAAAATTACCGTCAGCCTTGCCTCATCGGACGCAATCCTACAGCGTTCATACGGCGAAGTGACTAAACCAGAAACGATCAACTACCGGTCGTTCCGTCCGGAAAAGGACGGCCTTTTCTGCGAAAAGATATTTGGTCCAGTGCGCGATTGGGAATGCCATTGCGGAAAGTATAAACGGATTCGTTATAAGGGAATCATCTGCGACCGCTGCGGCGTCGAAGTGACCCAGAAGAGCGTCCGCCGGGAGCGGATGGGACATATCAGCCTCGCGGTTCCGATTGTCCACATCTGGCATTTCCGGTCCCTGCCGAGCAAGATCGGATATGTTCTCGGGGTGAGCAACAAGGACCTCGAGAGGATCATCTACTACGAATCATATGTCGTGGTCAACCCCGGAACGACAGGACTCCAGAAGCAAGATCTGATCACCGAGGATCAATATTTTGAGATCCTCTCCTCGCTGCCAGAGAAGAACCAGGATCTGGAAGACGACGATCCGAAGAAGTTTATCGCGAAGATCGGCGGCGAAGCCGTGCGGGATCTGCTGAAGCGCGTCGATGTCGAAACGCTCTCCGTGGAACTGCGCATGCAGGTGAAGGAAGAAACTTCAGCGCAGAAGAAAACGGAAGCGTTGAAGCGACTTCGAGTCATCGAGTCCTTCCGCGAGACCGAAGGCGGCGTGCCGAACAAACCCGAGTGGATGGTGCTCAACGTCATCCCCGTGATTCCCCCCGAGCTTCGTCCTCTCGTGCCCCTCGAAGGCGGACGGTTTGCGACCTCGGATTTGAACGATCTGTACCGGCGAGTCATCATTCGCAACAATCGTCTCAAACGCCTCATCGACATCAAGGCTCCGGAAGTTATTCTTCGCAACGAAAAGAGAATGCTCCAGGAAGCGGTCGATTCATTGTTCGACAATTCGCGCCGCGTGAACGCAGTTCGCAGCGACAACAACCGCGCGTTGAAATCCCTTTCCGACATGTTGAAGGGGAAGCAAGGACGCTTCCGTCAGAACCTTCTCGGAAAGCGCGTCGATTATTCAGGACGATCGGTCATCGTGGTCGGACCGGAATTGATGCTCCACCAGTGCGGTCTTCCGAAAGATATGGCAGTGGAATTGTTCAAGCCGTTCATCATCCGCAAGCTCATTGAGCGCGGGATGGCGAAGACGGTAAAGAGCGCAAAGAAAATGGTCGACCGGAAGGGTCAGGAGATCTGGGAAATTCTCGAGAATATCATCGACGGGCATCCAGTGCTTCTCAATCGCGCACCGACGCTGCACAGGCTTGGCATCCAGGCGTTTCAGCCGGTGCTGGTCGAAGGAAAAGCGCTTCGTATTCACCCGATGGTCTGCACCGCGTTCAACGCAGACTTCGACGGCGATCAGATGGCGGTGCACGTGCCGTTGTCGTACGACGCGCAGCTTGAAGCCCGCATTCTCATGCTCTCGAGCCACAATATTCTGTCCCCTGCGAGCGGAGCTCCGATCGTCACGCCGACGCAGGATCAGGTTCTCGGTTGCTATTACCTTACGAAGTCGCGCGCAGGAGATCCTGGTGAAGGAAAGATTTTTTCTTCGTCGGATGAGGTCATCATCGCATACAACGAAGGGAAGATTTCTCTTCATGCCCGCATCAAAGTCAGGATCGAGAAGAAGATCATCGAAACGACGACCGGGCGCGTTCTCTTTAATAAGATCATTCCGGTAGAGATCGGATTCGTCAATGAACTGCTCAACAAAAAACGATTGGTGCAGATCATCGCGACAGCGTTCCGCAAATGCGGCAACCTTCGCACTGCGCAGTTCCTCGATGAACTGAAGACCCTCGGCTTTACCTATGCGACGAAGGGCGGGTTATCCGTCAGCGTCGCCGACGTCGCGATCCCCAAAGAAAAAGAGGAGATGATCAACAAATCGCTGAAGGATGTCGACTCCGTCGAGCGTCAGTACCAGAACGGGTTCATCACGAACGGCGAACGGTACAACAAGGTGATCGATATCTGGACGCGCACTACAAGCCGCGTGGCTGAAAAACTGTTTGAATCGCTCCAGCACTCGCGTGAAGGATTCAATTCTCTCTATATGATGATCGACTCCGGCGCGCGCGGTTCCAAGGAACAGGTGCGTCAGCTGGCTGGAATGCGCGGTTTGATGGCAAAGCCTCAGAAATCCCTCTCCGGGGCCACCGGCGAGTTGATCGAGAACCCGATCATCGCGAATTTCCGTGAAGGACTCTCGATCCTCGAGTACTTCATCTCCACGCATGGAGCCCGTAAAGGTCTGGCCGATACTGCGTTGAAGACTGCCGATGCCGGGTATTTGACCCGCAGGCTGGTCGACGTTGCGCAGGATGCTATCGTCTCTATTGAAGACTGCGGCGCTATTCGCGGCGTGCTGACCGGCGCGTTGAAAGAAGGAGAAGATGTGAAGGAACCGCTCTCCGAGAGAATTCTCGGACGAGTGACGGTCCATGACGTGATCGATCCGCTGACGCAAAAAGTGATCGTGAAGCAAGGCAACGTCATCGACGAGGATATCGCGCAGGCGATATCGGAAACCTCTATCGAGCAGGTTGAAATCCGCTCCGTGCTCACGTGCGAAGCGAAACGCGGTGTATGCGCGAAGTGCTACGGACGCAACTTAACGACGGCGAAACTTGTCGAGGTCGGCGAGACGGTCGGAACGGTTGCCGCACAGTCGATCGGCGAGCCTGGAACGCAGCTGACCCTCCGGACATTCCATACGGGCGGAACGGCCAGCTTGATCGCAGCGCAATCGCAGATCATTTCGAAGTTCGACGGACATATCAAGTACGACGGCTTGAAGTCGATCACCGTGAAAACCGAAGAAGGGTCGAAGATCCTTTCGCTCGGCCGCAGCGGCGTGGTCAACGTTCTCGACGACGACAACCGCATTCTTACGAAATATGATATTCCGTACGGCGCAATCCTCCAGATGAAGGACGGATCGAAAGTTGCAAAGGGCGAGTTGATTTACGAGTGGGATCCGTACAACGCGGTTATCATTTCTGAACACGCAGGCGTTGTGAGATATCAGGACCTCAAGGAAGACGTGACGTATCGGGAAGAACCGGATGAACAGACCGGCCATATTCAGAAAGTCGTCATCGATTCCCGCGACCGTACGCTGAGCCCATCGCTTCTCGTCGCCAATAAAGCGGGCGCGAAGATTGCAAACTACATCATTCCGACCCGCGCTCACATGATGGTCGATGACGGGGAAGAGATCGGTGCTGGAACGGTCCTCGTGAAGATCCCCCGCGACAGCGGAAAAACGCGCGACATCACGGGCGGTCTGCCGAGAGTGACGGAACTGTTCGAAGCGCGGTCTCCTGCCGATCCGGCAATCGTTTCGGAGATCGACGGCATCGTGAGGTTCGGCGGACAGAAACGCGGATCCCGCGAAGTGATTGTTGAAAGCCACGACAAACAGGACAGCAAGACGTATCTCATTCCACACGGCAAGCACGTTCTTGTTCAGGAGAACGATGTGATCCGTGCGGGCGAAAGAATTTCCGATGGAGCTATTGATCCTCACGATATTCTGCGGATTAAAGGCACCGGCGCCGTCCAGGAATACCTCGTGAACGAGATCCAGGAAGTGTACCGTATGCAGGGCGTGAAGATCAACGATAAGCATATCGAAGTGATCGTCCGCCAGATGATGCAGAAAGTGCGCATCACCGATTCCGGCGACACGCGCTTCCTTGAAGGAGACTACATCGACAAGGTGAAGTTCGCCGAAGAGAATGCACGTCTGCAGGGAATGGTCTATGTCGAAAGCAAAGGTGACTCAAAGTTCAAGAACATGACGGTGGGCGAGAAGAAGAAGGTGAAGGAATCGAACACCGAGCTGAAGAAAAAAGGGAAGAAGGTGGCGGATTTTCGCGATGCGGAACCTGCGATGTCCGAGCCAATTCTTCTGGGAATCACCGCGGCGTCGCTTTCCACGGACAGTTTCATAGCAGCGGCCGCATTCCAGGAGACCACCAAAGTCCTGACAGACGCAGCGATCGAAGGCAAGGTCGATTACCTGCTTGGCTTGAAAGAGAATGTTATTATGGGACATCTCATCCCGGCGGGAACAGGCTTGAAGAAATTCCGGGATGTGATCGTTACGACGAAAGAGGCTTCCGTAGCGCCGGAAAAGCCGGTTGAAGAAGTAGAGGCATCGGAAGCGGAAGAAGAAGTGGTAGTGGTAAAGAAGACCCGAAAAAGAACCAAGACTGTGGCATAATCCGCTGGAGATCGGCAAAACCGTCTCCTCGTATTGTCCTCGAACACTCTGATTCTCCCGCTGTGAACTCGCGAGAAGGGGGAGGAGTTTCTCAGAATAATCTTGACTTGATCGCCGGCTTTTCTTATATTGGAAGGCTAATTTTTTTCAGGAACACCAATTTAGTTTTTGGAGCAGACGTTTGCCAACGATTAATCAGCTTGTCCGACTAGGCCGCAGAAGCATCCTCTTCAAGAGTAAAGCTCCAGCGCTTGCCGGGAATCCGCAAAAGCGAGGAGTATGCACTCGCGTCTACACAACGACCCCGAAAAAGCCTAATTCGGCCCTTCGCAAAGTTGCACGCGTCCGGCTGACCAACGGCATCGAGGTTACTGCATATATTCCTGGCGAAGGGCACAATCTCCAGGAGCACTCTATTGTGATGATCCGTGGCGGGAGAGTAAAGGATTTGCCTGGTGTTCGATACCACATTATCCGCGGAACGCTCGATACTGCGGGGGTAAACGAACGAAAACAAGGACGGTCGAAGTACGGAGCGAAACGGCCAAAGTAATCAACCAATGAGAAAAAAAACAGCAGAAAAAAGATCAATCCTCAACGACCCAAAGTTCAATGATCCTTTGGTCGCTCGTTTCATCAATAACATTATGAAGCAGGGGAAAAAGAACGTTGCCCAGTCGATCTTTTACGATGCACTTCAAGTAATTAGTGAGAGATCAAAGACAAGCCCCATTGACGTTTTCAAGAAAGCTGTAAGCAATGTTGCTCCGGTGATCGAAGTTAGAGCTCGACGCGTCGGCGGAGCAACCTATCAGGTACCTACAGAAGTTCGTCCCGAACGGCGAACCGCTCTTGCAATCCGCTGGCTTATCAACTACTCAAAAGAACGTTCGGATAAAGCAATGTCGTTGAAGTTAGCTTCAGAATTTTTGGCGGCCGCGAACGGCGAGGGGAATGCCGTGAAGAAGAAAGAAGATACGCACCGCATGGCTGAAGCAAACAAGGCATTTGCGCATTTCAAGTGGTAAGAAAATAATACTGTAATACGGTTCTAAAAGTTCACCCTGACTTTGGAGCACTATCTGCGTTTCAGGGGTTTTGGAGTCTTATGCCCAGGAAATATTCGCTCGAGCGAACCCGAAACATAGGCATTATGGCGCACATCGATGCGGGTAAGACCACTACGACCGAACGTATTCTCTATTATACGGGCGTTCTGCATCGGATGGGTGAAGTCCATGACGGGGCCGCAACGATGGATTGGATGGAGCAGGAGAAAGAGCGAGGCATCACCATCACCTCTGCCGCGACAACCTGCTTCTGGCGGGACCACCGCGTCAATATTATTGACACGCCGGGTCACGTAGATTTTACAATTGAAGTTGAGCGTTCGCTGCGGGTTCTCGACGGAGCGGTCGCGCTTTTCTGTTCGGTCGGCGGTGTGGAGCCGCAATCCGAAACCGTATGGCGCCAGGCGGACAAGTACGGCGTCCCGCGCATCGCGTTTGTCAACAAGATGGACCGCGTCGGCGCAGATTTTCTCGGCGCCGTCCAGATGATGAAAGACCGGCTCGGCGCAAACGCTGTGCCGATCCATTTGCCCGTCGGCGAAGGCGACATATTTACCGGCATCATCGATTTGATTACGATGAAGGCGCGGATTTTTCACGACGACTCCAACGGGACGACGTGGGATGATATCCCGATACCGCACGATCTTCAAAAACTCGCCGCGGAATACCGGACGAAAATGCTCGAAGCGGTGTCTGATGAGAATGACACCTTGCTCGAAAAATATCTTGAGGGGAAGGAAATCACCCCGGATGAAATTCTTGCGGTGCTGCGCAGCGCATGCTTGAAGGCGAGCATCGTGCCCGTGCTGTGCGGTTCGTCGTTCAAGAACAAAGGCGTTCAGATGCTTCTCGACGCCGTCGTCGATTTTCTTCCGTCCCCCATGGATATCAACAACGGCGAGATCAGCGGCCATCATCCGAATTTGAAAGATATGATCGTCCGCAAGGTGAGCGACGATGAGAAGTTTACCGCCCTCGCATTCAAGATTATGACCGATCCCTTTGTGGGCCGGTTGACCTACTTCCGGATCTACACCGGAAGCATCAAAGCCGGGTCGTATCTCTACAACTCGAGCAGCGACAAGAAAGAGCGGATCGGCCGCGTACTGCGAATGCATGCGAACCATCGCGAAGATGTTGACGAAGGATTCTCCGGCGACATCCTTGCCGCCATCGGATTCAAGAATACCCGCACCGGCGACACGCTCTGCGACGAAGACGATCCGATCATTCTCGAGAAGATGATCTTTCCGGAACCGGTTATCCACCAGGCGATCGAACCGAAGACCAAGGCGGATCAGGAGAAGATGGGCGAAGCGATGCAGAAGCTTTCCGAGGAAGATCCGACGTTCCGCATCAGCACCAATGAGGAAACGGGTCAGACGATCATCGGCGGAATGGGTGAGCTGCATCTGGAAATTATCGTTGACCGGATGAAGCGTGAGTTCAAGGTCGAAGCGAACGTCGGGCGTCCCCAAGTCGCGTACAAAGAGACCATCCGCAAGAAAGTCGAAGCGGAAGGAAAGTTTATCCGTCAGTCAGGCGGCAAAGGACAATTCGGCCATGTGTGGATCGAGCTCGAGCCGAACGAAAAGGGAAAAGGATACGAGTTTGAAGATGCGATCGTCGGCGGCGTCATTCCCCGCGAGTTCATCAAGCCGGTCTCAGTTGGAATTCAGGAAGCGATGAAAAACGGAATCCTTGCCGGATATCCGGTCGAGGACGTCAAAGTGAAATTGTTTGACGGATCGTACCACGACGTCGATTCCTCCGAAATGGCATTTAAGATCGCCGGCTCGATTGCGTTCCAGGCGGCGGCGAAGAAGGCGAACCCTGTGATCCTGGAGCCGATCATGGCTGTAGAAGTGGTGACGCCGGAAGAATATCTTGGTGATGTGATGGGCGATTTGAACTCGCGGCGCGGCAAAATCGAAGGGATCACGCCCCGCAAAGACGCCCAGGTGGTCAAAGCAATGGTCCCGCTTTCGGAGATGTTCGGTTATGCGACCCAGATGCGATCGATGACACAAGGCCGCGCTCTCTATACAATGCAATTCTCTCATTACGACGAAACGCCGAAATCGATTTCGGAACAGATTATCGAAAAGGTAAAAGGCAAAGACGCCGTTACTGCGTAGTTCGTGACTGTGATTAAATTCTACTTGTATCCAAATACGTAAGGAGACATCCAAATGGCAAAAGAAAAATTCGACCGCAGCAAGCCGCACATAAACGTCGGAACCATTGGCCACGTTGACCACGGCAAGACGACGCTGACCGCCGCCATAACGATGGTGTTGGCGAAGAAGGGCCTTTCGGCAGTGCGAACGTTCGACAGTATCGACAATGCCCCCGAAGAAAAGGCACGCGGCATAACCATTGCGACGGCTCACGTCGAGTACTCGACCGAGAAGCGTCACTATGCACACGTTGACTGCCCGGGCCACGCCGATTATGTGAAGAACATGATCACCGGCGCCGCGCAAATGGACGGAGCGATCGTGGTCGTTGCCGGGACGGATGGACCCATGCCGCAGACACGCGAGCACATTCTTCTTGCCCGCCAGGTCGGCGTGCCCCGCATCATTGTCTTTCTTAACAAGGTCGACGCTGTTGACGATCCTGAGTTGCTCGATCTCGTCGAGATGGAAATGCGCGACCTGTTGAAGTTCTATGAGTTCCCGGGCGACGAGATTCCGATCATCCGCGGTTCAGCGTTGAAGGCGATGGAAGCGGCAGTCAGACCCGATTCGAAGGTGGACGATCCTGCATTCAAGTGCATCATGGATCTCATGAACGCCATCGATACGTACATTCCCCTTCCGCAGCGCGATGCCGACAAACCGTTCCTGATGCCGGTCGAAGACGTTTTCTCGATCACCGGCCGAGG
>CAYLMV010000086.1:0-16031 GCA_964384415.1 uncultured Chitinophagaceae bacterium | reverse complement strand
TTCTTACGCCGCTGCTTTCTTGACCTCGTCGTACGGAGGCTCCACTCCCGGAGAATCGCCTACCCATGCGTATTTCACAACTCCCTTTTCATCAACAACGTAGACAGCACGTTTTGCGACCGTATAGCCTTGTAGACCGCCAAGACCTTCGAACACTATTCCGAATTGCTTGATAACGGTCCGATCAAAATCCGAGAGGAGCGGAAAACTGAGATTGTAGTGCTGGGCAAATGCCTTGTTGGCCCACGGGCTGTCAACGCTGATGCCGACGACCTGAGCATTCAGTGAGTTGTAGACGGCAAGGGAATCGCGGAAATTGCACATTTCCTTATCGCACACACCGGTGAACGCCCCAGGATAAAAAAGAAGGACGATTTTTTTTCCGGCGAACTCGGACATGGGAGAACGGGCGGCTTTTGCCGTGTCGAATAGGGTGAACTGCGGAGCTTTTGAACCTACGGTAACAGACATCGCAAGATCCTTTCAATTGATTGATAAGATAGAAACCTGAGTTTCGTAGCGTCTCGATACGTAGGTATTTAACCAAAATAAGCCAGAAGAGTTCCAGCCCTGGCAACTCTTTGCTGAATTGTGCAATTCGTGTGAGATAAATTACCAAAAATGACGCGGATAGTCAATCCAACTGAAATTGCTTTTCAGGCAAAATTGAATATATTTGTAATGTTATTTTCGGAGAGGTGTCTGAGTGGTTGAAAGAGCCGGTCTCGAAAACCGGTGTCCCGCGTAAGTGGGACCGTGGGTTCGAATCCCACCCTCTCCGCGGGATGACCGGATTCCTCTCTGTGGAGTTGACTGCTAGACTCAAATGCCAATCCGCACACTGGCGCGGCGAATAATCTCCAACAACGAATAACCATGAAAAGAATTATTCTATTGCTCTTTCTGGGGGCCAGTTTTGTTTCGTTTCCATTGGCGCGGGGGATCGCACGAGACCTTGCCGCACAATCCGACACGGCACGGTCACAGGCCGCTTCGGACACGGCAAAGAAAGCAACCGTTGCAAATGACACCCTCCTGAAGCGGGCCGGAGATAGCCTCGCGGTCCAGAAGGACACCACCGCACGGTCGGCTTCTGTCGCCGTTGATACTTCGGCAGCGCAAAGGGACACGAGCGCGCGTCAAACCTCCGCAGTGAGAGACACCAGTACAGCTCCAAGAGAAGCAATCATGCAGGACACCACGGCGAAAAAGGGGGCGAACCAGGTTTTGCAGAGCCTCCCCCTGAACACCGAAAGTATGGATCCAAAAGGATATCGGGATTCCCGGTGGGGAATGAGCCTGAAAGACGTTCACGACTATCTCGTCGATCACGACAATGTGGATGAATACGATATTCTCGACCTCGCCAACGGTTTTGAGTATAGCGGTTCGCTCGCGGGCGTGAAATGTAAAATCGCTTACCAATTTGACAACGACCGCCTGTTCATCGTAAGGCTGACCCCCCAGGTGAAGGCGACTACAAAGTTCGACTATCTTGACTCATTCGATGATTATGCGTCCACATTGGAATCGAAATACGGGAAACCGTTGCGCAGCGGATTTCACAAAGTCGACGATTCTTACCTCAACACGATCGAGAGCATCCAGCTTGGTTTCGCGAAGAAGTATTCGTTGTGGGAATTTGAGCGATCGTACATCGTACTGGTCCTCCTGGGCCACAAGGGGCAACTTGAAATTCACCTCACGTACTTATCCCGCGCGATCTTCGACGAAATGAACAATCGAATTGAGAGCCTGAAACTGGAGGATTTCTAGCCAGGACTTCCCAGACACTAGCAGCTCGAAGAGGGACCGGACGAAATTGAGTCAAGGGCCTAGCTGGTATGGTCGTAGAGTCGGCAAAGGGGTTCGGGGGAATGACATTTACAGTTTATGTCCTTTGGAGCAACAGCTTGCACAAACGGTATGTCGGCAGCACCTCCCATTTCCGCCGGAGGATACACGAACACAACGCCGGCAATAGTCGATTCACAAGAGGTGGAGTGCCTTGGCAGATCTTACTGACCGAAGATTATGAAACTCTAGCCCTGGCGCGACAAAGAGAACATTTTCTAAAGAGCGGTGCAGGACTCGCTTGGCTTGACAACAAGTTTTTTGGATTCGTAGCTGGATATTCGGAGAGGTGCAAGAGCGGTTGAATTGGCCACCCTGGAAAGGTGGTATACCGGTAACGGTATCGTGGGTTCGAATCCCACCCTCTCCGCAAAAATCAGTTCCAGATGTAAAGACGTATCTAGCGGGTTGATGGGTTCTGCGCCGAAAGCGCATCCGCCTATGGCGGAGAATCCCGCCCTCTCCGCAAGTCGATTCTGCTTGGTGTTCATTCTTCAAAGAGTGCTGTTCTTCTTCGGGAACTTGTCGTAGTTCGCAACTTGATCCTCGGGTGGGCGCAACACAATCCGGTATGAGTTTTCTCCTCTGACCCTAAGGGGGTGATTTGTCCAGCTTTAGAAAAATCTTCCTGCTGACATACCTTCTTCTCACAACTGTTTTTCCTCAGCAGTCTGCCACTCTCAGCGGCTTCATTAGAGATAAAGCAAACAAAGAGTCACTTCCTTTCGCAAACATCTATATCAAAGATCTCAAGACCGGAACGACTTCCAACCTGGAAGGCTACTTCGCTATACCGAACATTCCGGAGGGCGAGTATGAAATTTCGATCTCGCTCTTGGGGTACGCGCCCGAAAAGAGAACGATTGATACAAAGATTCAGAAACACATCGTGATCGATGTCTACCTGGTCGACCGGGCTGTGCAGGTCAGTGAAGTCACCGTCAACGCCGAAAAAGAGGAGGAGCAGCGCACTACGCAAACCGGAAGAATCGTCATGCAGGCGAAGGAGGTTTCATCGCTGCCGACCATCGGCGAAGCCGACGTCTTTCGCGCCCTCCAATTGATGCCGGGAGTGAAAGCAACTTCCGAAATCTCGAGCGGGTTGAATGTCCGCGGCGGGAGCACCGATCAGAACCTCATACTTCTCGACGGAACAGTTGTCTATAATCCTTCGCATCTCTTCGGATTCTTTTCCACGTTCAACAACGATGCGATCAAAGACATCGACCTCATGAAAGGAGGCTTTCCGGCTGAATACGGAGGAAGGCTGTCATCGGTTCTAAACGTCACAAACATTGACGGTGACCGGGTGAGCACCCGGGGAAAAGCATCCATAAGTCTGCTCAGCACTCGCCTCACCGGCGAAGGGCCCCTCGGAAACGGCTCATGGTTCCTGTCCGGCCGGAGAACATATTTCGACAAACTTATCTCATTCGCCGGACTCGACACCGGCAAGGATGCACTGCCGTTATACTACTTCTATGACGCAAACGCCAAAATTAATCAGGATCTCGGAAGCGAGGACAAGATCTCCGTTGTTGGATACCTCGGACAAGACAACCTCGGGTGGGGAATCGGGCTGAACGAGCTGAACATCACGATGGGATGGGGAAACAGAACCGGCGCGGTCAAGTGGACCCACCTCTTTAACCAAAGACTCTTTTCTAATTTCACCGCATCGTACAGCCGATACATATCCACCACGAGCATCAATTTCGGCGGAGTGAAATTCGGGCAATCAAACAGCATGAGCGACTTTTCACTCCGCGGAGATCTCGACTTCTTCTGGACGAATGATCACCTTTTCAAAATCGGCGCATGGTGGTCTCAGTACCGCGTCACGTATTCCGAAGTCGGCGACGGTGATCCGTACGAATTCCTTGAGCGCCCCGCGCAACTTTCATTGTATGCCCAGGATGAATGGAAAGTCGATGAGCGCATAACCCTCCAGGGTGGTGTACGGGCGGAGTACCAGGACCTGTCGAAACAAACAGCACTCGGACCTCGCTTTAACGCGCGTTACAATATCGATGAATTCAGCTCCATCAAATTCGCGACGGGACTCTATTACCAGTTTCTCATGGCAGTCCCTGCCGGAGGCGACAACGGATTTTCTCCGTTTGACATCTGGGTACCGATCAATCAAAAAATGCAGATGAGCAGGTCGTACGATTTTGTCCTGGGGTATGAAACCCGGAGGATTGAAGACATCGACATATCGGTCGAGACATATGACAAGGTCTTCCGCGATCTCCTGAACTTTAAGAACCAAGTTACAGATACGAAAGATGTCAGCCAGTTGTTTTACGTCGGGTCGGGGAGAGCATTCGGGATAGAATTGTTTCTCCAGAAGAAAGTCGGCGAAATCACCGGAATGATCGGTTATACCCTGGCTTGGACATACCGCACCTTTCCCGACCTCAATGACGGGGATGAATTTCAGCCGAAGTTCGACCGAAGGAATGACGTCTCAGTTGCGGGCAACTACCAGTTGAACGAGAAATGGAAATTCGGCATTGTCTACACCTACGCCACCGGACAGTCGTACACGGAAGGAGTCGCGCGGTACCAGGTCTCCATATTAGGAGTTCCGTATGACATCACCCTGCCGGGGAAGTTGTTCAATCATCGGCTTCCTCCCTATCACAGGATGGATCTCAGCGTGACAAAACGCGCGAGCTTCTTCGGGCTAAACGGAAGCTGGTATTTTCAAATCTACAATGTCTATAATCGCCGAAACGTCTGGTTCAGGCAGTTTGACAATTCTTCTAATCCGACTCAGATCGCCGACGTCAGGCTTCTCCCGATCATTCCAACCTTCGGGATCGATTGCGCTTTTTAACCATCAACGGAAATTGCGGTATGAAGAAATCAATCCGCGGCATCGTCTTCCTCTCGCTCGTTCTCTTTGGCTGCGAACAGACGACGAACGAAGGATATAAGAAAGAAGTGGTCGTCAACGCCACCCTCACGGCCGGATTGCGAATCGACACCCTTCGTCTGTTATGGACAGGAGAAGTGGATAAGTTTTACAATCCAGCTGCGCTGGCCATCCCCAATGCGACGGTCATCATCAGAGGGATCGACATCGATTTTTATGATTCATTGTTTTACGACAACAGAAATCCCGGCAGATATTTTTCAGCGTACCCCAGGAAAGTTATCTTTCCCGCCAAGTCGTACAGCATGGCCATCACCATCCCGGGATGGCCGGGCCCTATAACGGCGGCGACGACAGTCCCCGATACGTTCAGCATCATCAGTGCGACAGTCAGCGCAGGAGACACGATTGAATACAATCCTCTTGCACCGGTGCATCAATTCTTCTGGTCGCCCAGCAAATTCCAGGGGTCATATTTGCCCACGATCGCCTATCTGGACGCTAACCCCGCCATGATCCCAAAGGTGTACTACGGCGATACCACTGCCTCAGATTTTCAGCGTCCCCCAAAAATGTCATACCGCAGCGGACTGCCGAAGGATCAAACAAACACAGATCTTCCCTGGGTCTTCCTGAGCTATTTTGGGAATCTCCAGATCGACGTCTACGCCGTTGACAACAACTACAGCGGTTTCATCGATCAGATTCTGACCGCTCAAGGGGGAGAACTGACGGAGATACGATATAATATTCAGGGCGGAATAGGCGTCTTTGGGTCAAGGACAAAAGCTGCCGGAGGCATGAAGGTATATCTCAAGCCCTGATGATCGACGACGCGGAGAATCCTCAATCAAGGCCTCCGTCTCCCATTCGGATTGGATCTCGAAATAGACTCGGTCCGTTGATTTTCTCCCCTCCCTTTTCTACTTTCCAGTGATGGATAGCCTTCTTTTCGGGCATAGTGAAGAACCGCAGATCGTGGCTGTGCACACAATCGACGAGTCGACCGTCCGCGTGTACAAACGGACCGGAACGACCGTCGAGTTCTCCGATGAAGAATTCTTCCCCTTTTTCCACCTCGCTGACGAAAACCTGCTTGCCGGTTATTCCAAACCTTTTTGGCTGAAGAAACTAGACGGCGACAATTTCTACCAATATGTCTGCGCTTTCCGCCGGGGAAATGACATGTGGGATGCCGTACGTCATGTTCTGGATTCCGTCAATAGATCGCAAGAGAATAAAATCGATTCATATACGGAGACAGACCGCATTTATCTTCGCCCTGACACAAACACACAATTCCTGATGCAATCCGGCAAAACGTTGTTCAAGGGGATGGAATTCTCCCAAGTGTACAGGCTGCAAATCGATATCGAGACGTATTCGAAGAGCTATCGTTTCAGCAATGCGGAGCGGCCAGAAGACCGGATTATCCTGATATCCCTCGCGGACAATCGGGGCTGGGAAAAGATCCTGGGAGGGAAGCAAACTCCTGAGCCCGATCTGTTGAAACAGTGTGTTGCCATTATTCAGGAAAAAGACCCTGATGTGATCGAAGGACATAATATTTTCAATTTTGACCTCCCCTATTTGCTGAAGCGGTGCGAGATGCATCGGATCGACTTCGCCGTGGGGAGAGACAAATCCTCGCCGCGCGGCTATCGCTCGCGCACTTCGTTTGCAGAAAACGAAGTGGAGTACACCAGCTATGAGATCCCGGGACGCCATGTCATCGATACATGGCTGCTGGTGCAGTCGTACGATATGATAAAGCGTTCGATGGAAAACTACACGCTGAAGTACGCCGCAAAACATTTCGGCCTCGCTTCGCCAGATCGGACGTATATCCCCGGGGAAAAAATCTCCTGGTATTGGGACAATGATCCCGAGACATTAAAGGATTATGCCTTGGACGACGTCCGGGAGACGAGAGCACTCAGCGATCGGCTGTCGATGAGTACATTCTACCTCACTCAAATGCTCCCGTTTAACTACGGCACCGTAGCAAAGCTCGGTTCAGCGTCCAAGATAGAAGCCTTGCTCCTGCGTGAGTACTTGCGGCAGCGTCATTCCATCCCAAAACCGGAAGCGGGGGCACAAACGACCGGCGGATATGCCGACATCTACTACACCGGAGTGCTGGGCCCGATCGTTCATGCAGACGTTGAGTCGCTCTACCCGTCCATCATGATTTCGAAGAAAATCCATCCGCGGACCGATTCACTGAACATTTTCAGCGCAGCGCTTGAACATCTGACGAAACTTCGCCTCCAGACGAAAAAACTGATGAAGGAGTCGCCGGAAGGGCCTGAGCGTTCCAAACTGGACGCGATGCAATCGTCGTTTAAGATTCTCGTGAACTCGTTCTACGGCTATCTTGGCTATGCCCGGGCGCTCTTCAACGATTATGCTCAGGCGGATGTCGTCACATTGACCGGGCAGGAACTCTTGCGACAGATGATTCATGACATCGATTTACAAAACGGCAAGATCATCGAAGTCGACACGGATGGACTTTATTTCATCCCTCCCGACAACGTTGAAGGCGAGACATCCGAGATGCACTACGTAGAGCGCCTTTCCAGCTCCCTTCCGGAGGGGATTAACCTTGGATTCGACGGCAGGTACAAGAGAATCCTGAGTTATAAAAAGAAGAATTACGCGCTCCTCAGTTACGACGATAAAATTACAATCAAAGGCTCGTCGTTGATTTCGCGGAGCATGGAAGGATTCGGCCGGCACTACATCCAGCAATGTTTGGAGTGCATTCTCAACGAGAGAATCAGCGAGCTCCATCAGCTCTATCTCGAAGTTGAGCGCTCGATCCGCGAGCATCTCATGGAGGTGAAGGACTTTTCGCGGACGGAAACGCTCAAAGACTCACTGGAGGTCTACCGGCGTGAAGTGGAAGCCGGCCAGCGTAATAAGGCCGCGAGCTACGAACTGGCGCTTTATTCCTCGCGGCCGTACAGGCCCGGCGACAAAATGACGTATTACTTTACGGGGAACTCGGCAAACATTAAGGGGTTTGAAAATGCGAAGGAGTCGTTCGAATGGGATCCAAATTTTCCGGATGAGAACGTGGAGTACTACGTGAAGCGGCTGGAAGAATTTTCTGCGAAGTTTGAAGTATTTTTCTCGGAGAAGGATTTCAGGGCGATCTTCTCATCGGAAGACCTCTTCGGTTTTGATCCCGGCCAGATTTCGGTCATTACCCGAAAAGTGCCGACGGAGCTGCGCACCGAAAAAGATTGGCTGAACCCGCAGCCGTCTATCCGGCTCGATACATGATCATCGTGCGTGCGCCTGAAAGTACGCACTCAGATAGCTGACGATCTCCATCGTTGAGGCCCCGGGAGTGAACAGTTCGCCTACTCCCATCTTTTCAAGATTCTCAATATCGTTCTGCGGAATAATCCCTCCCCCAAAAAGAAGAACCCCCTCCATTCCTTTCTCTTTCATCAACGCAAGCACTTTGGGAAAGATGGTCATGTGCGCCCCGCTGAGCGAACTGATCCCGATGGCGTCGACATCTTCCTGGAGTGCGGCGTCCACGATTGTTTCCGGAGATTTCCGGAGGCCGGTGTATATCACTTCCATCCCGGCATCCCTGAGAGCAGCCGCAATGACTTTTGCACCTCTGTCGTGGCCGTCGAGCCCGGCTTTCGCAATTAAGACACGGATTTTCTGTTCCATGAGCATCCTCCCGGAATGTCAGCGCAAGTCAGCAAGAAATACATTGAACAACGTGTAGAATTTAGAGAGCGGGAATCCAACTACGGTATAGAAGCAGCCGTTGATCTTTTCCACAAAAACGGCTCCGTAGTCGTCCTGAATACCGTACGCCCCCGCCTTGTCCATCGGCGAGCCTGATTTCACGTACTGTTCGATCTCCCGTTCGGTCAGCGGCCGAAAAGTGACTTCCGTTTTTTCCAGATCGACGCACGATTTTCCCGTTTCGGCATCAACGAGAGCCAGGCCCGTATACACTGTGTGAGTTTTGCCGCTCAGCATTCTCAGCATCCTCGCCGCATCGGCCTCCGAGATCGGCTTCCCAAGGACGACGCCGTTCAGAACGACAATGGTATCGGCGCCGATGACAATGCCGGTTCCAATTCTTTCCGCGACCTTCCTGGCCTTCTCAAGCGAGAGCATCCGTACGGTTTGGTCGGGCGAAGTTCCTTCCGGAACAGTTTCATCAACGCCGCTTTCCTGGACGGTGAAAGAAATCCCGATTTGCCGCAACAGGTGACTCCGGCGGGGAGAACGCGAGGCAAGGATTATCGGCTTATCGGTTGCGACCATACTCTCAAAAAAAAAGCGATACACAAACAATCGATGTATCGCTTAGAAAGGATAAAAAATACTTTTAGCGGAACATTGCTTTCAGGCTTCCCCACGTTCTCTTGACGCTCGATACGTTGTGTGAAACGCGGAGCACGACCGGATCGGTCCATCTTCCATCTGACGAAACCACCGTGATCTGGTACTCATACACGGAAGCAGACGTCTTGAATGCCGAATAATCGATGAACTCGTACGTTCTGTTCGGATTCGGCGCAACAGAACCAATTGCAACATACCCTGCGTCGCCGCTCCCTTTGCGGTCGATCTCAAATCTTGTCACACCGCTCTCTTCTGAAGTGCTCCACGCGATATGCACATAATTGCCATCACTCCATGCACTCAGAGATCCATTGGTGATTGTCGCCCCTGCATAGGCAAGCGCCACGCACAGCGTAAGCAACAAAATGGAGTAGGCTATGATTCTCAACGATGCATCCTTTAACTTTTCCGAATTATACTGATGGTTTTCGTCAATGTCAATAGAGAATGTGCGGAAGGCGGGACTTGAACCCGCACGCCTTGTGGGCGCCACCCCCTCAAGATGGTGTGTCTGCCAGTTCCACCACTTCCGCAAGGACTACGTCACAAACCCAATTCTTGCTCAATATACTAAACTCGATTGGAGAAGGCAAGACATTCCTGGGTGATTGACAGAGGTCACGAGAGAACCGTCCCGGCGGGGAAAATGCCCGAAACTTTCACAAAATACTCGAGAGCGCGAACTGCGGCTTTATCCGGGCCGTATTCTTTCCTGAATGGGTAGACAAAAGTCGATGCCTTCGATAAAAAAGTTCCAATTTCCTTGTCGGCGACGAGCATCGATTCCGAAGTCAATGAGTCGAGAAGATGCCTCTCTTCGAGTTCACTCAGTCCTTCGTTGGAGACAACAACAATGGCGTCGGGAGTCTCTATTCCCGTGTAAAGGATATCGCCCGACGAGAGTATCACTTCTGCTATCGAGAAGCCGGAGCCTTGTGTCACCGGGTTGTCGCTCTTCTGGGTACAATGAAGTCCGAACGAAATTCCAGCTTCGCACAATTTTCGCGCCGCAGACTGAACTTTTTCACCGGCACTCCCTGCTACCACAATGCCGATTTGCTTGGCGAGTTTGCGCGGAGCCGAGCACGAGATGGTATGTTCCTTAACGCCAGAAGATTTCTTCGGATATTTATCTTCATAACGTTCGCTGAAATCCGACCTCTCCCCCTGATCACTCAATAATCCGAGAGGCTGATTGTTCGTTTCCAGGACCTTGCGGAGAGATTTTCCCGTGAGGCCGTTCATGTCGAGCGCGTGTTCGGTGCAAAGCTCCACCACTTCGACGAGGGCAAAGCCGGGATGACGTATTGCGGCGGCGATCGTCTCGCTCAAGTCTTTTTCGGTCGCCAAACCGCGCGCAACAAATTCCGCACCGCAATCCAGCATGATCCGACATATATCAAGCGGCGGGACAATGTTCCCCCTCGGCGTCGTCTGTGTGACAAATTCGTATGGAGAAAAAGCCGAGTTTTGACCACCGGTCATCCCAAACAGGAAATTATTGCAGAGCACAACAGTAATGTTGACGTTCATCAACGCTGCATTAACAAGGTGCTGCAATCCAATCATCGCCCCTCCATCACCTATCAGCACGAGGGTATTCAGATGATTGTCACCCAAGAGGGAGTCGGCAACTTCAATTCCAGTTGCGAATGCAGATGAACGGCCGTGCGTTGTGTGAACCGTGTGGATGGAACTGAACAAGGAATCAGCGAGACCGACGCAGCCGATGTCGGTGACGAGACAAACTTTCGACGGGGATAACTGCAAATCCACCAGAGACCTGTCCAATGCACGGATGGTGAGCGAGTGGCCGCAGCCTTTGCAGAAAGGCATGGTGCAATGCTCGACAAGATATGTTGCGGTGTCAGGCAAGAGCGTCCTCAATTTCTTTGGGAGTTATCATAGAACCGACTTTGTTGATGCCCAACACCTCTTTTCCTTTCATCAGATATTCAATTCTGCTCCGGTACAACCCGCCAAAATTTTCTTCCGCAACAAGAACCTTCGAGATCCCGGTCAGCGCTTCTCTTATCTTTTTCTCCGGTACCGGAAAGAGGCTTTGTATACTTAAAACTGAGGCCTTCCGCCCCTTCTTCCTGCAATTCCTGACAGCCTCTCGTGCGGCACGGGCAGTGATTCCATAACTGATCACAAGCGAATCTGATCCTTCCTGGCCGTCAAGTTTCACAAGTGCCAGTTCGTCTCTCCGGGAAATGATCTTTTCTTCGAGATGGTGCAAGACCTCAATCGTCTCTGTATCATTCTTCTTTAACACGCCATCTTTGTTATGCGCAGATCCGGTGGCAGTAACCTTCAGCTCGCCTCCAACGGTGATGAAGGGGGGCACATCGGAGGGATCGACAAAGTCGTACATTTTTGAGTTTCCAGATGGCGGATTTTCAATGCGATCGGGGCACGGGTCACTTTTCAGGTTGGCAAAATCGACAGCCTCGCTCGTCATCCCGACTTCCTTATCGCTCAACACTATCACGGGCGTTCGGAGCTTCTCGGACCATGCGAACGCGCGCACCGTCAGCTCATAACACTCGGCGGCAGTGCTCGGGCAGAGGATTGGAATAGTATATCCGCCGCTGGTGAAGAACTCAGCCAATAAGACGTCTCCTTGCGCACCTTGCGTCGCGCCCCCTGTGCTGGGACCAAGGCGTTGCACCAAGGCGATGACAAGTGGCGTCTCGGTCATCAAAGCGTATTGTGCTGTCTCTATCATAAGCGCCCAGCCCGGTCCCGAGGTCGCCGTCATCGACTTGAAGCCTCTCATTGAAGCGCCAACGCAGTATGCAAGAGCTGAGATTTCATCGGGGGCGCTGATTGCCACGTCACCGCGGCTCTGGAGCAAATCGATCATCGTCTTATAGATGCCCGATGCCGGCGTGATCGGATATCCGGCAAAAAATCGGCAACCCGCCTCTACGGCCCCATAGGCGATCATCTGATTGCCGCTGCACAACTTCACCCGCGGCTCACTGATTGAGTTCATGCGCTCTCGATTCAGAAGCTACCGATTCTCCTTCAAAATCGGAATTCAAAATGGAAATCGGCCTGTGCGGTTTCACCGTTAACACCGGTGCCGGCGACAGTCTCATGACTTTTTCGGCGACGCTTCCCATCATCAGATGATTTAATCCTGTTCTGCCATGCGTCGCAATCACGATGAGATCGATCTCTTCCTGATTTGCGTAGTCAATAATTTCTTTGTAAGGCTGGCCGATCCTCACATGGCAAATAAGCTTCGTATGCTGGGGAAGCCAACGGGCAACGAACTTTTCCAAACGATCTTCGAGATCGCTTCTTTTCAATCTATCTGTTCCATTCGGAACTTCTGAGCTGGAATCGGAGGCCGGAAACGGCATCTCTTTCACCACATGAAGGACATGAAGATGAGCATTGTACATGATGGCAAAAGTCGCCGCGTGCTCAAATGCAGCGGCAGAACATTCGGAGAAATCCGTTGGGACAAGTATATTTCGAACGACAAAAATAGTGCACCTCCCTCAGTTGTTTAGGTCAATTACCAGAATAGGGCGCAAGGCTCGTGCCAGTCTCCGGCTGAGGCTTTTCGCGAAAACTGATATTTGATCGCTTAAACGGCATTAACTGCCTGGCCAGACCTGAGCCGCATCCTCGCATCTCCCTAACTTCTCAAAACTGGAAAAAGCGATTTTGTCAGTTTTCAGTACTGAGAATAGAGATGTTGACCCAAACTTGAACGAAGTCGGAACTTTTGCTCGACACCTCTGAATGCAATACCAGCGGCACAATGATTGAACGAGCTTCAAATCAAAGTGACAGGCATCGCCATGATCTTTGTGTCGACTATCATGTCAAAAGAATTGTCTGTGACGGTACTTTGCACGTCAGGCTCGATTGCATCTCGCCTCAATAATGGTGACCTCCAACATTGTATTTGATTGAATTCTTTCTTATATCATTTCACTACGTCGTGCATAGAAAGCAAGTCTTTGTTGCTCATCTCCGAGGCTTCGTCCGGCCATGGTTTGTTTCTCCGATCGTCCGAATATGTTGGAAGCTCCCTCCGCAGCTCTCGTAAACAGTCGCTCAAGAAGAGCCACATCGGTCCTTGGGCAAATTTCTCCGAGGTATCAATTCTTGCTTACGCGCATAAGGTTCTTTCAACGAAATGGATCCGCTTGTGACAACAAGTTCCAGTCCAGGGTTGAGATCTGATTAGCAACACACAGCACCAATTCCAAGCACATTCCGCTCCCGGCAAGAGGAAATTCTTACATCATGCCGTTTGCAATGAGGTCAACATGTCGCACAAAGATGAAATAACTCCAATGGGTTCAGACTCCCTCGTCGCAGGTCGAACACCGGACCCGTGGGAGGCTGCTGAACAGTCCCTTACAATCATCGATAAGAGCGGCCGAATCCTGTCAGCCGGCCCCGCGTTCGCCCGGTCATCGGGCAAGGCGGTCTCCGAACTCATAGGCCGATCAATTTGCGATTTCAGGTCTCAGGCATTCGCTTCTCTGTTGAATGACCGCATCGCAAAAGTCGCCTCGACCGGAACGGCTGAGAACTTTGAGATCGTCAACGGAAGACAGCACGTAGAAAATTTTCTCTACCCGCTCTGCGATGGCAAGGGAACGAATGTTCAATTTGCACTTCTGGAGAGCGACATTACAGAGGAGCTGCAGGCTCGGGAACTTCTCCTGGAGTCCCGGCAAATGCTTCGACTGGTCCTGGATACCATTCCTGTGCGCGTCTTTTGGAAAGACTGCGATTCCAATTATCGGGGCTGTAATCAATCGTTCGCAAACGACTCGGGGCTCTCGTCGCCGGAAGAACTCGTCGGAAAGAACGACTGGGAAATGGGCTGGGTTGCCCAGGCAGAAGCCTATCGCGCCGACGACCGGTCGGTCATCGACACGGGAAAGCCGAGGCTGAACTACGAGGAACCCCAGACAACGCCCGACGGGCGCATCATCTGGCTGCGCACAAGCAAAGTTCCCTTGTTCGACTCCGAAGGGATCATCAAGGGTGTTTTAGGCACCTATGAAGATATTTCCGAGCAGAAACGAATACAGGAGTCATTGAAGAAAAGCGAAGAGAAATCCAGAGAGCTGTTCGATCGTGCGCCTATCGGTTACCACGAAATTGACTCGGATGGCTGCATCGTTGATGTGAACCGAACCGAATTGGAAATGCTGGGATATGACCGGGAAGAGATGATCGGTCATCCCGTGTGGCACTTTGTACACGAGCCGGAATCGTCTCGAAAAAGGGTTGCGGAAAAGCTGGCTGGAGTAATCCCTCCTACCAAAGGCACGATCCGGAATTATGTTCGCAAAGACGGTACAGAGTTTACAACATTAATGGAAGAGAGACTGATTAAGGATGATCAAGGGAAAATTACGGGGATTCGAACAGTCATTCAGGATATTACCGAACGAACGAGGGCTGAAGACGCGTTGCGCATCAGCGAAGAACGATTCCGGACGACATTATACAGCATCGGGGATGGAGTAATCACGACAGACGTCCGGGGAAGAGTGTTGCAGATGAACCCTGTCGCGGAATCTCTTACGGGCTGGTCGGAGGAACAGGCGGCTGGCAAATTCATCGATGAAGTGTTCACCATCGTCAACGAAGAGTCGGGAAGACCCGTTGAGAATCCCGTCTTTCGGGTTCTTCGCCAGGGAGCGATCGTCGGCCTTGCAAACCATACTTCGTTGATTGCGAAAGACGGCGTGCGGCGTCCTATTGCCGACAGCGGAGCGCCGATCCGCAACGAACACGGAGATACCATCGGCGTGGTCCTCGTCTTCAACGATCAATCCGAACACAGACTACTTCAGGCCCAATTGGCTCAGGCGCAAAAAATGGAGGCCATCGGCAGGCTGGCCGGAGGTATTGCCCATGATTTCAACAATGTTATTGCTGTCATTCTCGGGTACGCCAAGCTCATAGAACATGCCATGAGCCCGCTGGATCCCATTGCGCGAAAAGTGCGCGCTATCGCGTCGGCCGCAGAGCGCTCCGCCGAGCTGACGAAGCAACTCCTCGCGTTCGCCAGAAAGCAGGTCATTACGCCGGTCGTGCTCAACCTCAACGATTCCCTAACGGGTCTTCAACAGATGCTCGCCCGCCTTGTGGGAGAAGATATCACGGTGACGCTGCATCTCGAAAAAGATCTCTGGAACACAAAGATCGATCCGGCTCAAGTCGATCAGATTCTGGCAAATCTCGCGACCAACGCGCGGGATGCGATTGCCGATGTCGGAGCAATCTCCATAGAATCGTCCAACGAAGTCATCGATGAAGATTACTGCAAAGCGCACATGGATTTTCAGCCAGGCGATTTTGTGATGATTGCATTCAGCGACTCCGGCAGCGGGATGGACAAGGCGACAATCACTCAGATCTTTGAGCCTTTTTTCACGACAAAACCTAAAGGACAGGGAACCGGTTTGGGTCTTGCGACGGTGTTCGGCATTGTGAAACAGAACAACGGATACATCAACGTCTACAGCGAGCCGGGAAAGGGAACAACGTTCAGGATTTATCTGCCCCGGTTCTTCGGAGAAATAGACGTGCCCAGCGCGAAGGAAGAGGATATTCCTCTTAAGGGCAATGAAACGATTCTCGTCGTGGAAGATGAGGAACAGCTTCTTGATCTGGCAAAAAGCTCGCTTGAGTTGTTTGGCTATACCGTGTTCATCGCCAAATCTCCGGGAGACGCGATTCTTCTGTGCGAGCGGAGCGATGTAAAATTTGACCTTCTCATTACCGACGTGGTGATGCCCGAAATGAATGGCAGAGAATTGAAGGAGCGGCTCGAACGGGTAAGACCAGGAATGAAGGTGATCTACATGTCCGGCTACACCGCCGATGTCGTTGCGCATCGAGGAATTCTGGACGAAGG
>CAYLMV010000085.1:0-16648 GCA_964384415.1 uncultured Chitinophagaceae bacterium | reverse complement strand
GTCATCAATTTTGCTTTCAATCTCCGAGGACTTGAACGGCAGTCCTTCGACTTTGTTCAACCCAATCGCCGGAACCAGATATTTGGCGCGCAGGACTTTGATCAGCTGTCCCAAATTGATTTCCGGGACGAGCACGTGCTTAAAATTGTAAAGGATCTCCCCGATGTTCTTTTGAAGGGGATTCAAGTACCTGAGGTGGAGATGCGAAACAGATTTACCTTGCGCACGCTTCATTTCCACCGCGGACCGGATGGCGCCGTACGTTCCGCCCCATCCAACGACGAGAAGATCGCCTTTCGGATCCCCTTCGACCTCTGCCGGCGGAATGTCGTTCGCAATGCGTTCGACTTTTTCTGCACGAAGATGAACCATCTTGTTGTGATTCTCGGGCTCGTAGTTGACGTTGCCGGTCTTGTCCTGTTTCTCCAGCCCGCCTATTCGGTGTTCAAGCCCCGGTGTACCCGGGATGGCCCATTCGCGGGCGAGCGTCACTTCATTGCGGAGGTACGGAAGGTAATTGTTCGGATCGGTCCTGAACTTTGGCGAGATGTCGGCCAGCGTTTTTGTATCCGGGAGCAGCCACGGTTCTGACCCGTTGCCGAGATATCCATCCGAAAGAACCATGACAGGCGTCATGTATTTCAGAGCAATTCTTGCCGCCTCGAAGACGGCGTTAAAACAATCGCTTGGAGTTGCGGCAGCGATGATCGGGACAGGTGCCTCTCCATTTCGCCCGTAGAGCGCCTGGAGCAAATCGGCCTGCTCCGTTTTTGTCGGAAGTCCCGTGCTCGGTCCGCCGCGCTGGATGTTGATGATGAGGAGGGGAAGTTCAACCATCACAGCCAACCCGATCGCTTCAGTTTTCAGCGCGACGCCCGGACCGCTGGTCGTTGTGACGGCAAGTGCGCCGCCGAACGACGCCCCGATCGCGCTCGTGATGGCAGCGATCTCATCTTCGGCTTGAAATGTTTTTACGCCGTACTGTTTATACATCGACAGCTCGTGCAGAATGTCGCTCGCCGGAGTGATCGGGTAACTCCCCAGAAAGAGGTCGAGTTTTGCTTTGTCCGCGGCTGCGACCAGCCCCAACGCAATTGCCGAGTTGCCGGTGATATTGCGGTAATTTCCGCGGGGGAGAGAAGCCGCCTTCACTTCATAGCGAACCTTGAAAATCTCAGTCGTCTCTGCGAAATTCCATCCGGCTTTCAAGACTCTCGAATTCGCCTCGACGATATCGGGTTTCGCCTTGAACTTTTTTTGTATCCATTCCACCGTGGTCTCGATCGATCGGTTGTACATCCAATACATCATCCCGAGCGCAAAGAAATTCTTTGTCCGGTCGACAATCTTCGTCGGCAAGTTCATATCCGCAAGCGCCAGCTCGGTGAGTTTGGAGATGTCTACCTGGAACAGCTGGTATTTTGCGAGCGAATTGTCCGCCAGAGGGTTGGCCTGGTATCCGGCAAGCTTCAAATTTTTGTCGTTGAACCCGTCCGTGTTGACGATGATCGCCCCGCCGTCCACCAGACTGCGGAGGTTCACCTTGAGCGCTGCCGCGTTCATCGCAACAAGCACGTCGCATTGATCTCCGGGCGTATTGATTTCCGTGCTTCCAAAATGAATCTGGAATCCGCTGACGCCGAACAGCGTCCCCTGCGGCGCCCTGATTTCGGCCGGGTAGTCGGGGAGCGTGCTCAGATCATTTCCCATGATTGCCGAGGTGCTCGTAAATTGAGTTCCGGTCAGCTGCATGCCGTCCCCTGAGTCGCCCGCGAAGCGGATCGTTACCTCTTCAAGGGATCTAGTTTTCTTCTCCATTGTATCCTTATCCTCTGGAATTGTAGTTACGAGAGTTCATTTAAAAACGGAAGCCAGCGTGAAAAATATGACGAAATAATGGTCAGATAATTCGCGATCATAAGCACACCAAGAACGACGAGCATCGCACCGCCGGCAATCTCGATGGCATGAAAATACTTCTTCACCCTGTTGAATACATTGAAGAAAGCGTTAATGCTCAAGCCGGTCAAGAAGAACGGAATTCCCAGGCCGAGCGAATAACTGGCGAGCAGAACGATTCCCTTATAGACAGTGTCTTGCTGGGCGGCAACGACGAGGATGGCAGCGAGGACGGGTCCGATACAGGGGGTCCATCCAAAAGCAAACGCGGTTCCGACGAGGAACGATCCGAATTTGCCGAGCTTCTTCTGTTGAACATGAAATCTCTTTTCGTAATTCAAAAAATTCAGCTTGAACAGGCCCATCATGTGCAGCCCAAAAACGATGATCAGCACGCCAGCAACCTTGCTGATCGTCGAATAGTACTCATTGAAGGCTTTCCCGATGGTCGTCGCTGAGGCGCCAAGGAGGACGAACACAAGGGTGAACCCGCAAATGAAGAAGAGCGAGTTCACTATTATAGAACGCAGCGCGGACTTCTTATGTTCCGCATTCTGCATTTCGTCCAGTGATACTCCGGAAATAAAAGAAATATACCCGGGCACGATGGGGAGCACGCAGGGAGAAACAAAGGAGAGCAATCCGAATACAAAAGCTGTCAGAATTCCTACATTCTGCAATCAAAACCTCTTTAGCATTTATCAAGATAGGGATTTTTGCGAGGAATATCAAGGAAGATGCCTGAGGGGATAGTGGGCCGCGTCGAGTAAAGGTCATTGCGATCCCGCTCGAAGAGCGGGATCCCATACGGCGGGACGATCCCCTGTTTCAAAAGGAGATTGCTTCATCGCGAAGTTTACCCCGTGTTCAGCGGGGCTCCTCGCAATGACTTTTTTTGAAAATGTCCCATTACCCGGGAAGGGGAGGTGGTCTACATTGATTGATTTGTTAATGCGATCTCGCTCGCAGAACGGGATCCCATACTGCGGGACAATCCCCGTGATCAATGGGGGATTGCTTCGTCCTCCGACACAGAGCGTCGGGGTCCTCGCAAGGATCTCCGTTTTCCGATCACCTCGTTACCGAGAGGGTGCTAATGTGCAGGCAGCAAGGCGCTCAGTTATCAAGATCTGGGTGCGATAGACTTTCAGAAGAGAAAACCTTCACATGCTGTGATGCATTCAATCAACTCAACGGCATAATGAGGGAGTACGTTGTGCCTTTCCCCTCCAGGGAAGCTATCTGAATTTTCCCCCCTTGTTTCTCGATCATCCGCTTTGCAAGAGCCATTTCCACGCCCACGCCCTTGCCCTTCACGATTTTGACAAACGGTTCGAACACCTTCTCTTTGAACGCCTCCGGTATCCCGCTGCCGTTGTCAGATATCTTAAAGACGAGGCTCGTTCCTACAATCTCGTTTGAAAGGCGGATCATTCCATTAGGGGCGACGTAGTTTTGAGCATAGGCAATGATGTTCACAAGAGCTCTGCGAGTCCGGTCCGGATCGAGGATGACCGAACCGTCGTACCCGGTGATCAGTTCGAACTTGATGTTCTCCTTATCGAGATCGGGCTTCAGTTGTGCAGCTATTGCTCTCATGAGTTGAGAAACGTCGGTCAGTTTCTTGTCGACTTTCAATTCGCCCGTTGTGTAGTCGAGCAAATCCTGGGTCATCTTGTTGACGACCTGCACGGCACTCCGCGCGGTTTCGCATGCGTGCATTTTCTTCTCCTCGTCGAGCGGTCCGCGCTGGATCTGGTCGATCGCCGCAAGGATATCCCGCATCGGAGCGCGAAAATCCTGAATCAACGAGGAAGCAACCTGCCCCACCGTCGACATGCGAACCGTCTCCTGGCTTTGCTTCAGCGCTCCCCTCATCTGGTCAAACGATCGGGAAAGGTTGCCGAGTTCGTCCTTTGCGCGGGCGACTTCCATGTCGTAGCTGAGATTTCCTTTGCCGATCTCCTCAGCAGCCTTCTCCAATTTTTTGATCGGCTTCTGGATCAACGACCGATAAAAGATAAACCCCACGACGATGGAGAAGAGCGCAAATCCTACCGAAATCATGCCGGATCGAACGGAACTCTCTTTGATGGAGGCGAGAACATCGGTGAGGGGAAATTCTATCTGGGCAACTCCCAGCGGCTGGTTGATCTGGACATCGTGGCAGGCGAGACACTTCTTCTCGGCCTTGAATGGAATCATCGCTCTGAAATTATCTCCGGTCCGGAGCCACTTTTGCTCGCCGGTGGCCAGAGCTTCATTTCCGTATTGATTGTCGATTTCATCTTTTGAATTCGCATAGTCGACCCTTTTCTTCAACCGTGCCGCACGTGTGGTGTCTTCGAGGAATTCGCGCAGGTGAAGGTTCTCCGGCACGAAGCGGATGTAGAGATTGTTCAGCCCGGCAACATGCTGGATGCGGTCGAGAAACTCGTCCTTCACTTGCTGATTCTCGACCATCTGGTTCACGAGCGCTTCGCGGACGATCTGAGCCTTCTGCCCGGCGGATTGAAGCGCCTGCATCTGGATAAGATCCTGTTGGAACGCAATATTGACGTCGCCGCTTACGGCAATGGCGATAATCAGCAGCGGCACAAACGTGACGAGCAGCTTCGTCGACAAACGAAGGTTTCGGAACATTGTTCTCTCCTTATGATGGCTTTTTCGCTACGGGGGGGATGTTTAAGAAGTTAGAAATCCCGTGCTCAGATGCAAGATCAAAACACAAAATCCCCGGGAAGCGTTCACTTCACGGGGATTCGTGTTGAGCATGCATCGTCGGGCTATTGCCAAAACCTGACTACGACGCTACCATTTCTTTTTCAGGTGTTTAACGGTTTTTCGCAGCACCGTTTTGTTCACCCTGTGATACGTCTTCATCGGCAATCCGTAGATCTTGATAAATCCTTCGGACGCGGAATGGTCGAACGTGTCATCGACAGTGTAGGTGGCCAGTTTGGTGTCGTAGAGTGAGTAGGGGGAAGTCCGCCCGCCCACCGTCAGGTTGCCCTTATAGAGACGAACCTTGACGATGCCGGTCACATTTTTCTGCGTCTCCGATACGAACCCGTCAATCGCGTCTTTTAGGGGAGAGAACCAGAGGCCGTTGTAGATGAGTGTTGCGTAGTCGTCCGCCAGCTTGGCTTTGTAGTGGAATACTTCCTTGTCCAGAGTGAGCCGCTCTAACTCACGATGAGCAAAATGAAGCGTGACGGCGGCTGGAGCTTCATAGACCTCGCGCGATTTGATTCCCACGAGCCGGTTCTCAACAAGATCCATTCTCCCTACGCCGTTCGCCCCGGCAATTTCATTCAGTTTTTCAATCAACAACACGCCCGGCATTTTCTTCCCGTCGAGTGATACGGGGACGCCCTGCTCGAACCCGATAGTGACATATGTCGCCTTGTTCGGAGCATCTTCCGGCGACACCGTCCGCTGGTAGGCGTCCTGCGGCGGTTCTTCCATCGGGTCTTCGAGGATGCCGCATTCGATTGCCGTTCCCCAGATATTTTCATCGATGGAATATGGATTCTTTTTTGTCGCCGATACGGGAATCCCGTGGTGTTCGCAATATGCAATTTCTTCTTCGCGCGATTTGAACTCCCAATCGCGAAGGGGGGCGAGAACCTTCAGCTCGGGCGCGAGCGCCATGACCGAAACCTCGAAGCGGACCTGGTCGTTGCCTTTTCCGGTGCAGCCATGCGCAACCGCCGTGCACTTCTCCCTCAAGGCAACTTCGACCAGTGCCTTTGCCAGGAGCGGGCGGCCAAGCGATGTTGCCATGGGATAGATGTGCTCATACAACGCACCCGCTCTTAATGCGGGATAAATATAGTCCTCGACAAATTCCTTCCGCAAATCCTGGATGTAGACTTTCTTTGCGCCCGTCTTGTACGCCTTTTCGGCGACGCCGACGAGCTCTTTTTGCTGACCCAGATTTCCGGTGACGGTGATGACGTCTGCATCGTATTTTTCCTGGAGCCATTTCACGATAACAGAGGTATCAAGCCCGCCCGAATAGGCGACTGCAATCTTTTCCTTTTTCAAAATATGTCTTCCTTTGTGTTAGTAGATAAGTTTGACCGTGAAAGCGCCGGGGGATGTCAATCCTGGCCGGCGCGTTCCACCAGTGCGTTCTTAATGTCTCGAAGCGTCGAGTTGATTTTTCGTATTGTTGAAGGAAGCACCATAACGGTATCGTCGCCGGCCACCGTGCCGAGCAGATGGGGATTGTGAAGCGAATCGAGGAACGATGCCACTCCCGGCGCTCTTCCCGGCAAGGTTCGAATGACGATCATCGTTTCGTTCGCGACGATACTCGTTACCTCAAAGCCGATGAGCGACTTCATTTTGCGCTCTTCGCTTTCGGCGGTCAGCGAATAACGCAGCCTGTCGCCGGAGTGAGTGCGGATAACGCCAAGTTCCTTGAGGTCCCGCGAGAGCGTTGCCTGAGTGGTCTCGAAGCCCCGTTTCTTCAGGTCGAGACAAAGTTCTTCCTGGTTATGAACGGGCTTCGACTGAATGATCTCTTTTATCGCAAAATGCCTTTTTGCTTTATCCATAGCTGGAGTACTTTCAGCGCTTCTTGATGACGCTTTCGCGAACCATCTGCGTGCCGATACCTTCGTCTGTGAATATTTCCAGAAGAAGCGAATGCGTGATTCTTCCGTCGACGATGTGAACTTTCTTTACGCCTGCGTTCAAAGTCCGGAACGCCGACTGCACTTTAGGAATCATCCCTCCAAAAATCGAACCATCCTCGATCAGCTTCTTTGCCTCAACTTCGGTAATCGTAGAGATTCGCTTGTTGTTGATGACGATCCCTTCGATATCGCTCAAATAGACGAGCTTTTCAGCTTTCAACGCATCGGCGATTGTGCCGGCGGCGAGATCGGCGTTGATATTCAGGACCGTTCCGTTCTTTCCGATTCCGACGGGAGCAATCACCGGCATCATACCGTTTTTGAGAAGCAGCTCGATGAACGGAACGTTTACGGTGGTGACCTTGCCGACGTATCCCAGGTCTTGCTTTCCATCCGTGATCTTCTCGGCACGGAGGAGCATATTGTCAACTCCGCTCAAACCTATCGCGTCCCCGTCGTTCTGGTTGATGAGGTTGACGATTTCTTTGTTGATCTTCCCGGCGAGAACCATCTGGACCACCTCGACCATCGCTTCGTCTGTGTACCGCTGCCCATCCACAAATTTGGTCTCGATGCCCAGCTTCTTTGCAATCTCGGTGATCTCCTTTCCGCCTCCGTGCACGATCACAATGTTGATCCCGATCTTCCGGAGGATGGTGACATCCTTGCCGAACGTCTCGCGAAGGGCCGGGTCCGTCATCGCTGCGCCGCCATACTTGATGACAAAGGTCTTTCCCTCATATTTCTGGATATAAGGGAGCGCCTCGATCAGTACTTCTTCTTTTTTCATCTCTCAGAACTCTTCAGGTAACTTGAATTATTAATTGCCGCTCTGCACTTGTTTTCCTTAATAATCCCATCTTCATCCGCATCATTCCACTATTCTATCATTCCATGATTCCATCATTCCAGCATTCCACTATTCCACCATTCCACTTGTTAAACTAACTCCTGTAGCTTGCATTGATATCGACGTAACCCTTCGAGAGATCGCATGTCCACAGTGTGGCCGAGTGCGGACCGCCGTGCAGATCGACGAAGACCGTAATTTCCTTTTGCTGCAAAACTTTCTTCGCAGCGGCCTCCGAGAATGCAGCAGAATAGTTTTTCCCGAGGATGCGGAGTTTGTCGAAGTATATTTCCGTTTTGTCCGGATTGAAGCGGATCCCGGATCTGCCTACGGCGGCGAGAATCCTCCCCCAATTTGCATCTTCCCCATGGATCGCCGTCTTAACGAGCAGCGAATTGCAGATCGTGCGGCCGGCTAATTCTGCCTCATTTCTGGATTTCGCCCCTTTCACAACAACTTCGATGAATTTCGTCGCCCCCTCGCCGTCTTTAACAATCATCTTCGACAGGACGGTGAGAACATATTCGAAAGCCTGGTAGAACCGCTTGTACGATGTTGACCCTTCCTTCAGCGGAACGTTGTTTGCTTTTCCATTGGCCAATGCGATGACCATATCGTTCGTGCTCGTGTCGCCGTCCACGGTGATCCGATTGAATGACATATCGGTGGCCTGCCGGAGGGATTTCGCAAGCAATGTGTCCGAAATTTTCGCGTCGGTGGTCACGAAGGCAAGCATGGTCGCCATATTCGGAGCAATCATGCCCGAACCTTTCGCCATCCCGCCGATTCGGACTCGCGTATTGCCGATCGGCAGTTCGACGGCAAATTCTTTTATGAACGTATCGGTCGTGCAGATCGCTTCAGAAGCTGCGGTGCCGCCTTCGGAGTGAAGTTGGAGGGCGGCATCTGCAATTCCCGAGAACATCTGTTGCATCGGGAGGAGTTTTCCGATCACTCCCGTGGAAGAAACGAGAACCTGTGACCGCGGAATATTCAGCGCTTTTGCTGTGGCATTGACGGTTGAAACGGCGTCTCTCATCCCGCGCTTACCGGTGCACGCATTTGCGTTCCCGCTGTTGATCGTTATCGCGGATATGGATTTGGACTTCTTCAGGATGGATTGATTAAGCGTAACGCATGCAGCTTTCGTGGCGCTTTTTGTAAATACGCCCGCTGCCGCGGCTGGAACTTCGGAAACAATCAGGGCAAGGTCCTTTTTGTGCTTTTTGATTCCGGCATGTATCCCCGAGGCCGTAAACCCCTTCGCTGCGCACACCCCTCCTTCAATCTTTTTAATTTTCTCAGCCAAAGGCTGATCCGCCTTTGGCGCATGCTTTTCACTTTTCACTCTACAGTAATCCTTCCGTTTCTCTGAATCCCAGCATGATGTTCATGTTCTGCACAGCCTGGCCCGCCGCCCCTTTGACAAGATTGTCGATGACACTGAGAAGGATGAGGGTCTTGTTCGCCTCGTCGATGCGAAAGCCGATGTCGCAAAAATTCGTATAATTGGCATTCTTGATCTCCGGAATTCTCGATGGGTCAAATCGAACGAAGGGAGATCCGGAATAATATTTTCCGTACAAGGATGCCAGCTCATCCTGGTCGATTGTTCTTTTCAAGCGTGCGTAGATGGAAGAGTAGATTCCTCGCGTGATTGGAATCAGATGCGGAACAAAAGTCACCTGCACCGTTCGCCCGGCATGCCCCGAGATTCCGGATTCGATCTCGGGCGTGTGTTGATGTTCGGCGACTTTGTAGGCTCTGACGCTTTCATTGACCTCCGTGAACGAATAATCGATGCTCGCACTTCTGCCGGCGCCGGAGACTCCGGAGAGAGAGCTAATCACGATTCCGTGTTCCTCAACGATGCCTTCCTTGACGACGGGGATGAGAGGGAGTATTGCGCTTGTGGCATAGCATCCGGGATTCGCGACGAGCTGTGCTTTCCGGATCTCCGGTTGATTCCATTCGGGCAGGCCGTATGCTGCACATTCGACCACTTCGGCCGAGACATGTTCGCGTTTGTAATATTTCTGGTACGCGTGGATATCCTTGAGCCGGAAATCTCCTCCGAGGTCGATGACGCGCTTTTTCAGTTTCAGGAGTCCGGGAACGACGTGCATCGCTTCGCCGGAAGGGAGAGCGACAAAGATCAAATCCGAGTCGGGCACGTGCTCTGCCGAGTATCTCTCGTAGACGAGGTCCGTTTGACCCCGAAATTGTCCATAGACCTCGTCGACGCGTTTCCCGGCGCTGCTGTTGGCAAACACCCGTTGTATCCGGACGTGAGGGTGATGAAGCAAGATCCTGATAAGTTCGGCCCCCGAGTAACCCGAGGCACCGATGATCGAAACATCCATAACGCACAATCCTTCGCAATTGCTAAAAGTGCATAAATATACATTCCTTCGTATAATTATGCAAGAACTTTTTTCCTTTTATCGCAAGAATTATTGGAGACATCCTCCTCCCGGATTTCTTTTGGACGAACGCTCATCTTTTCGTATCTTGTCATATAATTGCCGACAATCCAAACGACCATCCTGTCTGTTGATTGTTCATTGCTCATTGTCCATTGTCCGCTGACTCATGGGATTTAATTGCGGTATCGTAGGGCTTCCAAACGTAGGGAAATCCACTCTCTTCAACGCTATCACCGCAGCTGGCGCGGAGGCGGCAAACTACCCTTTTTGCACCATCGATCCGAACGTCGGAGTCGTTGCCGTTCCGGATGCTCGAATTGAGGCGTTGGCAAAAATCTACAGCCCTCCCAAGATCATTCCCACAGCGATCGAATTCGTTGATATTGCAGGCCTGGTAAAAGGCGCGAGCAAAGGGGAAGGCCTCGGCAACCAATTCCTGTCCCACATCCGCGAGGTCGATGCGCTCGTTCACGTCGTCCGCTGTTTTGACGATGAAAACGTCGTTCACGTGGATGGAAATGTCAATCCAAAACGGGATATCGAGATCATCGAAGCGGAATTGATTTTTAAGGATCTCGATACGGTGGAAAAGAAAATTGCCGATGCAGAGAGGCGGGCCAAGACATCGGAGAAGAAGGCAGTCGAGGAACATCAATTCTGCCTCTCGGTCAAAGACCACCTGCTGAAAGGGCGCCTGGCCCGGTATCTCGATATTCCCAGCGGCGACGCGAGCCGCTGGATCCGCGAGATGCATTTGCTCACGGACAAGCCCGTCATGTACGTCTGCAATGTGCACGAGAAAGATGTGGCAGGAACCAACGCGTATGTCGCTGAGGTGAGGGAGGTCGCTGCAAAGGAAAAGGCCAAAGTCGTTGTGATCAGCGCTGCAGTTGAGGCGGAGGTTGCCGAGCTCCCGACTCATGAACGGGCCGATTTTCTGCGAGAGTTGGGATTGAAGGAATCCGGCTTGCAGCAGGTCATTCACGAAGGCTACGCTCTCCTTCGCCTTATCACATTCTTCACCGCTGGACCGAAAGAAGTGCGGGCATGGACACTCCGTCAGGGTTCGCTTGCGCCGGAAGCCGCCGGCGTGATCCATTCGGATTTTGAGAAAGGCTTCATACGGGCAGAAATCATGAAATACGATGATCTGGTTCGACTCGGAAGCGAGCAGGCCGTGAAGGACAACGGGCTTTTTTATATAGAAGGGAAGGAGTATGTCATCGAAGACGGGGATGTCGTCCACTTCCGGTTTAATGTCTAATAGCTTTAAAAGAAAGAAAACCGCGAAGGCGCGAAGGACGCCAAGCTAAAGATAGACTTTCTATTTTTTCTTAGCGAGCTTCGCGCCTTCGCGGTTTATCTCTCAATGTGTGAAGCTATCTCTGCCCCTTTTATTGCAGCCAATTGATCACTATCTACAAATAAAAAAGCATCTTGAGTTTATCAAGATGCTTTTTCTTCTGGTTCCAAATTGCTCGGCGTTAGCCCATCCATCCTAATTTTTTTCGCGCTTCCGGCGTCATCATCGCAGGGGTCCATTGCGGCTGCCAGACAATTCTGACGTCCGCGTCTCCTACTCCAGCGATCTTCTTCAGCCGGTCCCGGGCATTGTTGGCGATCATCGATGCCATTCCGCATCCGGGAGAGGTGAGCGTCATCTTCACGCCAATCCAGTCGTCGATGATTTTCACCTCGTACACCAGCCCAAGGTCAACGATGCTTACCGGGATCTCGGGATCGTAAACATCTTTCAGCGCCTCTCGTACCTGCGCATCTGTTATCGTGACTGCGTTCTCGCTCACGGCCATTCTCCTATTTTATTCAACATACGCATTGGACAGGCAAGATGCAATCGTTGGTAGTGTCCTAACTTCACTCCATAAGGAATCTGTCGATGTAACGTCATGCCGAAATGATCTTATACGGCATCTCATAGACCCTGAATAGAAGCGTTTCAGGGTGACGTGTACCTGAAATCAAGGCACCACCCGTCGCTGCGGGCACCAGGCGGTTTGGTTGGAATGCAACGATTCTGATTGCCTCCTATTCCAGTGCAATGACAATCTTATCATCCTCAATACTGGTCGCCAGTTGCTTCAACGCAATCGTCGCGGGACCATGCGTAACGTCGCCGCCGACACCGAACCTGCTTCCGTGCAACGGACAGACAAAACCGCTCTCGGTGACCGTGAGCGGATTTGAAGCATGTGTGCATCGAAGGAGTAATGCAGTATAGCGCCCATCGCTCTCTTTTCGAAGTGCGATATCATACTCAAGCTCATTCGCTCGAACGATTTGCACGTTTTGTTCGCCGAATATGGAAAGAGGTACGGCTATTCTCTTTCGACTGACGGAGGCCGCATAAACCGGGATTGAAGCGCATGATGAGAAAGAAGCGACGGTGAGCCCGGCGCCTAGTGCGGCGCAAAGCGTACAGGTAGTTTTGATGAAAAGTCTTCGTTCCATTTCTTGCTAAAACGAATAGCCTATGCCCAGTGTGAAGATCGTGTCGTTCGAACTGTACGGTTGGCCAGCCAGGTCCCTGACGGCAATCAATGCCGGATTCTCCGTGCCCGTGTGGACAAAACGCACATCGCCTTTGATGATGACATTCTTTATTGGAAGATAATTCAACCCGAGGACAATGTGCTGCTGGCGAAGAGTTCCGTCGGCGATTCCATTGGCCGGGATTGTGGCATTCATATCGAGAGTTTCATACCGGCCGAACACTGTCAACGCTTTTCCTTCCGGTCCTTGCGAACTCTGCAGAATATTGTATCCGGCTTCCGCGTATGCGCCGAATTCGCTCTGAGGAGTGTTGTTGGCATAGGCGCGATTGATGTCTGAGGCGTTCGGTATTGACACTATCGTCCCCAGTATTTTCGCCGTGAACCCGTTCGCTTCGTACTGCGCGTCAGCTTCGCCGAGGGCGACGGGAGTTCCGAACAGTCCGGACGTTAGTTGAAGGCTGTCTGCCTGCCGGGGAGATACACCGGCGCTGCCGCCGAAATATCCGCTCGCTTGCATTGTCAGATTGCCTTCGTACAATTGGAGCGCTCCTGTTACCGCGAGATTGTTTGCGCTTGCGTTCTTTCCTTCAAAACGTCCTTCGCGAATGCCGCTTCCATGCTCGAACGATGCGCTGTTCAATCCGTTGAAGATGCCAATGCTGTAGTTGATCGGAAGAGAGTTCAGGCTTCCATAGAATCCCACCCCTAATTCTCTCCATGTCGATGGGATGATGAATGTCTCTGTCTGCGTTCGCTCGTTGCCGTAGAAATCGGTCGGCAAGTGATTTTCGTTTAGGATTCCGATTCGGGGCAGGAACAGGCCGGCGGTGATGTAATGGTTTTGATCGAGATTGAATTTCAGATATGCCTGTTCAAAAGCGATCTCGCCGCCGTTTTCATCGCCGCTCACTTTTGCATCTTCCATCTCCAATTCCGAAAAGAATGAAATGTTCCGGAATGAATGTCCAACGAACAACACAACACGCTCCAGATCGACAGTGGATGTTTTAGCATTGCCGTCGTTTTGGTAGACCGCGTCGCCGTAACCGCCGATGACCGTCCCATTTGTCAACAGTGTTCCGGAATTGAGGGTATCCTCGGACGTTTGCTGTGGAGATGCTTGGCCCGACGAGGAAGCAGAGATGGTGAGGATGAACAAAAGGAACGAGAGACAGCGAGGTGAACTCATAGAGCACTCCTTGATAATAGTTTGGAGCGCATCCATGTTGACAAACCACCGGTTCTTCAGTACATTCAAAATGAAAGGGGTGTGCAGAACGCGCTCCTTTTGAATTAGTGCATTGCCGTTGACCTTTGGCGAGGAAGCGGCAGTGCATTTTTTTTGAATTACTCTAAACTCTGTTTGCTGTAGTTGATGCGGGGGAGTGAGAACTTGCGCAACCGCAATCGGCGTCGCATGCGTTGGCCTGAGAACGCTTCCGTTTGATGAGCTGGTGCCGTACCAGCAGCGTGACACTCAGCGCAACAATGGCCAACGATATTATTTGCTGCCAATCTACCATAGGATCACACCATGAACAATAAACCGACACGGTACACGACAAATGTCACGGCGTAAGCAAGCGCCGTCATATAGCCAATTTGAAAAATCGGCCATTTCCATCCGTTGGTCTCTCGCTTCATGACCGCAACGGTCGACAGACACTGCATTGCGAGAACGTAGTACACCATCAAACAAATTGCCGTAAGAGTTGTGAAAATCGGAGCTCCGCTGATCGGATCGACATCTCTTCTCATATGTTCCTGCAAAGACATGATGCCGCTTTCTTGCTTCGCGTCTCTAATATTGTAGATCGTCCCCATCGTGCTGACGAAGACTTCCCTCTGCAAAACCGATCCAATCAAACCAATGCCGATCTTCCAGTCAAAGCCAAGCGGCTTTATGAGCGGCTCGATGAGATGTCCGGCTCGGCCTGCAAAACTCAGGTCCAGCCGTTCGGAAGCTGAGCCGTGATCAGCTTTCGGATACGTCGCGAGGAACCAGAGGATGATCGAAGCTCCTAGGATAATCGTTCCCGCCTTCTTCAGGAATAACATCGACCGCTCCCACATATGAAGTCCCACGGATTTCAGCGAGGGCATTTTGTACGGGGGAAGTTCCATGATAAATGCAGGAGTCTCGCTCTTCAGCAGTGTTTTCTTGAAGAGCCATGCCATCGTCAGCGCGGCCGTCAATCCCAAAAGGTACATCGCAACGAGTGTCAACCCCGGCATGGAGAATACTCCGAGGATTCGCTTCTGCGGGATGAACGCGGCAATCATGAGTGCATAGACCGGGAGCCGCGCGCTGCAGCTGACGAGAGGGGAGACGAGCATTGTTACAAGCCGGTCTTTGCGGCTCTCAATGGTCCGCGTTGCCATGATGCCCGGAATCGCGCAGGCAAACGAGCTCAGCAGCGGGATGAAGGACTTTCCGTGCAGACCAACTTTGCTCATGAGCCTGTCCATGATGAACGCGGCGCGCGCCATGTACCCGGTGTCTTCGAGGAGTCCAATAAAAAGGAAAAGAAAGAGTATTTGAGGAAGGAAGGTCACGACCGCTCCGACGCCTGAGACCGCTCCGTTCACGATGAGGTCGCGAAGATCTCCCGGCGACATCCATTGCACGATCTGTAGATCGATCCAGCCAATAGCATCTCCGATCATCAGCATCGGAATATTTGCCCACGAAAATATTGCCTGGAACATCACCGCCATGAGCCCGATGAAAATGATAAATCCCCAAATCCTATGGGTGAGCACCCGGTCTATCTTGTCGCTCGTGTTGTTCAGGTTCCGGCGATGGGTCACAATTGCCGAAGCGCAGACTCGCTTGATCCATTCGTACCGCGATTCGACGACGACGGAATTCCTGTCGATGCCCAGCAGTTCGAGCTGCTTGTGATCCTTCCTGACATGATCGATCAACTCAGGGTCATACCGATCATTGTGTTCGGCGAGCGCGGCTGTCGACGTGAGCAGAACGATGGCTTCATGAAATGCGATCGGCTCCGTGAGGTGGTGTGTCCGTTGGAGCATCCCCTTCAGTTCATCGCATTCGCGCTGGACCGGTTCCGGCAATCTCCACTGCCGCGATTTGCGCGAGAGTTCGACCGGCTTGGCAATCGCCTCTTTCAATTCATCGATCCCGGTACCTTTGCTGCCGACCGTGGGAATGATCGTTACTCCCAGTTCCTCCGACAGTTTCATAATGTCAATGACAATTCCTTCCTTCTCAGCCACGTCCACCATATTGAGGGCGATGACGATCGGGAGGTGAGTGTCGATGACCTGGCTGATGAGGTAGAGGTTTCGCTCAAGATTGCTGGCGTCGACGACGCAGACGACCAGTTCCGGCAAAGGGGTGTCTTCAATTCTTCCAAGAAGAACGTCCGTGGCAACTTTTTCATCCGGTGAATTTGCGGTGAGGCTGTAGGTGCCGGGAAGGTCAAGAAGGACAGCTTCGCTCCCATCCTCGAATGCAATACGCCCCTCTTTTTTCTCTACGGTGACGCCGGGGTAATTGCCGACCTTCTGCCGCATCCCGGTCAGCGCGTTGAAGAGCGTGGTTTTTCCGGCGTTCGGATTCCCGATGATTGCGATATGGCGCAGGTGTGTCTCCGTACGGGCGGGGTTCATTGCTTCACATCCTGAAGGACGATGACGGACTCCGCCTCAACGCGGCGCAATGAAAGCCGGTATCCGCGTACCGAAATTTCGACAGGATCGCCCATGGGGGCGAATCGGATCATCTCGATGGTCGTGCCCCGCGTCAATCCCATTTCGAGCAGTCGTTGTTTGATGGAGGAAGTTTTGGAATCAACTCGTTCAACCGTCCCGTGCTCGCCCGGCAGAAGCTTATTGAGAGTAGTGCGTTCCATATATTATTCGAACGGCGAAACGATGATGTCATCTGCGACGGAGTGATTGAGCCCGATACGTGTATTGCATATTTCACATATGAGATTGCCCTCTTCGTTCACAACCAGGCGGACCACCGCGTTTTCGCAGAACCCCATTTCGCGTAGGCGAAAGGAGACGTCCGGATGGGACTCCAGCCGATGAATACGTGCGAATCTTCCGACAGGGATTTGCGTGAGTGATATCATTGATTTTTCCATGTGTCCTTACACCTTCTCCTGACATTTCTTGCATGTACCAAAAATCTGAAGAGTGGAGCTCTGTGGTTTGAATTCGTTTGCCTTGCATACTTCCGTTTGGATCTTCCCCAGCTTGTCGCTCACAAATTCGATGATGTCGCCGCACTCCAGGCAGATGAGATGATCGTGATGTGGTCTTCCGAATGCTTTTTCA
>CAYLMV010000084.1:4095-16691 GCA_964384415.1 uncultured Chitinophagaceae bacterium | reverse complement strand
GTTCATCGTTGTCTCCGCGTCACAGCGAATATTTCGGACCGCATTCACCGCGTGATAAACGTGACGGCGCATGGCTTCTCTCATGCGGCTCCGGCTCTAGCTGCGCAGTAATTCCGTATTTTCCCGGTAGTGGTCTACTTTGAGTCATAGGTCATTGCGATCCCGCTCTTCGAGCGGGATCGCAATGACTCTGTTTTCCAAAATGCACCACTGCCATTTTCCCCTCGCGTTTTTTCCTTCATTTTCATATATTTGGAATACCAATCCCTCCATAAGCTGGTCTGAGCAGCATCGACCGGCGATGCCGAATGAACCAAGGATCCGATGAAAATTTATCAGTCTTTAGTAATTCTCTGTCTCTCGTTGTTTGCCTTCTCCGGCTGCACCGACCTCTCGAAAGAGGATCGGCGATTCGCGGATATTATCGCGGGGATCGGTTCAAAATATGCTCCGGACCAGCGCACCTCGGTTTTCGGAGTAACCTTCACAAGAACAAACAAAGGAATCGCGCTCGTCGGAGAAGTTGATAATCCGGATGCGAAGAAGGCGGTCATCGATGCCCTCTCTCCTTTAGTAAAAAGAGTATCGGACGATATCACCATCCTGCCGGAAGCAAAGCTCGGAAGCCGGGTGTGGGGCATCGTTCGCGTGAGTGTCGCCAACATGAGGAGGGATCCGGACGAATCTTCCGAGCTTGTATCTCAGGCCATCATGGGAAGTGCGCTCAGGATTTTGCGAGAATCAGGGGAGTGGTGTTTTGTTCAGACGCCCGACAAATACCTCGGTTGGATGCGGCAGGATTCCTTTGTCCTCTGCGGAAGAAATGAGTTGGAGGATTGGGGATCGAGCCCACGGGTTATCGTTCTGGCGACGTACGGGACAGTGAGGGAGGCGGCGAACAATCATTCCACGCCGGTGAGCGATATTGTCGCCGGGTCGCTCCTGAAAAGTGTGTCCGCTTCGGCGGGATGGACCAGTGTAGCGCTGCCCGACGGGAGGGCGGGATTTGTCTTAACAGCGGATGTGAGCGACTACGACATCTGGAGAAAAAAAATCCAGCCGACACCGGAAGGGATAGAGCGGAGCGCCCGTTCACTCCTCGGAGTTCCCTACATGTGGGGAGGAACATCGACGAAGGCGCTGGACTGTTCCGGGTTTACAAAGACGGTCTATATGTTGAACGGCGTCCAGCTGGACCGCGACGCTAACCAACAGGCAGTGCAAGGCGCCCCGGTCGTTCCGGGGGCAAAATTTGAGAATCTGCAGAAAGGGGACCTGTTGTTCTTTGGCAAGCACGGAACCAATCAAAGGCCTGAACAAATTCTCCATGTTGTCATGTATCTGAAGGATCGGAATTTCATTCACGCCTCCGGGATGGTCAAGATTAACAGTCTCGACCCGACGTCTCCTCTGTTCGATCCCAATAAATTACGCTCATTTATTTGTGCGCGGAGAGTAATCCCTTCCGTCTCGTCGGTTTCGGAAACTCCCGTTCGACACTAGCGGATAATCGGAGATCAATCATGTCCATGACAAAGAATGCAACGTGCAAGATCTGCGGGAAGAAATTCACGTGGAGAATCCAACGTCCCGGCGACGGGCATTGGGATCGCTGGACGAACGATGACGGCAACACTCTGGCAAACTGGTTCATCGACAACAAGCTCTGTTGGGATCATGCGTTCGCGGCGATGCCGCCCCGATTTGCCGAGGTTCTCAAGACGATTTCTTACGAGGAGGAAGAGGTGTCTATTCTGGAGGGTGAAACAGGCGGGGAAGGATAGACCTTTTTGCGGGCTGCACGGCGGTTGTTCTACTTTGTTCTCTCCATGACGAAATCGACGAACATCAACAACGCTTCTTTTGCAGAGGAGTCGGCGAAAGGCTTCAAACATTTACGGGCCTCTTCGCTGTAGAACTCGGCTTTCGTCACCGCATAGTCTATTCCCCCATGCTGCCGTGCGAACGCCACGACTTCCTCGACATCCTTCCCCATTGTTCCCTTTCTAATCATTCTGAGGATGCGCCGGGATTCCTTTTTCGGCGCCTGGGAGAATGAATGAATGAGGGGGAGTGTGATCTTCTTCTCCTTCATGTCCCCGCCGATCGGCTTGCCGATAATGCTTTTTCTGCTCGTGTAATCAAAGAGATCGTCCCGAATCTGAAATGCCATCCCGACATTTTCGCCGAACTTCTTCATAAGGGATATCAGCTCTGTGTCCTTTGTGGCGCTCGCGGCGCCAATCTCTGAGCAGGTTGAGAGGAGAGACGCCGTCTTGTCCGAGATGATTCTCAGGTAGGTCTCCTCATCGATGTCCAAATCCCGGCTTTTCTGAATCTGCAGGATCTCACCCTCGCTCATTCTCCGCACGGCATCGGAGACCGTCTTCAGGAAGTAATGATCTTCATACTTCAACGAAAGCATCAGGCCTGTCGAAAGAAGATAATCTCCCATCAGGACGGCAACCTTGTTTTTCCAGACAGCGTTGATCGAGGCAAGTCCCCGGCGGGTGTCCGCGTCGTCTACAACGTCGTCATGGACAAGCGTTGCGGTATGGAGGATCTCGACGAGGGTTGCTCCCCGGTACGTGCTTTCGGTAATGTGGCCGCACGCCTTTGCCGTGAGGAATACGAGGATCGGGCGTATGCGCTTCCCCTTCTGCTTCACAATGTATCGGGCGACAGTGTCGACCAGCCTCACGTTAGAGCGCATCGACTGCTTGAAATGCTCTCCGAAGCGATCCAGCTCGCTGCTCACGGGCCGTTTGATCTCATCGAGGTCGATTGATTGGATTCGCTTCATGCGGAGGTTTCCGGTTCTTTTTTCTGGGCGAACTTGGACACAATGATGCTGATTTCATACAAGACAAACATCGGTGCTGCGAGGAGGCTTTGCGTAACAATGTCCGGCGTGGGCGTGACGACCGCAGCGATGATGAGGATAGCGACGATCGCGTGGCGGCGGTAATGTCTCATGAATGCCGGTGTCAGGATGCCGAGTTTTGTGAGGAAAAAGGCAATCATCGGCAGCTCGAAGACCAGCCCGGCTCCTATGATCAGGCTGAGGATGAAGCTGATATATCTGTCGGCGGCGATATTCAGCTGAATATTTTCGGTGCCGAACCCGGCGAAAAACTTCAGCGCCGTCGGCACGAGAACAAAGTAGCCGAAAACAACGCCGGAGAAGAAACAGAACGTGGTAAAGAAGACGATGCGCCAAACATAATGCCGTTCGTTTGGCATCAATCCGGGGGCAATGAACCTCCACAATTGATAGAGGATCACCGGCATGCTGATGATGAGCCCGGCAAACATCACGACCTCCATATAGAGGAGCATGATTCCGTACGGGGTCAGCACCTGCACTTTAAGATGCGCAGCCCGGAGGGGGCCGAGGAGAACATCCTGCACGAGAAAATCAGAGAAGAAGGCGCAGGCGATCGAAGCGACGATCAGAGCGATGACCGCTTTGATGATGCGCCACCGCAGTTCCTCAAGGTGGTCGAAGAACGACATTTCCTTTGAGGCGTCGTCGCTGCTAGATGATTGATCTGCCATTGAGGCTTTCTATTTATGCCATCTCTTGATACAGCGGGAAGCGGCCGCAGAGGTCGGCCACCTTTTTTTTGACGCCGTCGCTTACCGGCTTGTTGTCGATATCCCTCAGGACTTCATCGATGAGGTCGGCAACAACGCACATCTCGGATTCTTTCATTCCTCTCGTGGTCAGCGCGGGAGACCCCACACGGATGCCGCTCGTTATCAGCGGGGACTTATCGTCGAAGGGCACGGCATTTTTATTGACGGTGATACCTGCTCGGTCGAGCGCCTCCTGGGCGGCTTTGCCGGTGATGTCCTTGTTCCGGAGATCGATGAGCATCAGGTGATTATCGGTTCCTCCGGAAATAATATTGTACCCTTTGCCCGTCATTCCCCCTGCAAGAGCCTGGGCGTTCGCGATCACTTGTTTCGAATACTCTTTGAAGGAGGGTTGAAGCGCTTCGCCAAACGCTACGGCCTTTGCCGCAATGATATGCATGAGAGGGCCTCCCTGAATTCCGGGGATGACCATCGAGTCAAGAAGCTCCGACATCATCTTTGTACGGCCCGATTTCGGAGCGACGGCGCCAAACGGGTTTTCGAAATCTTTTCCCATAAGGATGATGCCTCCGCGCGGACCCCGGAGAGTCTTGTGAGTCGTCGACGATACAACGTGACAGTGGGGAATTGGGTCGTTGAGCAGCTTCGAAGCAATCAGTCCCGCCGGGTGGGCGATATCTGCGAACAGGAACGCGCCGACGCTGTCGGCGATTTGCCGGAATTTCTTGTAGTCGATGTTGCGTGAATAGGCGCTCGCTCCGACCGTAATGAGCTTCGGGCGCTCCTTCTTTGCCACCGCTTCGACTTCATCATAGTCTATCGTCCCGGTTTCTTTCGAGACGCCGTATGCAACGAACCGATAAAACTGCCCGGAGAAGTTTACCGGAGAGCCGTGGGTGAGATGGCCTCCGTGCGAAAGATTCATGCCGAGAACGGTGTCGCCCGGTTTGATGAAGGTAAAATAGACGGCCATATTCGCCTGCGATCCGGAATGGGGCTGCACGTTGGCGTATTCCGCCCCGAACAGCTGCTTCACGCGTTGACGCGCGAGATCCTCGACAACGTCGACATACTCACACCCGCCGTAGTACCGTTTGCCCGGATACCCTTCAGCATACTTGTTGGTCATCACGCAGCCGGCGGCTTCGAGCACGGCGGCGCTGACGAAGTTTTCGGAGGCGATCAATTCGAGATTCGTATTTTGCCTGTGAAGTTCCTGCTTGATGGCAGTGTACACTTCGGAGTCTGTTCGTTGAAGTTGGTTCATGGCGGTTAGAGAAATTTACGGAATGAGGAAGCTTGTCAGCGGCCCGGTGATGCAAAGAGACCGGAGCCGACGGACGATTGATGTTGATCCTGGTATGCCTGTTCCCGGCGAGAAGTGACGGGCAAAGTGACTCCTGCAGGATCAGACGGACTTTGACCTTCAGCAAGACGTGAGGGAATGGATCTTTGAGACCCGCCGTTCGTGCCGGCCCCCCTCGAATTCGGTCTTAAGGAAAATTCGCACGATCGCCTGCGCCTCTTCCCATGTTGTCAACCGTTCTCCGAGGCAGAGGATATTTGCATCGTTATGTTTGCGTGAAAGTTCCGCTGCTTCGATCGTCTCGCACGCCGCTGCACGAACGCCTTTGTGTTTGTTCGCGACGATGGACATTCCGATCCCTGTTCCGCAGATCAGGATTCCCCTGTCGCATTCGCCTTTGGAGACAGCGCTGGCTGCCGCATGGCCGTAGTCGGGATAGTCGGAGGACTCATTGGACGCAGCTCCGAAATCCACAAAAGGAAGCTGCATATCCGTGAGGACCGTTTTGATTTTTTCTTTGTACGCGAAACCGGCGTGATCGCTTGCGAGCGCTAGCATCTCTATTCCACCTCCGATGGAGTAAACCATATGTCACTGCCACTTAACGATACCGTCATTCTGATGATGTTGTCCCGCTCCAGACCGTTCGATGTCGTCCCGCGGATGCCGTATTCCAACCCGAGGTTCAATCTTGCTTCGCTCCCGGGCGCGAAAAACATCGGAATGCCGATCCCGCCGGTGACGAAGTATTCCTTGATCTGCTCGCCGTTCAGCGTAAGATAGGATGCGTTCATGTATGTCCCGGCGCGGTAGGTTACCTGCCGGTAATAGGATTCGCCCATAGCGGCGCTGGGGGAGAATTCGGCCCCGACTCCAAAGCGCGAGCTGTTCCGGATCTCGGCCGGATGCACTCCAAGATAGGTATAGTTAGACCATTGTTGAAATTTCGCGTCCCCCGTGAGGATGATCTTTTCGCTCGGCTGGTACATGAGGCCGAGCGCGAATCCGATCGGAAGTTTGGCGCTTCCGTAGATCACTTGCGTCGTCTCCTTGCTCGTGATGAAGTTCTCAAGCCGCTCCTCTTTTGCATCCATTTTTGCTCCGGTGAAGAATGTCGCTGCCGCGGTGAGTCGTTTTTCCCTGGAAATCCCGAGAGCCTTATCGATCCCTGCGACCGCTCCTCCAAACGTGGCGCCAAATCCTTCGAGGGAAACCAGTCTGTCTTCGTCGGTTGTGAAATACCCGGATCCTGCGTATTCCAGCCGCTGCCGGTAATCGGTGTGTCCGAAAATATACTGGAACGTGGCGCCAAGGTAGACATCCTGCGCAGGAGAGAGAGAGAAGCTGAATTGCGCCGACGTCAATCCTCCGCTTGCATCGAACACCTGTGTGATGTTCTGTCCGGCTTCCGTTTCATCGTCCCGAATGTCGTAGGCGGTCTCGCTGAACGGCGTCAGTCCGAATCCCAGCGTTATCTTATACTCGCTGTAGACCGGAAAGGCGAGCATCGCCGACTGGATGCTGCCGGTCCCGAGATAACTCGTATGGGAGCCATCGTTCATCGAGAATCCCTGATACTGATAATCTGCGGAGTACTCCGTCCTTGTCAACACGCCAAGAGCCGCCGGATTCGAAATGTTGACATAGCCGCCGGTGAGAAGCGCTAAGCCATTTCCGCCCATCGCCGATATCCGGCTGCTGGAATAATCCACGATGTCACCGATACCATACCGCGAGTACACGGATCCATCTCCGGCGTAAAGTTGAATACTCGATGCCAGAAAACATCCTGCCAAAACCAAAACGTTCAGGTTCTTCATGGAAACGGGCTATCTCTTTGTGTAGGTGACCGAAATTTTCGGAGCTCGCACAGTGTCCTTGACTGAATAAAATTCCAGCCTGTCGACAGAGGCATCGTCGTTAATGGTCTTTATCATCACGCCAAAATTATTCGAAGGACTGTTGAGCCACAGCTGCGCCATCGCAGTTATAGAAAAGACATAAACGCTGTTCGCCGAGGAAGTGGTATCCTGCCGATAACCGTAAGCGTACGTTGATGAGATCACAGAGTCGGGAGGAGTATTGCTTCCGCTGAAATAGGCGATAACGCTGTCTTCGCTTCCCAGTCCAAGAATTTTCGCGGAGTTGTTAAGCGTTATCTTCATCGTTGCATTGTTGATGATAGCTTTATTGGCAGAATCCGAAACCGGCTTCATGCTGAATCGTATTCTGCTCCGTACTGAGATCCCTCCCTGAATATCGAGGTAATTGGCGGCAGGAAGGGGCGGCCCCGTAGCAAGAAATGTCGCTTCTCCGACATTCAACGTGACGGAATCGGTCACTCCGTTCTTTTCGTAAATCACCACGAGACTCGGAGGAGTGCTCGTCGTAAACCCTGTGAAACCCCAGATTCCGGTGTTTGTGAGACCTGCGTGCGTCACGACGGCGAGGCTGAAGAACCGTGCCGTCAATGTGTCGGCGGTATCCGCGGCGATCGTGATCCACTTTCGTACAAGTGAAGTATCGATCTGTGCGGTGAGAATTTTTCCGACCCTGAATGTGTCCTGGCTCGTGACGGCAAAAGGTGTGGAGTTCGTTGCGGCCAGAGAAAGTCCGTTCAGCGAATCAATCGTAACTGAAGAGGCCGACCACGGAGTCTGGACTTCTTTGATGTCGTAGGTGGCCGAAGGAGTTGGCGAAGGCGTGTTCCAGCTGTAGCTCACCGTCAAGGAGAGCCGGGCAGTATCGATCTTTACCGTCGTCAACGATTCCGGAATGGTCACCGTGAAGCGGATGAGCGCCTTGCAGTCTACGGACGACTGGTTGCCAACAAGAGCGTTATAGCCGTTCCCGTTGACCGCAGCTCTTGTAAACATCGTGTCGGCGATTGCCGAGTAGGTTGTTTCGTGGGCCGCAAACTTATCACCGCTCGGGAAAAGCTTGATCCCGACGGGGGTTGGTTCTTTGCTGCAACCGGTGAACCATACTCCGAGCACCGCGAAGAGGACTGCTGATAGCCAAAAGTGTTTCATGCTTCCTGAGACGACGTGAGTGTGCGTTCATGATCTAGGATTTTTCCCTTAACGTACTTGACACCCTCCAATAAATCTTGAGCGAAGAAATCGGGTTCGCTCCGGCATTCCCGGATTTCCTTTGCGCCGTAACCGGTCGACACCATCACCGTCCCGGCCGCGACGGCTTTTCCGGCCGCGACATCGATGCACCGGTCTCCGATGACGAACGAGCGGCGCAAATTGACGGAGTATTTGCGCTCCGCCTGCTTCAGCATACCCGGTTTTGGCTTTCTACAGTCGCATTCTTTGTTGTATCGATTGTCGGCAGAGCCCGGCAGATGAGGGCAGAAAAAGAAATCGTCGACATACGCGCCCTCGGATTTCAGGAGTCCTCTCAGGGTATCATGAACTTTCAGCACGTCTTCTTCCGAGAACAAGCCTCGGGCGACTCCCGACTGGTTCGTAATCACGAAAACACGCGTACCAAGATTATTCAGTTCGCGGATGGCGGCGGCACTTTGGGGGATGAGTTGAAGCTGATCCGGTGAAGAGAGATACTCTTTTTCCACATTCACAGTTCCATCACGATCCAAGAACACCGCGATATCAGATCGATTCATCAAATCCTACTGCTTAACCAGATTTCGGTAGAGGTTCGTGTACTTCCGCGCGGACGATTCCCACGAAAAATCCTGCGCCATGCCGGTTCGCATGATCTTTTTCCAACCGGCAGCGTCATGGTATGCCTTCAAAGCGCGATGGATCGTTTTCAGCAGCTCTTTTGAATCATACTTCTTGAATTTGAACCCCGTTCCGTTTCCCTCATCAACATCCTGAATGGTATCGTCCAATCCGCCGGTGGCGCGCACGATCGGCACCGTGCCATACTTGAGGCTGTAGAGCTGGTTGAGGCCGCAGGGTTCGTAACGGGAGGGCATCAGGTACATATCACAGCCCGCCTCGATGAGGTGGGCCAGGTCATCATTGTAGCCGATGTAAATGCCCATCTTCGACGAATACTTCTTGTGGAGCGCTTCAAAATAATCCTGATATTTTTTCTCCCCCGCCGCGAGCATGACAAATTGGATGTCGAGCTTCATGAAATCATCGGCAATTTCCTTGATCAAGTCGAGCCCTTTCTGGTCGACGAGGCGCGAGATGATGCCGAAGAGGGGGACATTCTCTTTGTACGAAAGACCGAATTTGGCCAGCAGCTCTTTCTTGTTTTCCGCCTTCCCTTCGAGGGTCCGGATGTCGTACCGCTTGACGATATGCTCGTCGGTCTCCGGATTCCAAATGCTGTAGTCGATTCCGTTGGTGATTCCGTGGAGATGCGATTTTCTTTTCTGAAGAACGCCCTCGAGGCCGCACCCGAATTCCTCCGAGGAACAGATTTCTTCGGCGTACTTCTCGCTTACCGTTGTGATCACATCTGAGTAGATGAGTCCGGCCTTCATAAAGTTTAACTTGCCGTAGAACTCGACTCCCTCCTTATTGAATTCGGTCGCCGGAAGCCCCGTTTTCTCGAATGACGATTCCGGAAACGCTCCCTGGTAGGCGAGATTATGGATCGTAAAAACACTCCTGATATTCTTGAAGAAGGGGTCGTGGGCGTAGATCGTTCGTATGTAGGCCGGGATGAGACCGGTCTGCCAATCGTTGCAGTGGATGATGTCAGGCTGCCAGCCGAGCCGCTTGAGGGTTTCGAGTACGCCGCGGCAGAAGAAAATGAACCGCAGGTCGTTGTCGACGTAGTCTTTCTTGCTGTCTGGGTTGATGTAGATTCCCGGACGGTCGTAATAATCTTTGTTGGCGAGGAAGTAAACCTGAACTTTTGATTTGACGTTGGCGATGAACGAAGAATTGACGTTCGCAATCTTCTTGTCCTTCCCAATCGGCACTTCAATGTCTTTGAGACGGATGACGTCATGCAGCTTGAATTTCCGCTCGCTGATCGATCCATAGCGCGGCATGATGATCCGGATTTCGTGCCCGAGGTCTTTAATTACCTGTGGAAGAGTTCCGGAAACGTCGGCAAGCCCTCCGGTCTTGATGAATGGTTCAACTTCACTCGACACGAAGAGAATATTGAGGGGTTTGGACATATTGTTGTTGACGGGGGTCCCGAATTGTGATCGATGCCTACAAATTTACAAAAAATCCGGCGGATAAGCAATCCAAATACATCCTGGCCGGGCGGCGGGCTGCGTTGAATGAAAGGTCATTGCTACTCCGAAGGATCCTATGCGTCGGACAATTCCCTTGTTCCAACAGGAGATTGATTCGTCGCGGAGTTTAGCCCCGATAATCCGGGCTCCTCCCCATGACTTCTTTTGAAAATGCTCCACTAACCGCAGAAACTTTTTCTTGACATTCCCGCCGGTCTTGCCTATATTTCTACAGAAAAAGTAGGAGCAGCACGTATCGCTATTGTTAAAGGTTAGTACAAAGAATTTCACCTGAGTTCTCGTTCTCAGCCTTTAACGTTGCATACGCGGTTGCTTTTTTTATGTACCGAACGTTTATGGTGTGAGTGAGCAACCAGAATGTTCGGTTTTTTCGTTTTTGGAGGTTACGCTGAACTTACGATTTCGACATCTCGTGATGTGTTTGGTCTCAGTGACTTCGTTGACCCCGAGTGCGGCGCGATCAGCAGGCTCGCAGTATCCCGATGTCAAGATCCTGCAATCGACGGCGGGGAGCATCACATTTGAGTACACTCCAAAGTATTTGGCCGACGGAAAAATCGCGGCGGACGGAAAGGAGTACCAAACCGTTCAATTCGACCGGAATTCGGATTGTGATTTTGCGAACACCGGCAAGCCGGACATCCGTTTTCGTTCGATTGTCATAGGAGTTCGGGGAAGAACCAATAACCGTGTGACCGTCGTAAGCTCCGATGCCTCAGATGTCAATGGCTATTCGCTCTCTCCGGTGCCGAAGATCGTCGGGGTCTCGGAAAAGAACCCGCTTGGCCGGCTCTATGTGCCGGAAGCGAACGCGTTTGGCTCTTTTTATCCCTCAAACGTCGTCGTTCAGCGCGTGGCCAAAGTGAAGGGTGCGTTCGTCAGTTATTTAAGAGTGTATCCGGCACAATATAATAGTGTAACGAGGACATTGAAACGATACTCGAAAATTGTCATCCGCGTGGATTTCGGTCCGGGTGAGCAATCGACCGCGCCGGCCGGAGACGACGACTGGATGCGCGCATCGCTGCTCAACTACCCGATGGCAAAGACATGGCTCCGGAGTACGCCTTTCTTGGCAAAGCGGGCCGTAACGAACAGCGTGCTTGCCTCCGGCGCCTGGTATAAACTCGAGGTCCGCACCGACGGGATATATAAGATCGATGCGACATACCTCAAGGCACTCGGAATCGATCCTTCATCGGTTTCATCGATGACGGACCTGAAAATTTACGGCGGTGATGGCCAGATCATCCCGCCGGAACTGCAGACTCCCCGCCAGCCGGATCTTACGCTCCAGGCCGCCTTGTACGTCGACCTAAACAACAATTCGAAGTTCGACGCTGAAGATTACATCCTTTTCTACGGTCAAGGAACGACGGGTTGGACATACACTTCGCCCGGGAGTTATACTCACTACACGAATCCGTATACGAACAGCAATTACTATTTCCTGCAGTATGCACCCGGGAGCGGTTCAGGAAAACAAATGAGTGTTGCCTCTTCCCCGGCAAGCGGAACGAAGGTGACGACGACGGTCGGCAAGGTCTTCTTTGATGAGGAACGGTCGAATGTGAACACCTCAGGGCTGGATTGGTACAGCGCGCCGCTCAATCCAAACGACACCCGCGTCATCGCCAATAAACTTGACGGCTATGTAGCGGGCACGCCGGTCAATTATCACTATGAAATGCTTTCCCGTTCCGACGTTGTCGCCGATTTCATGATTGAGGAGTCTGGCGTCCAAATCGGATCGCTTTTTGTGTCCGCCGATTCGCCTGAAACGCTGGCCGACCCAACGGCGGATTTCGCGAATTTGGGAGATGGATCGGTGGGGGTCGTTCCAACGCTCACCGACAGCCGCAGCAACCTCAAGATAACCTACAATGCCCCCAGTACGATTGCTACCGGATATATCAATTGGATCGAGCTGACGTATACGCAGCGGCTGGCCCCGGTCAGTAATGCCCTTCTTTTTACTTCTCCCGATATGGCGGGACCCGTTGAATACGACCTGACGAATTTTACCGGGGCAAATTTTTCTGTTTTCGATATCACGGATGTGTTGAACGTCAAAAGAGTTTTGTTCGATTCGGACCAGGTTGCCGGAACTTACGCCTTCAGGGGCAACCTCACGGCAGGGAGCGTGAAGCGGTATTGGGCCGGTGTCGCTTCGGCGTTCAGTAAACCGGCATCGTTCTCAAGAATTCCTAACTCGAATTTACGGGGCAGCGTGACCGGGGCGGACTTTGTGATCGTGACACAGCACGATTTTCTCTCTGAAGCTCAGCGGCTGAAGTCGTACAAAGAAAGTTTGCCCGGCGGGGACGCCTTGACCTCGTTTGTGGTGGAGGTCGATACGATCTATAACGAATTCGGCAACGGCATGCCCGACCCGACAGCGATCAGGGATTTTCTGGATTATGCCGCCACCTACTGGACTCCTGCGCCGCGGTATGTGCTCTTTTTCGGGGACGCATCGTACGATTA
>CAYLMV010000084.1:0-3995 GCA_964384415.1 uncultured Chitinophagaceae bacterium | reverse complement strand
GCGATTCCGAAACTGGTGATGCGGGTCGATTCCATCAACGGCGTTTCAGTCTCGGCAAGGGCGTTTGACACTCTCCAGGCGTTAAGCAAAGTCCGAATCAGTTCTTCAATCCGGGATGAAGCCGGCGTTATCGAGAATATCAACAGCGACTCCGCTCTTGTCACTGTGTACGATGCAGAACGAACGGATTCAACGTTTGACCCCGAAGTGGACATTGCGTTCGAGTTCTTGAAACCCGGCGCGACAATTTACAACGGACAGAGTACGATTCACAACGGCTTCACCTCCGCGACGTTTGTCGTTCCGAAAGATATTTCGTACGGCAACGCGCAGGGGAAGGTATCGATCTACTTTTCGGGGAATGGAACCGACGGAAGGGGATACACGGACAGGGTGGTGGTGGGGGGTACCGCATCGGTGATAACGAACGACACTCAGGGGCCTTCGATCCAGATCTATTTCGACACCCGCTCGTTCCGCTCGGGGGATCTCGTGAACGAGAATCCCCTGCTCATCGTCGATCTCGCCGATAGCAGCGGGATCAATTCCGCCGGATCGAGCGTCGGTCATCGCATCGAGGCATGGCTCGACTCGGACACGAAGAGCACGGACCTGACCGCAAACTACCAGGGAGCCAAAGACAATTTTCAGGCGGGTACCGTCTTATATCAGATGGAGGGCCTTGCCCCGGGCCAGCATATCTTGAAGGTTCGTGCCTGGGACGCCTATAACAACTCGTCGACGAGCCAGACGGATTTCACCGTGGCGTCGAGCACATCGCTTGCCCTCCAAAATGTATTTAATATACCTAATCCGGTCCGGTCGACCACGACGTTTACCTTTCAGCATAACCAGCTGATACCGATCTACGCCGAGATCAAAATCTATACGGTTGCGGGAAGGCTGATCCAGGCGCTTCCGGCCAATGTGTATTCCGACAGGTTTGTCAAAATATTCTGGGATTGCCTCGATCGGGATGGATCGAAGATTGCCAACGGAACTTATTTTTATAAAGTTATTGCAAAGACGGTAGACGGAAAATTTTCTGCCGATGCAATCGGAAAGCTCTCTATCGTGCGCTGACGGCGCAGCCGCCGTGATTTCCCCGGCTTCCGATATTGAACATGAAAACTAAATAGCATACCTTACTAACTGAATATTTTTGGAGGCAGTTGTGAATCTGAAAAATGTGGCGATTGCTTTGCTGGGGGCGGGCATCATGACCTTCGGGCCGAGTGCATTGTTCGCTCAGGGCGGGGCATCAGCGGTTCCGTTTCTGCTCATCTCTCCCAACTCCCGCGCGAGCGGGATGGGCGAAGCGGGCGCCGGTCTGGCCGATGATGCCGGTTCGGTGTACTGGAATCCCGGCGGATTAGGATTCCTGAAGGGAAGCGAGGTGAGCATCACGCATTCCAACTGGCTTCCTCAATTCCATCTGTCGGACCTCTTCTATGATTATCTGAACTATCGGCAGGATGTTCCGGAGTGGGGAGGGACCGTCGCCGCCAGTGTCACATACCTGAACCTCGGAGAATTCACGATCACCGACGAAACCGGACCGATCCCGAAGGGTTCGTTCAAGGCATTCGAAGTTGCAGCGACTGTCGGCTACGGAGCGGCGATTACCGACACGTGGGGATTGGGGATGAATTTGCGGTTCATCAACAGCGCACTTTCTCCGATCGGAACCGGCCAGGAGCAGGGAAACGGCATCGCCTACGACATGAGCTTCGATATCGCGACGTTGTGGAAACCCAAGACGCTCGTCATACCGTTTACGGATCTCGATCTCGGCGACCATTTTCAAATCGGTGCGAATCTTTCGAACCTGGGCCCCAAGATCACGTACATCGACGCGGCTCAGGCCGACCCTCTCCCGACAACTATTCGTCTTGGATTCGGGCTCATACCGATAAGGGATGAATTCAACAGTCTTGAGATCGCCATTGATTTTTCACGGCTCCTCGTCAATCGGGAAGGCGTGCAGTCCGACCCGCTTCCGAAGTCGTTGATCACTTCGTGGACATCGCCGGGATGGAACAACGTCCTGCGGTCGACCCAGACGTCGCTCGGGATGGAGTACTGGTATAACAAGCTCATCGCGCTCAGGATGGGGTATTTCTATGAGGACCCGGCATACGGCGACAGGAAATTTATGACGTTCGGTGCCGGCATCCGATACGACATCTACGGCTTTGATTTCAGCTATGATTCGACCTCAGATCAGAACAGTCCACTCTCCGACACGTTGCGGTTCACATTGCTCATCCTTTGGGGCGGCACGAATTAGTCTCGATACAAGGTCGTCGTTCGTTTCACAAATTAATGTACGGACTATTCCATGATTGGGAAGTATTCCCTTGCCGCCCTCTGCATTCTTCTCGTCGCTGAAGTTGGATTCGCCCAGAAGCTGAACCATCCGCTTCGAGCGGGGAACAATGCATCGTACCTCCGCCCCGCTTCGCCGAAGAAATCTCCGGCCACCGTCAGAGTTCTCGCCATCATGGTGCAGTTTCAGACCGACAATGATGTGCTGACGTCGGGCAACGGGCAGTTTGACCTGTCGACGGCCCCGCAGCGAATTATCGACGCGCCTCCGAGAGACTCGGCCTACTTCGCCGATCATCTTCTTTTCGCAAAGAACTACTTTCAGAAATCCTCCAAGGGGAACCTCACGATTTCCTCGACGGTGTTGAGTTCCGTACTCACGCTCTCGAAGCAAATGAAGCAGTACGCCCCGGTGAATTCGAACGCTCCGTTGGGGGGATTGATCGCCGAAGCATGGGGTCTCGCAGATTCAGCGTACCCGGCTTTTCCCTTCGACCAGTACGACCTCTTTGTGATCTTCCACGCAGGTTCGGGAAAGGACATCGATTTGAAAGGATCGATCGGGTATGATCCTACGCCGTACGATATTCCTTCCCTCTATTTCAGCTTGCAGGGACTCCGGGAGATTTTCGGATCTGCCTACGCCGGCATTCCGTTGAAGAATCATCCCGGCGTCACCATTCAGAATACGGTGATCCTTCCCGAAACAGAAAATCGAACGCTTCCGGCTGCCACGGGCGGCGACTTCCTTTATCAGCTTGGAATCAATGGACTCGTTGTCGCCAACGTCGGCAGTTACCTCGGACTGCCGGACCTCTTCGACACAAAAACAGGCAGCACTGCCATCGGACGTTTCGGACTGATGGACGGACAATCGATCTTCAGCTTTTTTGGATTGTTCCCGCCCGAACCGTCGGCGTGGGAGAGAATCTTTCTCGGATGGACGTCGCCCATTGTGGTTCCCTCCGGTAGTTCAAACCTCCGGCTCCCCGCCATATCGCTCTATCCCGCAGGAGATACTGTCTATAGAGTTCCGATCAGTGCGAAGGAATACTTTTTGGTTGAGAACCGCAACCGGGACGTAAACAAAGACGGCGAAACGCTCACGATCCATTGGAACGGCCAGCAGTTTCAGAAGAACTACGCTCAGGACGACGATCACTTTTACGCATTCAATGTCGATTCCATCTACGGCAATGTTGTCGATGTAGACGAGCTTGATTGGAGCTTGCCCGGAGCGCAGGGTTTTTACGGCGGAGCGCTGATATGGCACATTGATGAAGAGGTTATCGAAAAGAACTTTGCTGCGAATACGATCAATGCCGACTCAACACACCGCGGGGTCAATCTGGAGGAAGCGGACGGCTCACAGGATATCGGACAGACGTATGGCCTTCTCGACTCCGGGAGCGGAAGCGAAGACGGGTCGCCGATCGATTTCTGGTTTTCGAAGAATAATTCACCGGTCTATAAAAACGCGTTCAACGAATCGACGAACCCTAATTCGCTGAGCAACTCGCTGTCGCGTTCGCACGTTGCGCTGGACCAGTTCAGCGACGCCGGGCCTCTCATGACCCTCCATGCATCGGTCGGCGACTCACGGATCGCATTGCTCAAAACGATCAAGCGGCGGAACATCAAGCTCAATCAAAATGACGCCCCCTTCT
>CAYLMV010000083.1:1333-16790 GCA_964384415.1 uncultured Chitinophagaceae bacterium | reverse complement strand
CATGAACAGGCCGGAAATCATGTGGTTGTGTGGGATGGTACAGACTATTCGGGCCGACGAGTTGCGTCCGGTGTATATTTTTACCGCTTGGAGGCCGGCTCGTTCACTGCGACAAAAAAAATGGTCATGGTAAAATAGGGGGCGATACATTGGTTCGATTTGGCTCCACGATTGCTCCAGCCTTAGTGTAAACTACGACCGAAACATTCGTTAGTATCAAACCTCGCGTCGGATCTCTCCTTGGAAAAGATGCCCGACTTTAGGTAACAATCCCTATTGTACGCTGTCGAGCGACTTGTGGTTGAAACAGACTTTGAATGCAAAAAAACTTTGAGCTCGGACTCAAATTCGAAAGAAATTGCTTGACAAGCCCAATCTTAGTACTGTATAATTCAAAGCGCCGAATGTGGTGATTCGTGTGTGAATAACGTGTTGATAACTTTGGCGTCTATTTTTCAGCAGCGAATTGCTGATTTTGTTGTGAAAATCCCGGCAGTGTGGATTTGTTGATAAGTGGTATACAAGTTACGGGAAGTGCTGAAAAATAAGGCCTTGTGAGTCGTTCCTTCATGTGGATAATTTTTTAACCCCTGCTAACTTATTATTTATTTAGTTGATGAGTTGTTGATAAGTTTGTGAACAAGTCCATGATCCATGTTAATAATTCTGTAAGTCATTGAGATTGTTATGCAAAACCAACTTGACACTGTAGAGACTCCCGCCGCGACCGGCGATGCTGCTGTTGCATGGTCCGCTTGTCTCACATCCATCCAAACTCAAGTTCCGAATCAAAGTTTCAAGACTTGGTTTGAACCGATTAAGGCAACGAAGTTAGAGGATGGCGAACTGACGGTTCAGGTGCCGAGCCAGTTCTTCTATGAATGGCTGGAAGAGCACTACAACAGCCTTATCAAGGCGACGATCTCCACGTACTTGGGCGGGGACGCGAGATTGACGTATGTTGTTGTTCCCCCGGACGATTCGGAACTCCCCGCTGAGTCACATACTGTCAACGCAACGAGAGCCGATGGAACGACGATCGTTCCACTGGCACATTCTCCTTCTTCTTTTCCTCCACAAGAGAATGAAGTTGTTCTTCCTCCGATCAAGACGTTTCTGAACCCGCGCTATACTTTTACCAATTTTATTAAGGGGGACAGCAATCAGTTGGCGCGGGCAGCCGCGTCGGCAGTTTCGAATAACCCCGGCGGCACATCGTTTAATCCCCTGGTTCTGTATGGCGGAACCGGTCTCGGAAAGACACACCTGATTCAGGCCATCGGCAATTATGCGTTTGAATCCGGCAAGGCGCGGCGCGTCTGTTACGTCTCGAGCGAGAAATTTACCATTGAATTTGTCGACGCCATCCAGTCAGATAAGACCCGAGAATTCTCGAACTACTACCGGAGCATGGACCTTCTGATCGTGGACGATATCCAGTTCTTCTCCGGAAAGGAAAAGACCCAGGATAGTTTCTTTCACACGTTCAATACGCTCCATCAAATGGGAAAACAGATCGTCCTTTCATCCGACAAGCCTCCGAAGGATCTGAAGGGATTGGATGAGCGGCTGATCTCCCGTTTTCAGTGGGGCTTGACTGCGGATATTCAGCCGCCGGACCTCGAGACGAGAACGGCGATCCTCCGCAAGAAATGCGAAGACGACAACATCGAAATACCGCAGGAGGTCCTCGACTTCATCGCCACGAATGTGACGTCGAATATCCGTGAGCTGGAGGGATGTTACATCAGCCTGCTGGCAAAGGCATCGCTGGAAAACCGGGAGATTAACCTCGAGCTGGCGCGCGACGTCCTGCGGCTGGTGGTAAGCAACGTGCGTTCGCCGATCAATGTCGAGGAAATTCAGAGGCTCGTCGCCGAGTTCTACGACATTCCCCCAGACCTTCTGCGTGCAAAAACCAGGAAACAGGAAATCGTCAGCGCGCGCCAGGTTGCCATGTATCTTGCGAAAGAAATGACGAATTGCTCTCTAAAGACCATCGGGCTCCATTTTGGGGGAAGGGATCACAGCACCGTCATTCATGCATACCAATCCGTTGAAGATCAGATAAAGCTCGACACGAAGTACCGCGACACGCTTCAATTGGTCCGAAAGAAGATCGATGCCTCTTCACGCTGAGAATTTCCTTCGCCGGAAAACAAAAAGTCTCAGGAAGCTGAGACTTTTTTTATGCACACTCGTCTGTGGAAAATGTGTTTGTACGCGTTTGTACGTTGTGGGTAATTTCTCTGGTTCTGCGGCTTCACCATCCATCCTTTCATTTATGTGGATAAACACAACAATATCCACACTGTGATCACGATCGTCTTTCTACCGGGACTCCTTTTTATCCATTGTTTTCATTCTTTATGACAGTTGTACAGATGTTGTGAACATATCAACAGCCCTTATTATTAGTATTAACTTACTTATATATCTATTATTATAATAGCAGAGAACAGAGAAGATTTCCTTGAGTTGTCCAGAGCCGTGAACAATATGATTTCGACAAACGAACGAAGTTGATTATATTTACTTATTGTTCTACTTTCATATGAATAAAATAGACTTTCGCGTATAGGAATAGAGTATGAGAAGGGTTGTTAATTAAGATGCAGAGGTATCTTCAGTACGGATTGCTAACCATAGCGTTTATCCTCTTCCAAACAACAGTCATTCCCTTCGCTGCAATTTCCAATATTGTCCCCGATGTATTGTTGGTCTGGACCGTCTACATCGCAATCAGGCTTGGTCAAATTCCCGCAACAGTAGCCGGATTCGCCATAGGGCTGACCATAGACCTTGTCAGCGGGCACTTTATTGGATTATCGGCGTTATCAAAAACAGTGGCCGGCTTCTTTGCGGGCTATTTCTTCAACGAAAATAAGATCGATTATACGCTCGGCAGCTATCAATTTTTGATCGTTGTCGGACTCTCCTCAATTCTTCACAATGTAATCTATTTTGTGATATTTGTTCAGGGAAGCGATATCGGATTCTGGTCGGCGATACTAAGGTTTGGATTGTTCTCGACAATCTATACGCTAGCCCTTGCCGTGCTTCCGGTCTTCGTGTATTCCCGAAAATTAGCGTAACAGCGCCCGTATGACCACCGAAGAGTTCGGTTCTTCCCGAAGAAAAAACATCCTGCTGGCAATAATCAGTTTCGGGCTGCTTGTTCTTGTAGGGCGGCTCTACCAGCTGCAGTACATTTACAGGGACGAGTACGGCAAGAAATCGGAAGAGAACAGCATCCGCACGGTGGTCAAGGAGCCTGTGCGCGGCTACATCTATGACCGCAAAGGAACGCTGATCGTCGATAACCGCCCGTCCTACATCGTCATGTTGACGCCGATCGATTTCGACCAGAAGAATGTTCCGCTTCTTGCCACGATTCTTCAAATGGACGAGGAATCGATCAGGGATAAAATTAAAAAAGCCCGTCAATTCTCCCTTTTTAATCCCACACGCGTCAAACGCGATATTGACTTCGCAACGTTGTCTGCGCTGGAAGAAAACAAGAACCTTCTGCCGGGGATCGAGGTGCAGGTAGAATCCAAGCGGTACTACGGCACACCGGCGCACGCGTCGCACATGCTCGGATATGCAAAAGAGATCTCGGATTGGCAGCTTGAAAAGTTCGGCGATTACTACCAGGCAGGAGATGTCGTCGGGTCGTCGGGCCTCGAGGCGAAATATGAGAAATACCTCCGCGGCGAAAAAGGTTTTGAATTTATCTCGCAAAATTCCAAGGGTCAGGTGATTGGAAATTTCAACAACGGGAAATACGATATTTCCCCGAGGGACGGGCTCGACTTGCATCTGGCAATCGATGCCGACGTTCAGGCATTGGCAGAATCACTGCTGACAGGATACCGGGGAGCCGTCGTTGCGATCGATCCGAATAACGGCGGAGTCATCGCGCTGGCGAGCAAGCCGGACTATAATCTTTCGGACTTCAGCGGGGTCACATCCCCCGAGGTGTGGAACCAGTTAAACGACGACGAGAACAAGCCGCTGTTCAACCGTGCGACCCTGACACGGTATCCTCCCGGTTCTACCTTCAAAATGATCCTGGCGATCGCTGCGCTTGAAAACAAAGTGATCGACGAGAACTGGCGCGTGCAGTGCCGCGGCGCATTTGTGTACGGCAGAAAAGTGTTCAAAGACGAACACGTTCACGGATCGACAAACGTCGTCGAGGCGATCCAGCGGTCGTGCAACGTATTTTTCTATCAGCTGATGTTGAAGGTGGGTTTGGATCCGTGGACCGATTACGCAAAGGAATTCGGATTCGGACAACCGACAAAAATCGATATCCTCGAAGAGAACTCGGGCCTTGTTCCATCAACGGATTATTACAACCGGGTCTATGGCAAAGGAAAATGGACGCAAGGATACCTGGTAAGCCTTGGAATAGGCCAGGGCGAGGTAGGAGTTACCCCGCTGCAGATGGCCAGCTACGCTTCGATGCTCGCCAACAAAGGACATTATTTTCAGCCTCACATCGTGCAGACGATCTATAACAAACTGACGAATTCGACAGACAGCGTATCCGTTGAGCAACATGAACTTCATATCTCCGACCGCACGTGGCAGATTGTGCGCGAAGGGATGCGCCGGGTGGTCATGGAGCCGGGTGGAACCGGAGGACCCGCACGCATTCCGGGGATTGTGAGCGGCGGAAAGACCGGCACGGCAGAAAACCCGCACGGCAAAGCGCACTCGTGGTTTGTCGGTTTTGCCCCGTTCGACAACCCGAAAATCGCCATCTGTGTTCTTGTTGAGAACGTCGGATACGGTGCATCATATGCAGCCCCAATTGCGGGGTTGTGCATGGAAAAATATCTGTACGGAGAAATAATCCGGTACAAACAGAGGACGGCAGAACCGGCCCCGGACCAGCATCGCGTTACCGCGAATACCGCTCCATAGCTGCGATGTAAAGAGAAATCGAAGAAGCACATGAACCAGTTTTTCAAAGAGTACTTTGACCGCACGACGTTCCTGGCCACGCTTGCCCTGATCGGCATCGGGCTGCTGTCAATTTACAGCGCGACCTTTGATACGAACGCCGCCGCCAGCTTTCACAGGCAGATAGTGTGGGCCTCCATCGGCTTTGTCATGATGGTCGCAACCATGCTCACGCCGCTTCGCGTTATCCAGCGCTCTTCCATGGCCATCTTTGCCGTTTCACTTCTCGCCCTCGCCGCCGTTCTGGCCGTGGGACATCGGGCCTACGGATCGCTGAGCTGGTTCGGCTTCGGAGGAGTAGGCGGACAGCCGTCCGAGTTTGTAAAGATCACGACAATTCTGGCGCTCGCATCGTATTTCAGCCGGAGCGATACAAGCATGGGAAGCGTGAAAGATATCGCAAAAGCGTTTGGAATTATTCTGCTTCCCGTTGCCCTGATCATGATGCAGCCGGACCTCGGTACGTCGCTCACGTTTCTCGCGATGTTCATTCCCATTCTCTACTGGGCCGGCGCCGCAAACTTCCTTATCGTAGCGATCCTCGGGCCCGCCATTGTCGCGCTTGCCGCGATCATCGGAACAACAACTTTTCTCGTCGCGCTCACGCTCGTCGGACTGGCGCTCTATTTCTTCAGAGAAGACAGGTTTTTCAGCGCAGTCATGTTTGGCGTCAACGCCATGGTCGGAATATTTGTGCAGGTGGTGTACGAAAAACTTCCGCTCTATCAACAAAAACGCATCGCGACATTCCTCGATCCCAACAACGACCCGCTCGGCGCCGGCTACAATGTCATTCAGGCAAAGGTCGCAATCGGTTCCGGCGGATTTTTCGGAAAGGGATACTTGCAAGGGACGCAGACGCAGCTCAATTTCATCCCGAAACAGTGGACGGATTTTATTTTTTGCGTTCCGGGAGAAGAATTCGGGTTTCTCGGCGCTGTGGCCGTTCTTGCGTTGTTCGCCGTTATCCTCGTGCACGGCTTACGGGTGGGGTATGTTGTGAAGAACAGGTTCGGCAGCATCGTGGCCATAGGAATTGTTTCGCTCTTCGCAGTACACGTTTTTGTCAACGTGGGAATGTCGGTCGGCCTGATGCCGGTGATCGGGATTCCGCTTCCCTTCCTCAGTTACGGGGGATCGTCTCTATGTTCGTACATGATCATGATGGGGCTGCTCATGAACGTGTATGCCAACAGGAAAGAGTATTAAGATTTACCCCGAAAGAGAATATCTTAAACCAACAGCCGTGTTATTCCGAAATTTCGGGAGGCCGGTTTATTGCCTTCTGATTCTTTTCATCCTCGTTCTTCCTTTTTCATCCCCGCTTCACAGCCAACCGCTTTCGTTCCGCCACCTGACTGTCGATAACGGATTATCACAGAACTCCGTCTATGCGATTCTGGAAGATCATCAGGGCTTCATGTGGTTCGGTACGGCAGACGGGCTCAATCGATATGACGGGTACCAGTTCAAAACGTACAAATCGTATGCCCGCGACTCCTCAACGCTTTCCAACAATACCATCAGGGCTCTCTGCGAGGATCGGTCGGGAACGATCTGGGTTGGAACCGACAAAGGGTTGAACCGATACGACCGGCTTACGGATACGTTCGTCCGATATACATCGGATAATCGCGTTCCCTTTCCCGTCGGATCGGGGTACCTGGAAACACTCTTCGGCGATTCGCACGATAATCTGTGGATCGGCACCGGCATGAGCATTGTATGTTACGATAGTTCGAGATCTCACTGCAAGAAGTTTACCGCCGCATCCGGGGTGAAGGAATATCTGCGCCTGACGAGCCTGGCCGAAGAGCAGGACGGCACCGTGTGGATTGGGACGACTGCCGGACTGACGCGCTACAACCCGCAGCAAGGCACGCTGGACAGAATTCGCCTGCCCCACGGCTCTTCATCAAACGGAGAAGACCCGGCAATCTATATCATCTCGTACGACTCACAAGACAGCTCTCTCTGGCTCTGCGCCCAGCGCCTCGGAATCATTCATTATCATCCTCGCTCCGGATCTCTGCAACTGCTCGCCTTCAATAAGAAGACCGAGCGCTCGCTCCTCGAGAATCCCATCGCGTCTGTGGGAGAAGATGCGGGGGGAGGAATTCTCATCGGTTCGGTCGACGAAGGATTGTTCGCGTTTGACAAGAAGACGCATCTCTTTACGCAATACAAAAACGATCAGCAAGATCCCTCCTCGCTGAGCTTCAATATCGTCCGGGCAATGGCCCGGGACCGGTCGGGTGCATTATGGATCGGGACGGACGGTGCGGGGGTGAACATCGCCAACCCGCGAACCAACCGGTTCGTCCATGTTCAACATGATCCAAGAAATCCGAACAGTCTTCCCGGCAACTTTCTGAAAGCAATTTATGAAGACGGCCAGGGATCGCTGTGGGTTGGCACCATCGGACACGGACTTGCCGAGTACGACAGCAAGACAAAGAAATGGACAAAATATCTTCATAACAGGAAGAACCGTTCTTCCCTTGCCAGCAATGTCGTCTTTGCCATTCAGGGAGACCGTAACGGCAATCTTTGGGTTGGCACAGATTCCTGTCTCATGAAACTCGATAAAAAGAGGAAGGCATTTAAGCGCATCATGTTTGCCGATTCGCCGTCATCGCCCGAAAATCATATCAACAAAATATACGAAGACCGCGAGGGAATGCTCTGGATCGGGACACTGGGGCATCTCAGGATTATTGACCCAAGAACAGGGACGGAGAGACATTTAGGCATTGCAGCGCCCGGCATAGCGCATGTGGGAAGCGTGATGTCAATTTGTGAAGACAACGGCACCGGAGTGTGGATTGCCACGCTTGGAGACGGGGTCTATCATTACGACCGCACGCTGAGAACGCTGACCCGTCACAAAACTGAAATCAACAACGCAAATTCGTTAACCAACAATTTTGTCCGGGCGGCGCACTGCGACAAGTCCGGAATCGTCTGGTTTGCAACGGAGGAGGGATTGGCCAGGTTTGATCCAGCGGCCGGGCGGTTCACGGCGTACACCGAGCGGGACGGACTGCCGAGCGATTTTCTCTATGGGATCCTTGAAGACCAGAGCGGCAACCTCTGGATCAGCACGAATAACGGCGTCTCGAAATTTACCGAGAAGAATCCGCACGGCTCGCAATTTCGGAACTACAGAGTCTCCGACGGACTTCAGGCGAAGGAATTCAACACCGGCGCGTATTGGAGAAATGCCCGGGGCGAAATGTTTTTCGGCGGAGTGAACGGATATAACAAATTCCAGCCCGATTCAATCGGCATCAATCAACACCCGCCGCGGGTGGTCATCACCGATCTGTATTCTTCGGACCGGCAAATTGCAAACGAAGGAAGCATAGACAAAAAGAAAGATTTTCGTCTCTCGTACCGGGATAACGAAATTATGATCGGATTCGTGGCGCTCGAGTATGTTCAGCCCATCGAGAACCGGTACGCGTACATGCTGGAGGGAGAGGATCCTGATTGGATCCAGTCCGGCACCCAGCGGTTTGCCCGCTACACGAATTTGCGTCCCGGGGAATACCTCTTTCGCGTGAAGGCGTGCAACAATGACGGCACGTGGAACGAACAGGGCGCATTCGTTCGGCTCACCATTGTGCCCCCGTTCTGGATGACCCCCTGGTTCCTGGTTCTTGCATTCATCGCCGGGATCTCGGGCATTGCGGGGAGCGTCCGCTATCTTGAGTTGAGAAAGATCAAGCGAAGGATGGAAGCGCTGGAAGCACAGCATGCGCTCGACCGGGAGCGTGCACGCATCTCGCAGGACATGCACGATGAAGTGGGATCGACGCTGACGAGGATTGCAATTCTCGGCGAACTGGCGCAGAGAAACATCCGCGAGCCGGAGGAGACAAAGCTGCAGCTCGAAAAGATTTCAGAAATGTCGCGGCACGTCATCGACAGTCTCGGCGAGATCGTCTGGGCGCTGAATCCGAAGAACGATACTCTTGATAACCTGCTTGCGTACACGCGGCAATATGTGGCAGAGTTCTTTGAAATCACCCCGGTGCACTGTGTGCTCGAATTTCCCGATGCTGTTCAGCCGATTCCCCTCTCGGCGGAATTCCGGCGCAACATTTTCCTTACCGTCAAAGAAGCCGTCCACAATGTTGTGCGGCATGCAAACGCCGCGGAGGTGTGTGTGACCTGCTCGATGGCCGGGATCACTCTTTCCGTTTCCGTGAAGGATAACGGAAACGGATTTTCTTCCGCCGGAACTGGAGAGCTCGGCAATGGGCTGGCGAATATGCGGAAACGGATTGAAGATATCGGGGGAAGGATTGCCATTCTCTCGGCACCGGGCTCGGGCACGAGTGTGTCGTTCCAGGTCGACCTTCCGCGGGAAACTCCGGATGCGCATCGGGGAACCCCGTAAATACTACTTTTGTGTGATTGAATCGGCGGGGTAAAAGGAGTACGTTCGTCAATGATCAACGTTGCTATTGTCGATGACGACAGGGAAGTTCGGGACGGCATCGTGCTTCTGATTAACGGCACGCAGAACTACCGATGTGTCGGCGCGTACGGCAGCGCTCAGGAAGCAGTGGACCGAATTCCGGAACTTGACGTTCAGGTTGTGTTGATGGATATCAATATGCCCCACATGTCGGGCATCGAATGTGTCGTGAGACTTAAGAACCTGCAGCCGTCGCTTCAAATCATGATGCTGACCTCGTTCGAAGACGATGAAAAAATCTTCCAGTCCCTCGTTGCAGGGGCAAGCGGCTACCTCCTGAAAAAGACCCCGCCGGCGAAACTTCTTGAAGCAATCGAAGAGATCTACCATGGCGGATCTCCAATGTCGAACCAGATCGCGCGGAAAGTCGTTGAGACCTTTCAATCCGGGGGAAATTCCTCAAAGGAGATGGTCGGGCTCACTCAGCGCGAACAGGAAATCCTTTCCCACCTCGCAAAAGGATACCGCTACAAAGAAATCGCGGAGGCGCTCTTCATCAGCGTGGAAACCGTCCGCACCCATCTCCGCAATATCTACGAAAAACTGCACGTCCGCTCCCGCACCGAAGCAGTGTTGAAGTACTTGAAGAAGTAGCCGTATCAGTGAACAGTTATCAGTAAACAGTAATCAGTGAAGGCGAACGGCCCCGTTTTAATCACGATTTCTGCTAACTGTTTACCGATAACTGTTCACTGCTCAAAGATTACTACTTTTATGTGATTGTTGAGTTTCCCTTTCCGAATTATCTTACCGGACGAATGCTCTCCAGAGACTTCTTGGACGAGTATCGTCAGATTGCCGAACAACTCATTCGTCTTTTGAAACAATACACGGCACGGTGAATCGATTCCGTTGAATCCGTCACTACGCCCGCGGCGCGTCTCTCTGGGAGGCCGCTCTGCGCGATCGTATGCCTACAATCACCTTATTCAAACAACACACTTATAGGGAGGCATCTCCTATGCACAAAAAAGAACCGTCGCTCATCGGCCTAACGCATGCGCTTTGTTTCATCGCGCTCATTTTCTACGTGCGGGTGAACGCAGGCGACATCAATGGTCCGGCGTGGAAAGCCAATCTCGGGGAGGAGATCAAGGCGATCCGATACCTTGACGACAATAAAAACGTCCTCTTTGCCAGCAACGAATATGTATGGCTCTACGACATTGCATCTGGGAAAAAGATCTGGAACGCCGAGCTGAAGGACTTCAACAAAAAGGGGATACGCTATGTTGTCCAGGGGAGCAAGTTCTTCGTGAGCACGTCGAAAACTGTGCAATGCTATGATGCATTGACCGGCACCCGTTTGTGGGAGACGCCGGTTCCGGACGTGGACCAGGACGATTACCGTGACAGGGAAAAGATCGCCAACGATGCGCTGATGGTCCGCTACCAGGATCAGAGGGTTCTTTTCAACACGACGGATGGAAAAATACTTCTCAATGTCACCATCAACACGAAAGCAAAGGAAAAAGGAGCGCCGATTCTTTTTGATTTTCCGAAACAGGGAAAGGACCTTGTGCTTCTCAAGGGAGACAAAATCGGTCTGTTCGATATCGCCACAGGCGCGCAGCTTTTCTCCGGCGAGAAATATGAGCCAAACTACGATCTTGTGAAGAAGGACCTTGGCTGGTATTACCAGATGCCCGACGACAAGGCGATTCTTTTTGTGCTTGACGAAGACGTCGTGGTCTTCGACGCGGTCAACAACAAGGAGATTGTGCGCCGCAAACTCGACATCGACGCATCACACCAGGTTCTGATGCCGACAACGCAGGGATGCGCGGTCTTCACGAAAGACAAGATCGTTCACTTCAACATGGAGAACGGCTCGGTTGTGGAAGTGAATGTCCCCTACAACGATATTCGCACGATGCAATCGTACGTTGTCGACGGCAAGGACATTCTTCTCGTAAGCCTGAAGGATAAAATGATGGCCGTCGATATCGTGAACGGAACCATTGCTTGGCAGACAAAAGACGGCGACCCGGACCTTGAAGGGTTCGCGCACAGATACATTTCGCAGGATGGCGAGCACGCCCTCCTGACGTACAACCGGCCGCGCAAAAGCGGCGACGAAAGCGGCACACTGCTTTACCTGATGAAAATGAACCTTCTTACCGGTGCGGTCGAGTACAAAACTCCGGTCGCACTCGGCAAAGAAGTCGTCTCGCACGACGGCGGAGGGCTGCTCGGGTCGATCGGCAAAGCGTATCTTGCCATGGCAACACTTGGGCTTTCAACCATCGGCGGCGGCGCTGATTTTGGATATTCGAACATCGGTTTTGATTACGATGTCACAGAAGAGAATGGAAAGCTCATCGTCGCCATTGTCACTTCCGCGGAGATGCTCAACCCGGACACACGCAAAGAAGGAGGCGAAGGCTTCTGCGCTGTCGACGAGAAGACGGGGTCTGTGGTCTACAAGAGTTATTTTCCGATTCTCGACGGATCCGACAAATTCACCTGCGCATCCTACGTTGATAAGGATATCGTCTACCTTACGGGGAAAGAGCGCCTTATCGCCTTCGACGTTGAAGCGGGAAAGAAGTTGTGGAGCATCGAGAAGGAGCTTGACGATGCACAGGTTTTTGATATGGCGACGATCGACGGCATTCTTTATGCGAAGTGCGGTCGGAAAACATATTCCGCCGTGTTTCTTATCGGCGACCAAAGCTTCAGCGCTCACCTCAATAACCAGGCAACGGAAGATAAGCTCGACGTCAACGAAGATTCCAAGATAAAACCATATTGTTTCATTGCCATAGATCCTCTTTCGGGCAAGATCCTCTGGCGCACGGAAGCCGAAAATGACCCTGCTCTTGCCGAAGGAGATTTTGGCCTCTCGAACAGCCACGCCTCGTTCTCCTTCCACGAGATGAAACTGGCGATGGCGGGTTACGGCGGGGATCGGTCGAAGGTCGTCAAGCCGTTCGACTTCAAGACGTATTACAATCCCGACAGCAAGGAATTGTATTTTTCCGATCTAGAGAAAGTGTACGCATTGAAGCTCGGCAACAACGGCGGAAAAGTCGACTGGGAATTCAGTCTTAAGAAGAACGATGTCGGTTCCATCGAGTTTGAAAAAGCCTTCGCCTACAACAAGCGCGGGCAAAAGATGACACAGCCGCTCAGGCTTGAGTATTCAGGCGGAAGAATGGTTGTATATGGCCCCGAAGGGATTGCGGCCATCGATCCGGCAAGCGGAAAGGCGATCTGGAAACATGAATGGAGCTTCGATTGGAAAAAGGTGCGCTACTTTCCGCAGCTTGTGGACAACAAGCTTGTCTATTGCGTAGACTCGAAGCTGACCCGAATTGACCTGACGAGCGGAGTTGTGGATTGGCAGGTAAAGCTGGACAAGGGGACCGGGCTCCATGCATCTCCCGATAACGCGTACATCATCACACTCAACGGCAAAGAGGCCTCTGCATTCCCGTTGAAATAGTATATCAAACGAGCGATCGTGCACTATTATCCTTCTCCCGCAAAGAAACGGCGGGAGAAGGATATGGTGTATGACGGAAGTTTTGTGCTAATCGACCCGTTCGAGATATCTCGTGGCAACAAACGCACCCGCCCGCAAACGGTACAGGTGTTTTCCTTTAGACAATAGGTTGGCGTCGACCGCAACAATATACGTCCCCGGATCCTGCACTTCGCTGACTATCAACACATCCTTGTCGGCCAATGTATCCCTCACGCTTAGCTCGACGGCACATCGCTGGCTCACTTCGTACGAAATGTAGGTTCTGTCTGTAAACGGGTTCGGATAATTCTGCGCCAGCGAGTTGTGTCCGGGCAGAGCGGTGCGGCCGTGAGCGGAGACATTCAAGCCGCCGGCATCGGAGCTTTCGTTGTGCCCCTTGTCCAGCGCCGTCACGGTGTAGTAATACCGGATATTGTTGTTTGGGGTGTCGTCGAGATACGTCGTTGAAGAGGCCGGAACCACGGCGAGAATATTACGCGAATTGTCGATATCGACCTCCGGGTTGGTGGATCGATAGACCACATACTGGGAAGCGCCGTCGCCGTCAGCGGCGGGGGGCGGCTCTTTCCAGCGGACGAGTGTGGTACGATCTGAAGTGCGGATACTCGCGATCTCTGTCGGAGGCAGCGGCGGAATGGAATCCTTCCAGGGCATCGGAGGAATCAATGCCGGGTACTTGTATGCCAAGACGATGCCGGGCAATTCGAGAATGTTTTCGTATCGGAAAAACGATTGTCCCTGGCAGGAGACAGTTCGCGTAAGATAAATCTGCTCCGTAATTTCCTTTCGGATGTTTTCGCGGTATACCCCAAGGCCTGCGTAAATGTGCCGGCCAAAATTATTTTTTGCCCAATCGATACAAAGCGCACGGAAATCCGGGTCGTTCGGATTCGTCTGCTCGCCAAAATCCCAATAGATCTGAGGTGCAACGTAATCCTGGATTTTTTCACGTAGCCACAACCTTGCATCCTGAAACAAAACCGCATAAGCCGAGAATCCGGATTGTGCGCCGGGAATTGGCTTGTATACACCCAGCGGCGCCGAGCCAACTTTCATCATCGGTTTCTCCGCCATGATTTGTTGGTATATATCCCGTACAAACGTCGTGATATTGTTGCGCCGCCATTCATCACGTTCAGCTCCATCGCTATAAAGCCGAAACGAACTCCAGTCGTCGAATTTTTCTCCGGGATACCGGACGTAATCAAGATGAATGCCGTCGAGATCGTACAGGCGGACAAGTTCCATGATGAGGACCTCGGTGTATGTACGAACTTCGGGACGCCCCATGTCGACCCACCAATCCCCTTCATAGACCTGTGCCCATTCGGGGTGACTCCGCAAAACATGCCTGGGCGAGCTCAGGGGCGGCTGTCCGCTGTTATACACTTTCGCCACGTTGAACCACGCGTGCAGTTCCATCCCGCGCTTATGCGCCTCCTCGATGGCGAAATCGAGGGGGTCCCATCCCGGGTCTTCTCCCAGCGACCCGGTCAGTTCGGCCGCCCACGGCTCATAACGCGATTTGTAGAATGTGTTTCCCCGCGGCCGGACCTGGAAGAAAACGGTATTGAAATGTTTTTTTTGGAGGGTTTCAAAGATCTCCACCAGCGATCTCTTCTGTTCGTCCATATTGTACGTCTTTGGCCAATCGGCGCCGCCGGCGGTTGTCAGCCAGACGGCACGGACTTCCAGTTTTGGCGCGACAATGTCGACCTGAGCGAGGAGAGGGATGATGCAAAAGGGAAGATGGATGAGGGTCAAGATAAAAATTCTGAAGAAGAAATTTTTCATTGTGCGGAAAGGTCGATGCCGGATTTGGCAGAGGGGCGGACATCAAAAATTTCCACGGGGCGTTCTTTTCCTTTCACGCGTATCGGGTCGAGCCTGGTGAGTTCGACCGGGTCGAATCCCCTCAGATACGAAGCAGAACTTTCCGAGATCAGAATCTGTCCCCGCTTAGCCGCGCTGCAGAGGCGGGCGCCGAGATTTACCGAATCCCCGATGACCGTGAAATCCATCCGGTCTTCGCTTCCCATCGCCCCCATTACCATCTCGCCGGTGTTGATCCCGATCCCGATGCCGACATCTTCCCCCGCCGTGGAGGCAACATCGTTCATGGTTTGTTGGATCTCCACCGCGCAGCGGACCGCCCGCTGAACCATCTCATCACCAAGAAACACGGCGACAAGCTCATCGCCCACAAATTTATCAATATCGCCTCCGTACTTCTTGACGAGGGCGGTCTGGCGGCTGAGGATGGAATTGAGCATCGTGACGACCCGCTCGGGCTCGACTTTTTCTGAGAACGATGTGAAGCCCCTGACATCTGAGAAAAACACCGTCGCCACTTTTCGCTCGCCTCCGAGTTTTACTCCCATACTGTCCGCCTGGTGCACCGCATCGACCGTCTGCTGCGACACAAACTTCTGAAGATGAAACCGCTCGCGGAGCCCGATCACCATCTCGTTGATCCGGGTCGCCAGGTCGCCGATTTCATCGCGGGA
>CAYLMV010000083.1:0-1233 GCA_964384415.1 uncultured Chitinophagaceae bacterium | reverse complement strand
ACCTGTTGTGTTTCGATCACCCGTTTTGTTTCGAGCACTTTTCGCGCCATCTGCTTGCCCGTTTCTTCGACCGGCAAGTTTACAAAACGCTCGTTCCCTTCCCTGTCGAAAACGCGGAGATCGCGTACCGCGGGGATCGTTCGAACATCGTCAATAAACGAACGCACGAAACTTCCTTTTCCGACAAGCATAATGCTGCGGAAGCCGGCTCCCACCGATTCCTGCAGCATCATTGTGAGCTGCTTTTTCAGCGAGTCGGGGTTCTGCTCCAGTTGATTCAACTTGAGCGTCACCACCATGATGCCGCGCCACGGGTTCTTGGCGCTGTGGCAAACCTGGCAGCGTTCCTCGTTCCGCAGTGGAATGAACCGCGTGAGGGTTCCGGTTCGCTTGTCGAATATATTGAACGGTGCCGCTGTTGTGATCGCCCGAAGCACGACGTCCGCCTTTTCGACATTTTTCTCGGCACCAAAATGAAGGTCGCCGAAACTGTCGTACACCTGGATCCGCTGAATAAAGGGGAGCATCGAAGTGTGGTTGATGAGCGTATCCATCAACGGACCCTCGCCGGAGACCATAATGTTGCGGAAACTCGCAGCGAGAGTGCTGCAGATAACCTCTCCGATCTCAGATTGGATGTGCGCGGCGTACTCCGCGGAATTGCCGCTTTGGAGAGCCATCAAATCCGGTTTCAGCGAGACCCAGGTAACTCCGCGCATCATGTGCGTCGTTCCGTGGCACGCCTGACACTCTTTATCATTGAGGAGGGGCTCAAGTCTCGTGAAAACGCCGCCGTCCGAAGCAGACATTGTCTCGATCTCCTGCCGGCTTTCCAGCACCCGGGCAACGTTCGGATCACCGCTGCTCTTAATGATCCCCTTCCCCTCCTCCTGGAAGACTTCATTCGCTTCCCGGTCATAGACGTTGAGCATGCCGAACGTCAAGCTGTCGCGTGCGTCGTTCACGAATGTGCTTGCATAGCTCGCCTTGCCCGAAAGCATGACGTTGCGGATTCCAACCATGATTGTCTGGCCGAAGAGCATTGTCTTCTCGCGGTTCTGCTCCATGAGCATGCCCGACTGGCTGTTGATCGAAACAATGACGTACGACCCAAAGCCGGCTATCAGCACGACGATGATAAGGATAAGGATCTTAATTTCGAGGCGGTTCTTCATAAGGAAGGGCAAAATTCAAAATGCAAAGGGCAAAAGTAAAATGAAAAGTTCAAATTGA
>CAYLMV010000082.1:0-16905 GCA_964384415.1 uncultured Chitinophagaceae bacterium | reverse complement strand
ACCAAGGTGAAAGGAATAAATGTGGTTAAACTCTTTGCGTCGGTCTTGCCTCCATATCCTATTAGTATATAGATGAGAAATAGAAAGTAACCGAAAATTGCCCCATTAATCACTATGTTACGGCGGCCAACACTTATATAGCCGATGTATAGGGTAACAATCCCCCAGGGGATGACGTTAATCCAACCATTTAGAAAGTAATGTGAGAGGACACTTAATAAAATGGATGCAAGGAATATTAGTATTCTTCCTACATGTTTAGTGATTGTCATATAATATTGTCTCTCAAGTGCGTTCAAATTGCTGTTAGCCACACCAAAAGCAGTTCGTGTGTTCTAACGGAGCGGAGCCCGATACGGTAACATAGTAAAGTATGCCGATGCCAATATTGAGAAGGAATAGCCCGTAAGGATGAATAAGTAGTTAATCCTTATTACAGGGATGAAGTGCGCTTTATATCGAGGAATTGTAGAATTACCGAGGGTTATACCGCAGGTTTGCAAATCGATCTGCGGAAAGTCGAGTCATCATCCGCGATTCTTCACAGAACGATTCATCGGCAAGGATCCATTGATGCAGATGGGGAGGTGGGAATTCTAAATTTTTAACCCAGTTTTTTGCGCAGGGGCATAAGTGACCTGCCCCCAGTTTATGTGCCAGTACGTAGTTTAGTTTTTCCCTTCAGGCACTGGCTATCTGGAGGGGATAAAATGTCTCCGGTGCCGGGGGTCTGTAGTTGAGTGAACTGTGTGGCCTGATTTTGTTGTAGGTGTTTCTCCATCTCTCCGTTACCACCTTGGCCTCCGTAATTGTATCAAAGATCTCTCCGTTAAGCAACTCGTCTCTGAACTTCCCGTTGAATGATTCGATGTATCCGTTCTCCCATGGACTTCCCGGTTCGATAAAGAGCGTCTTCACTCCGAGCCTTCCCAGCCATGATCGCACTGTCTCTGCAACAAACTCCGGTCCATTGTCCGATCGGATGTGAGCAGGAGTTCCTCTCGTCACAAACAACTCTGCTAATGCTTCTACAACATCGTTCGAGGTGATCTTCCGGTCGATCCTGATCGCCAGGCATTCTCTGGTGTATTCATCGATCACGTTGAGCATCCTCAACGGTTTGCCGTTACTCGTTCTGTCTGCAACAAAATCGTAACTCCAAACGTGATCCCTGTGCTCTGGTCTAAGTCTGATGCACGATCCGTCTTTGAACCAGAGTCTTCTACGCTTGGGTTGCTTTTTGGGCACTTTCAGGCCCTCCTGACGCCATATTCGTTCAACTCTCTTGTGGTTGACATGCCATCCTTCACTCCGCAGCAATGCCGTTATCCTACGGTATCCGTAACGTCCATACTCACACGCCAGCTCAGTGATGCGCTGTGTGAGAAGTCTTTGTTCCTGACTGACCCGGTGCTCTTGTCGTTGTGTCGATCGTGGCTGCTCCAGAACCATGCACACACGACGCTCTGAGTAACCGATATTTTCTTGAACCTCTTCCACTGCCCGGCGCTTCTTCGCCGGGCTTACCAGTTTCCCCGTGCGGCTTCCTTCAAGATCGAGTTGTCAATCGTCAGATCTGCAACAACCCTCCGTAATCGACTGTTCTCTGCTTCCAGCTCCTTTAATCGCTTTGCCTGGTCAACTCTCAAACCCCCGTACTCTTTCCGCCATTTGTAATACGTCATCTCGCTTACACCCAGCTGACGAACTACCTCGGCTATTGTTTCTCCCTTTGACTGTAACACTTCTGCTTCGTGTAACTTGTTTATGATCTCCTCCGCAGAATACCGCTTCCGACTCATGAACTGCCTCCTTTTTTGATGATTTCCAAGATACTATATTGGATCATCTTTTGGGGGGCAGGTCAGATCCTTCCCAGAATGGTCTCGGTACTGGATCCGGTACCAACCCGGCTCCGGCATCAGTACCGGAAGGCAAAAATGGAGAAAGCGCCAATGAAAATGAAGAAAACAAAAAATCTATGGAGATGAAGGATGAAATTAAAGAAAAATAGGTAGGTAGTAGAAAGAAGAAGGAATAATAAGAGCCCTCTGTTTTTTTCACAGGGGGCTTATTTTTTTGTTTTCAGTTCCATCACCACCGGATTCAACAATTTGCCTTATTATGTCTGAAAAGGAGTGCACGGTACCGAGCGGGTACTGAATTGGTGACGATCCTGTGGGCTCTTTTTGGCGCATCGTTCGTCCGAAGCTATCCGAATGCCTTGCAGTTTTGTTCTTGGCTTGCGATTCTTCCCAAATCAAAGTAAATTAAAATATTCAACCACGGTTCACTAAGTAAAATAGTTCTTCGTTTCTTTTTCTACCGTGGAGAGATCGAGCGAAGACTAACAAGCTTGCTCCTCTACAAATCGGAACGCGAAAAAAGTGTAAGCTACATCGTAAGCTGTAGCATCTTTTTTGGGAAATTTCAGGGATCGAAAGACTCGAAATCAATCTAGTTTGTGGGATGTATCGAATTTCCCAAGCTGGACGTCGCGGGTTCGAGTCCCGTCTCCCGCTCTAAAGATAATTTGGACGCTTAGCTCAGTTGGTTCAGAGCGTCCCGTCCCGCAAAAGCGGGACGGGAAGGTCGTAGGTTCTCGTAGTTTGAATAAAAGAAATTGGACGCTTAGCTCAGTTGGTTCAGAGCGATGCCCTTACAAGGCATAGGTCGTAGGTTCGAGCCCTACAGCGTCCACGAATGCATTATGTTTATATCTTATACAGTGATCGTACGGATCGATATTATGTGGGGATGACGGCGAACATCGAGAAACGGATGCAGGATCATAATGCCGGGCGTTCGACGTATACGAAGCTGGGGAAACCATGGGTTCTTGTTTACAAAGAAGAATTCGCAGACAAGGTTGGCGCGACGGAACGGGAGAAAGAGATTAAGGGGAGAAAAAGTCGCCGGTATATTGAGAAGTTGGTTCAGAGCGTCCCGTCCCGCTGAAGCGGGACGGGAAGGTCGTAGGTTCGAGCCCTACAGCGTCCACGAATGCATTATGTTTATATCTTATACAGTGATCGTACGGATCGATATTATGTGGGGATGACGGCGAACATCGAGAAACGGATGCAGGATCATAATGCCGGGCGTTCGACGTATACGAAGCTGGGGAAACCATGGGTTCTTGTTTACAAAGAAGAATTCGCAGACAAGGTTGGCGCGACGGAACGGGAGAAAGAGATTAAGGGGAGAAAAAGTCGCCGGTATATTGAGAAGTTGGTTCAGAGCGTCCCGTCCCGCTGAAGCGGGACGGGAAGGTCGTAGGTTCTCCCGAAGGGACCCCTTTTGGGGGAGCCCTACAGCGTCCACTAGGATGTTTTTCCAAGAATCACGGGGGTTGCAAATGATGGTCATCCAGATTGTGATTCAGCTAAGACTCACACCATCCACAAGATATTCTCTTCTCTTTAGCTTGCTTACCGCAAGTCATCTCACTGCAAAACTATGAAAGACGTCTCTCGCATGTTTCGATTCGGAATTCTGTTCACTCTTCTCTGCTCGCTGTTTTGTGCGGCAAACGCCCAATCAGGAAAACCGTACAAGAAGAAAGTCGTCTCGTTTGTCGATAAAGTACTGATTCCGGCGAATATTGCCCTGACGACGGACGAAACTGACTACGTGAAACGTTCTCTATCCCGAAACATCAATTTCGCACGCTTCAACTACGCGCCGCTGCCCGACAACATTACGGCGGCTTTCGGCGCCGCCGTCTCAGGCCTTCCACGTCTTTCGCCTGAAGAAGTGAAGCCTCTGCTCGACAGCACGCTTGCTCCCCAGCTTCTGCATCTTCTGGATCTGAACAAGGAACTCCTGAGCAAGCAGAATCTCAGCGAAGAGGATCGAAATACCTTCCTCGCCACCAAGGCGCAAGCTGCAGGAATGAACGCGTCACAGCTTGAGGCAATTCTCAACTCTGGATTCTTCTATATTCCGTATGTCGCCTCGTACGAACATCGGATCGATAGGGGGTTCCGTGAGGTGAAAAACGACAACGGGAAGGTCATTCGAAGAATTCCGCTTACAGAGTACACGCACGAGCTCCGCCTCGGACTGTTGTGGTATAAGCTGAACGTCGACCGGAACAACAATGGGAGCGTGGTGTTCGCCGGAGCAGCACAGGGATGGAGAGACGAGCCGATCGAGCGGAGCGCTGTTCACGAGGACGAAACCTTTGAGGGGAGAAGAATCTTTGATGATGGCTCTAAAGACCTTGAGGCGTTTAAGAGCGCCGTCGATGTGAGTGCATTCAATATTCAGGTTGAGACAAAGAAAATGGATGCGTTTGCCTTAACGGGCGAAGTGACGGGGACGACGCTTTTCGGAGTAACGTTAAACCTCGGGAATAGAGAAGGTGTCGGACTTGACGACACGTATTGGGTCGAGGAACTCCAGGAAACTGCGAGCGGTGACGTCATCAAGGCCAAGCGAGGGTTCGTGAAAATCAGGCAAATCGGGGACAACAGGAACGATGAGACTGCCGAATCGTACGCACAGACGATCACCGGGTCAAATTATTCCGAAGGCCTTTCGCTGACAGAACTCCCCATGCTCGGAATCAACGGCGTTGCCGCATTTGCCATCTTCCCCGTCGGGATATCGACGTTCGACAATACTGCGGGTTCCGACGGCTTTGGCCTTTCCGCCAACAATTTTTCGGCGAGAATAAACTCGGAAAGCAAAACGGCCTACGGAGCGGCCCTCTCCTTTCAAGCAGATTTGGCAAACGCGACACGAATCCCCGAACTCTGGGCGAGCCTCGGCGGTGCGATCGGGATCACCTCAGTCGATGGCAAAATATATTATATGAACGGCAACGCTCTTGATAGCTCCGATATCGGCCCGTCTCTCACAGGGTACGTCGATCTTGGCATTCTGAAAAAATTCTATTTCAGAAGATTTGGACTGATGCTGCAGGCGGACGTCAAGTACTCGCTCACGCGCTTTTCGGTCGCCGGGAGTGACGGCAGCACGTATCGATTGACGAACGGGAACATCGGCTTGGACGGGAAAGCGGCGCTTGAAGTATATGTCACCCCCGTTTTTTCCATCGGTGCAGGGGCGGAGTACAATATTTTTGGCACGAGCAACTCGTGGAGCGCCGACGTCACTGACAGCAATAACAAGGATACGAAGAACAGCAGTGCAACCGGACCGGATGTAAAATACTCCGGCCTTGGAGTCTACTTCTGGGTGAATTATTCGCTTCCATCACTCAAGTAGAACTTGGGTCATTCATCTTTTCAAATCCACGGAGACAACTTATGACCAGGAAGATCACCACTTATTCATTTTTCATCTCGGCATTACTGCTTTTAGCTATGACCGGCCTTTGGGCTCAGGGAAATTTGCCGGAGTCGCGAGAAGCGACGTTCATCGAAGCCAACGGCTCATCGGAAGTGCTGATAAGGGCGAAGGGAATCGGCGGGGCAAGCGGACTCTTCGGCTTTAAGGAAGAAGAATCGCTCAAATTGGCCGAAATGGATGCACGCAAATCGGCGGTCTACTTTGTTCTGTTCGGCGGCGCGGGTTTGGACGGCGTTCTCAAAACGGAAGAGGACAAAGCTAAATTCCAATCCTACCAAAATGATTTCTTCGCGAATGATAACATCACGAAGTACATTTCATGGGAGGCAAGTTCTCTGGACAGCCGCGTCAAGATGGCGGGGGGTGACAAGCTGAAAGTCGAGAAACAATTCCGCGTTAATGTCAAAGCGGTGAAAGATGCGCTCATCCAGCATGGAATTATCGCCTCGAGCCAGGAAGTCGCCGAAGAGATCGGCCTGCCGACGCTCATGGCGCTTCCCGCCGTGAAGCCGGGGGAGAGTCCGCTCGACATGCTTCAGCGAGACCCGATTCTCAAACAAGGAGCGGCGACAATTGAATCGTATCTGACGGCGAAGAAATACAGCGTTATTGCTCCTGAGCAGGCGGAGCAAATTTACCAGCAGCAGAAGGCTCAGATGACGCTGAAAGGGGCCGACGAAGATATGTCGTACGCCATTGCCCTTTCCGTCGGCAGCGATGTCTATATCACTTATACGATAGATCTGCAGACAAGGAGAGTGGGATCCTCGGACGTGCACAAAGCATCCGTGTCCGTCCGGGCGTACGAAACGACCACCGCACGCCTTCTGGGAACCGAGACCGGATACAGCGATGAATCAGCCGCGCCTTCCGAGGCGCTGGTCGAAGCTGCCATCACTAACGCCCTCAACAATGTCATGAGCCGCATCAACAATTACTGGGCAGACGACATGAAGAACGGCGTCCAGTACAAAGTTGTTTTCAATATCGCGGGGAAATTTGACGCAGACGCGAAAGACGAGCTTTCGCCCGCAGCGCTGTTGAGCTTGAAGAAACTCTGCAACCGCGTGAAGGAGAACGTCGTGAGCGACAAGACGATGGACTATCTTGTCTGGGTAACAAACCAGGATTACCAGAATTCTTCGGTCTTCTTCCTTGCTCTCAAGAAAGAGTTTGCTCAGAATTTCGCCGAAGGTAAACTGCGGAGGGTAAGTGCAAACCGAAAACTCCTGATCCTCGCAGTAGAATAGCGCTGTCCTGTATCCCGTTCTTTCTATGTCGATAAATGGTCGTGGTGATGAATAAGTAATTGGCGAGGACCCATGAAGACAAACGCGATTCTTTTTGCCGCCATGGCATTGTTTGCCGGATGCGGCTCCAACCCGAGCAGCTCGGTCGATACGACAGGGGGAACTTCGTATGCACCATCGGTGGTGTGGACGGACCCATGGCCAGGCTCCATCGGTCCCAACATTATGTCCCCGGGTAATGTGGTCATCATCCGCTTCAGCACGCTGATGGTGACCCGGTCTGTCATCCGCGCCGTATCGATCTCGCCATCCAACCAAACAGTCTTCATCGATACGACCAGGGCAGCGCCTGTGGAAGGGACCACCTTCGATTTTCCTCTCACTCCGATTCCCATTTGGATTTACGCTTGGACTGACGCCAAGCTCGATCGGCTGTTCCCGCCGGCTACCCAGATATACTATCCCTATTTCAAGGTAGGGCAGCTCTACACCATCACCATTGGGAGTTCAGCATCAGATGTTTACGGCGACTCGCTTGGCACTCCGGTGAGCTTCGGCTTTACACCCGAGCCGTACCTTCGAGTGACGAACACGGATCCGATGAATGGTGATACGGCAATATCGCCCCTCTATCCGTATCTCTTGGTTCGCTTCAATGCTCCCATTGACTCAGGAAGCGTCAGGGCGGCGTTCTCTATTTCTCCATCTGATCCCGGGGTCGGTAGTTTCGTTCTGGACACATGGGGTTTCTCCTGGTCTCCGCAAGCAGACGCCTATCTTGGATCGGAAACGAGGTATACGGTTACTCTCTCAACTGGCTTGAAAGACCAAAATGGGGATCAGCTTCCTTCGTCAAACTCATTCTCATTCACGACGCAGCCGTATGCCGTTAGCTCCGCAACGCCGACGGGGAACAATGTGCAGCTGAATTCCGCCATCTCGGCATACTGCAATTTCCTGATTGATTCGACAACCATCGCTCCTTCGTTTTCTGTCAGCCCGTCTGTGAGCGGAAGCTTCACATACAACGGATCGTATTTTGCGTTTAACCCAACGGCCTTGTTGACGGCAAACAGTACATACACCGTGACAATCTCGACTGGTTTGCGCGCAAAAAATGGAACTCCTGTGAAGAACCCGTACTCATTTTCGTTTACCACCGGGAATTGATGAAATTCAAGGCACCATTGGGCATTTTGATTGCAATCCTCCTCCTTGAGAATTTCACTCTCCGGGCGCAAATCCCCAAATGGGCGGTGACGCACACGCACAAGGATTATCCTGCTGGAGAATTCATCCTCGGTGTAGGGTATGGAACCGGAGACAATGGGGAAGAGAGCGCAAAACGGCTGGCCCAATCGGATATTGCATCCCAGGTGAGGGTGAAAGTGCAAACGGAAGTCAGGAACGTCCAGCAGACCTACGAGCTGAACCAGAATCAGGAGACGTACGCAGATTTCAAGATCAGGTCGACTTCCGTCGTTGACGAACAATTGACCGGAGCAGAAATTGTCGCGACGGCCGTCGATCCATCCACGAACACAACGTACGCTCTTGCCGCGCTCAACAAAGAAAAATTTGCCGGATCGATTGAATCGGAATTAACCCGGGGGTGGGAACAGGCCGCAGAGCTCCGGAACAGCGCCGATGAGTTTCTCCGTCACGGAAAACTGAATGAAGCGATGCAGAATCTGCTTCAAGCGAGAACATCGGTCTCCGACCTGCTTCCGAAAATGGCGCTCCACGACGCGATTGCCGGCGCGCCGTTTCATGGAGAACTGTCTCTTGGACCTTCGACATTGACGTCTTTCATCCGCGATGTTCTTTCGAGAGTCCGCATTGACAAAAAGGGGGGAGATCAACAGAAGGGAAAGGTCGGCGAGCAATTTCCCGAACCGTTCAGAGTTCAGCTCGGGATCGCGCAGGGCGAAACGGTGGTGCCGGTTGCCGGAGCTACCATTTCGTTCCTTGGTTCGACGGGCGAGGCTCTGGGTGAAGCCCTGACAGATGCGGCTGGCAACGCAAGCATTGCGATAAGAGCGCGGGGGAATGTCGGTTCGTTCATTCGCGCGAGACTCTCCCTCCAATCGCTCAACAGAGAATTTAGTCCCAACTTGAATTCTTCTTCGAAGACATTTTCATGTGAAGTACTGAATGCTGATGTGGCATTCGGGTTAAAGATCAATTCGATGTCGCCATCCATCACTAGAGCTCTCCATGAAGCGGTCGAAAACGCGGTGACAAAGATCGGCTACCATGTCGTCGACATGTCCCGCTTTGTCTTGAAAGTGGAATTCCAGAGCAGGCCCCCTTCGATCATCGAAGGAATGGGGGGAAATCTCTTCAGTGTTTCATCCGATATTTCAATCAGCCTCATCGACAACGGATCGGCGAAGACGATCGGTACGGTGCTGACGAGTTCTAAAAGCGTCGCAAAGAGCAGAGAGGCGGCGATCGAAAAATCGGCGCAGGGTGTCGCGGTGGACGCGGAAGAATTGGCGACTTTGCTGGAAAAAGCAAGAAACTAAAGACGATTCGTCAAGGGGGAATCCTGAACATCAACGCAGATCGATCTTATTCCTCCTACATTCACGGCTGTTTTATTATTCAGGGAGGATATATGAAACAGATCATCGGCTCCGCATCATTGCTCTTTATGATTGGCCTTCTCTTTATCGGATGCGGATCATCGCAGCAATCGGCAGCTCCTCCTGCGCCGCAGGCGCCGGAATGGGTTACGAAGCCTCCGAGAGATTCGAGCGCGATCTACGGAGTGGGGGTGGCGAACATAGGGGCGAACGTAGTTCTTGCGCGGGAAAAAGCAGAGGACAATGCTCGTCAAGAGATCGCTAAAGTCATCGACACGCGGGTGAAGAACATGATGGACCGCTTCATGCAAGAACACCAAGACATGATCAACGCCGCGTCGTCAACGTCGGTCGAATTCACGCGCTCGGTTTCTCGTTCCGTCAGCCAGGCCTCTCTCAGCGGCTGCCAAATTCAGGAAGTCTGGCAGGATAAGGAGAACAGGATCATGTACGCTCTGGCAATCATCACGAAAACCGATATCGTGAAACAGGTCAAGAGCAATGTCGCCGCGCAGCAACAATCCGCGTTCCTGGAGCAAAAGACCGATGATGCCTTGAAGGCAATGGATAAAGCTCTTGAGAACTGGGATGTGACCAGGTAAGCCGGGTTGCATCGCGCATTCATGTTATGATCGGGAGCGAATGATCGATAAGGATCATTCGCTTCCGTTTCCCGACTCGCATCTGCTCAGCAATTCACCTTAGCTGCTCCGTTTACACCTATTCCTGTTGCCGCTTAACTGGCACCTCTATAATGATAGGCGGGCGAACAAAGAAAACACCCGATGAGTGGAATATCTTCGCAGATTTGGGCACTACCGGAGGGGGAGGAGCGTTCTATGTATAGCCGTTTGCATCTGTCCCCGGTGCGCGCTATATTTTGCCAATAAATCCCATCCAAATCCATTTGCCAATGCGTGCCTCATTAGAACTTAGCGTTCGGCTCTTTTTGCCTTTCGTCTTTGCATTGTCTTGCGTTTCTTCAACGCTCGTTGCACAGCAGCCGGTAACTACGGGCGCGATCCACGGGACGATTCTCGTTTCCCAGGCGGATGACATCAGCGCTGAAATCAGCCGCGGACGATCACTTAATCGCTACGAATCGAGCGGCGCGAATTCCGAGAAGTCGCTCCCTCCCTATGCTCTTTCTGAAAAGGCGGTGGTGTATCTTGAATCGGTTCCCGGAAAATACGTCCCGCCGGAAACGCATCCGGTGCTCGACCAGAGGGATATGGTCTTCCGGCCTCTCGTGCTGCCGATTCTTGCCGGGACGACGGTCGATTTTCCGAATTCGGACCCTTTATTTCACAACGTTTTTTCTCTTTCGCAGCCAAAAGAATTCGATCTTGGACGTTATCCAAAGGGGCAGAAGAAATCAGTCACCTTCGACCGGCCCGGCATCGTGAGTGTCTACTGCGAAATACATTCATACATGTTCGCGACCATCCTTGTGCTGGAGAATCCCTTCTTTACCGTGCCGAATGAAGACGGGACGTATAGTCTGAAGAATATTCCGGCCGGCAGCTACAAGCTGAATTTCTGGTTCGGCCGCAAGAAGGTTGAATCGCGATCGGTGACCGTCTCTGCGGGCGAGCAAACGACAGCAAATTTTTCATACTAGTTCCTCCTACTCATGAAGCGAGCAAGTGTCTGCCTGTTGTTCTTCCTTGCCAGAGCGCCGGCGCTGCTGGCACAACTCCACATCAGCGGAGAGGCAGCGACCGCCTTTGTCAAGGCAAACGACGGCGAATCTCAGTACAGCTTTGACGCGGGCCGGGGATCTTTTGCGTGGCGGCTGGATCTCTTTTCTGACGCACTCGTTACCGATGACATCACGTTCCTCAGCAACTTTCGGATGGGTCAGGATCAAGTTCCGCACATCGATCTCATGGCGCTCCGCGTAGCGGATATTGCGGAGAGCGGAATTTCACTCCAGGCGGGAGAGATCGACGTTCCGTTTGGCAACCTGTCGGAAGACCGTTTCCCCAAAGAGAATCCGTTTTTCGATCTGCCTCTCATGAACGAACACGTTACTTCTTTGTGCAGGTCGGACTATAAAATCTGGACCCTCAATCCGGAATATCAAATTGTCGGTGACGGTGTTCGATTGATCGATCAGGGCCTTTATGACCTGGGAGTGAAGGTATACGGGAGCGTCGGCATACTGACCTACAGCGTTGCGCTCACGAACGGCATGATCAGCACAACGGGAACGTACTCTCCCGATGGATTGAACTCGCATCACGAACTCGGGAAAGTTGTGCGGTTGGCACTCACCCCCATGACCGGATTGACTATCGGCGCTTCTTACGCGGCGGGACCGTACATGAACGATCAAAGCGAGACAATCAATGATCCAGACTCTCCATCGCCCGACACTTCTGCCTTCTTCGGCATCAGTCCGGACGACTACCTGCAGCGCATCATCGGCGGCGATCTTGAGTACAGTCTCGGTCATTTCGCATTCAGCGGCGAGGTTGTCGGCAACACGTGGCAGTATCTCAACGGGATGGATCTAAAAGCGTTCGGTTACTCTGCGATGGTGCGCTACGCGTTTACCCCGAGACTTGCAGCAGCGTTCCGGGGAGGCGGGTTGATGTTTAATACGATACATGGTGTCAAGGAACTCAATGCTTTTTTCCGGCCCGTGCTGTACACCGGAAAGTGGGATCACGACGTGTTTCGCCTGGAAGGGGCCGTAACGTACAAGATCGATCAAGCATTGCTCTTCAAAGCCGGCTACGAAATCAATCGCACCTACGATTTGCCGAAGGACCCCGTCGATAATGTTTTATTCCTCCAGTCTGTTCTTAGCTTCTAGTGTAACTCCTTGTTGTTGCCTCGGCCGTTCATCAGTGGGAATTAACGCAGAAATATTCGTATGAAATTTCGAAACAAAATATTGCTCGCTATCTGGGGAGTCGTGCTCGGACTCCTCCTCATCACCTTCGTAATCATCAACTATTGGATGCGCGTTCAGGTTGAGGCACGATTCAAGGATGATATAAGAGGAAACATCTCCACCGTTCGCGAAATTTCTTCGCTTCGTGCTGAACAGGATGTGAAATCATGTCAGATTTATGCAGAGTCTCCGCGGCTTAAAGCGGTGGCCGAGCTGGGGGACAGAAACACAGCCCTCCAGCTTTCCCGCGAACTGAACCTTAGCCTCTCCTGCGACCTGTTCGTTCTGACCAATGCGAAGGGGAATCCTCTCGCCCAGCTCATCGCCGGGAACGAATCGTCGAGCGACTTCTCGGGGCTTGAGTCGATTCACCGCGCGTTGGCTCGCGAGTCGTTTGCGGATGTCTGGGAACTGAACGGGAGCATTTATCGCGGCGCATCGGCGCCCGTCTCGGTCGGGAATGATGTCGTTGGAACGTTGACGATTGGGTTTCGGCTGAAGGATGAAGACGTGGCGTTCGTGAAATCGATGACGAACAGCGACGTGCTTCTGGCTTCGGAGATGACAGTGCTTGGCTCGACGATCAACAGCTCCGAAAGGAATGAGCTGGAAAAGTGGCTTCGCCGGTCCGGAGAGAGTTACCTCCCGCATGATCCGGCGGCAAGGCCAGAGGTCTTCACGATGGATGCAGCCGGCGAGAAGTACGTCGCAGCGCTGTGCCGGCTGAACCATGGAGTTTCGGCCCCAATCTGCTATGTCCTTGTTAAGCCGGTCGAGCGCGAAGTCCATGCATCTCTCGTCCCGGTCATGAACGCTTTCCTGGCCCTCTCGATCATCGTGCTCGTCGTGACCGCCGTTATCGGATTCGTGATCTCGAACGGAATCACGAGACCGATCGCCTCGCTCGTGCGGGGTATATCGGAAATCAGCAAGGGAAATTACGACTACCGCATCACAATCCGGTCCGGGGGAGAGCTGAACTACCTGGCCCAGAAGTTCGAGGAAATGAGCGTTGCGTTGAAGGAAAAAGTCAGTCAGCTTGCGGAGCGCAATACAACGCTGGAAGAGATCCTTTCGCGTCTCGGAGAGACCGAAAAAAGGCTTCAAACGATCCTCGATACTTCGGCGGCAATCATCTACGTGAAAGATCTGCAGGGAAAGTACCTGTTGATCAACCGTCGTTTTGAAACGCTGTACCATGTGAAACGTGAAGACGCGACCGGCAAGACGGACCACGAATTATTTTCGAAAGAGATCGCGGACAGTTTCAGGGATAATGACCAAAAAGCTCTGGCGGCAGGGGGAGCCGTGGAATGGGAAGAAGCAGTGCCGCACGAAGACGGCCTTCACACCTACATCTCGAATAAATTCCCGCTGTTCGGGGCCAACGGCATCCCCTATGCCGTGTGCGGTTTCTCGACCGATATTACCGATCGGAAAAGGCTGGAGGAGGGGCTTCGCCAGGCGCAAAAGATGGAAAGCATTGGAACGCTGGCGGGGGGCATTGCGCACGACTTCAACAATATTCTGGGGATTATCCTCGGCTACGTTTCCCGTCTCGGACGTGGAAATCTCGATCCGGAAAAACTCTCTACGAGCCTGGATGCGCTTCGCAAAGCGTCGCAGCGCGGAGCAGAGCTCGTCCGGCAGATTTTGACGTTCGCGCGCAAGACCGACGTCCTTCTCGAGTCGGTGAATGTCAACGATACCATCGCCGAGTTGACAAAAATGTTGGCCGAGACCTTCCCGAAGACGGTTTCGTTCTCCCTCAACCTCGATCGCAGTCTCCCATCCATTGTCGCGGACGCGGGTCAGGTGCAGCAGTCGCTCCTCAACCTCTGCGTCAACGCGCGGGATGCGATGCCCGACGGTGGAACGTTGACGATCGCGACCCGTGTTGCTCAAGGCGAGTCGCTCGTCAAGAAATTTCCGGGGATAGAAAGCCGGTCATATGCCTGCGTTGATGTTGTCGACACCGGGTCGGGGATGGATGATGCCACCCGAGCGCGGATCTTTGAACCTTTCTTCACTACGAAGGAACTTGGACACGGAACAGGCCTCGGCCTCTCAGTCGTATTCGGCATCATCAATAGTCACCACGGATTCATCGACGTGGAAAGCTCTCCGGGTCACGGAACAGCATTTCACCTCTATTTCCCGATTCCCCCTGGCTTTAAACAAGCTGCGAAGGTAGAATCCAGGAAGGCTGAGGTCTCGAAAGGAGGAACGGAGACTATCCTCCTCGTGGAAGATGAAGAAATCCTCCGTGAGTTGGTGAAAAGCTCGCTCGAAGAAAAGGGGTACACCGTGCTTACTGCGGCGGATGGTGTCGAGGCGCTTAACCTCTTCACGCAGCAGAAAGATCGCATCGCGCTCGTTCTTTGCGATATGGGACTTCCGAAGATCGGCGGATGGGACGCGTTTAAGATCATGAAAGAACTCTCCCCGCAAGTGAATGTCATATTCGCAAGCGGCTATCTCGATCCGGGATTAAAGGCTGAGATTCTCAAGGGGGGCGCCCGCGATTTTATTCAGAAGCCGTACGATCCGGACGAGGTGATCAAACGGATCAGGGTAGTACTGGACCGAGGCGGGAAAAGACAGTGAACAGTGAACAGTAAACAGTAAACAGTGAACAGTAATCGGTTCACCAAACACGGAAGACGTATTCTCTTTGCGGGTATTTGCGAATCGAACAAACCGTAAATTGTAGAACGTAAGACGTCAAACGCAAAACGTATAACGTCAGACGTAAAACGTATAACGTAAGTCTCAAAACCAACAACTTCCGACCGTAATATCCTGACCCAGCCGACGCCACCCCGCCACGATCCGTACGCGGCACTCCGCTTTCCCGAATTCCGAGATCTGGTCATTTCCTCTTTCTTGCTAACGATCGCATTGATGATGCAGGAAGTGGCGATAGGGTATGAGCTCTATCGCGTGACCCACGACCCTCTCGCACTCGGACTGATCGGACTCGTCGAGGCGGTCCCTTTTATTTCGTTCTCGTTATTCGGCGGTCATATCGCGGATCGATACAGCAAGCGCAAGATACTCATGAGAAGCGTCGGATGCATGGCGGCATGTTCTGCCGTGCTTCAGTTTATATCGAGGGAACAGGCGACGCTCGCTCCATCGCTCTTTCTCCTGACGGTGTACGGCGCTATCTTTCTCATCGGGTTGTGCAGAGCGTTCCAGTCTCCGACGGCGACCTCGCTGAGGGGTTTTCTCGTGCCGTTTGAAAACTACGAAAACGCGGCGACATGGAGCAGCTCGGCATGGCAAATCGGAGCGGTGGTGGGCCCCGTCATATCCGGATTTTTGTATGCATGGATTGGTTTTTCGAACACGCTCCTCGTTGTTGTTGCGCTGGTTGTCGTCGCGTTCTATCTCTACTCACGAATAGGCGACAAGCCTGTGGTGGAGAAGAAGATCGCGGCGAATGTCCTTTCGAGCATACGGGAAGGAATTGGCTTTGTGTTTACGACGAAGATCATCCTCTTTTCGATTTCGCTCGATCTCTTTTCCGTACTCTTCGGCGGAGTCGTGGCTATTCTTCCGATCTACGCGCAGGATATCCTACGTGTGGGGCCGGAGGGGCTCGGCATTCTGAGGGGCGCGCCCTCGCTGGGTGCCGTTCTCACGTTGATGATGCTCGCCCGAAACTCTGCCATGGAACATCCATGGCGGAATCTGCTGGTGGCAATCGTTGGATTCGGGATTTGTATCCTGGTCTTCGCGGTCTCTCCCTGGATGACCCTTTCGGTTGTCGCTCTCTTCCTGAGCGGCGCATTTGACAGCGTGAGCGTAGTCATCAGGGGGACGCTGCTGCAGGTACTGACGCCCGATGAAATGCGGGGAAGGGTCATGGCAGTCAACGGAATTTTTCTTGCTGCCTCGAACGAGCTTGGCGCCTTCGAGTCGGGCCTGGCGGCGAGGCTCATGGGTACCGTTCGATCCGCAGTGTTTGGCGGATTGATGACGCTCGCCATCGTGACATGGGTTTACACAAAGTCGAAGGAACTCTTCGTGATCCGGTTGTCAAAGAAAAGGAAATGACAGCGAAGGAATACGACTGTTAGAAGTTTCTTTCCGCTTTTTGACATGAACCTTTAAGTTCTCCAGCGTTGTTTCGCAGCAGGAGATGCGTCCTCGACAGTTCCCCCCGCCGACGGCTCCAGGAGGACGATACGTTCATTCGCGTCCCTGCTGCTAGGATCACCTCCGCTTCAGCCTCACACCCTTTAGCCACGTTATTTTTCCATGCCAACTCGGGTACCAACGGCTGCCGTTCCTTCACCATTTTAGCACCCTCCCCCGGGGCGTGTTTCGCCAAGTTCAAAGGTCGGAAATTCACCATATCAACAGCCATTTTTCAAACTCTCTTTTATTGCCGTTATTGATGTGTCAGTCTTGCACATTGCTCTCCAGCGCACATCTCGGGGGGCGAATGACAGCCACATTCAAAGGGATCAATCATGAATAAAAACTAACGAAAAAAGGCAACATAACTGCAATTTTTTTCGTATAATATCGTCATAATAAATGACCAAAAGTCTAATTTATAGTCAGATAGTCAATGGGCATCCAGGAACGTAAGGAACGGGAGAAGGAACGCCGAAGAGAAGAAATACTCGATGCGGCGCAGCGAGTATTTGTTGAAAAGGGCCTTACCATCGCGACCGTCGATGATATTGTGACGGCGGCTGAATTGAGCAAAGGCACGCTTTATCTCTATTTCGAGAGCAAAGAAGATATCTACCTTGCCTTAATGCTGCGCGGCCTGCGCCTGCTTCGTTCGACCTTCAGCGAAATCATTTCCCGCGAGAACTCAGTCGTAATG
>CAYLMV010000081.1:4692-17107 GCA_964384415.1 uncultured Chitinophagaceae bacterium | reverse complement strand
CAGGCACAGAGTTGTCGTTTGATGTCGCGGCATGGAAAGGGGAAACACATTGTTTTTTTCGCGCGGACACAATTCAACACACATCGATCATCGTAAGAAGAGGAAGCAAGAAATGCCAGACAAAACCATCGCCGTCGCCGAAAAGAAGGGAACCGTTCGCGCAACGAATCTCCCCGCATCAGGTGGACTTACTATCCGGCGTTATTTCACAAAGCCGGGCGTTCATCCGTTCGACGAGATAACGTGGGAATCGCGTACCGCCGTGATTTCCAATGAAAAAGGGGAAAAGATCTTCGAACAGAAGAACGTCGAAATCCCCAAATCATGGTCTATGACCGCGACGAATGTCGTGGTCTCAAAATATTTCCACGGGTTGATTGGAACCCCGGAGCGCGAGACCAGTGTCAAGCAGCTTGTGGACCGCGTTGCAAAAACAACCACGAAATGGGGCCGCGAAGGGAGCTATTTCGCGACTGAAGAAGATGCAGAGGTATTTTATCATGAATTGTCATATCTCCTGGTGAACCAGTACATGGCCTTCAACAGCCCGGTCTGGTTTAATGTGGGAGTGGAAGAACGGCCGCAATGTTCTGCGTGCTTCATCAATTCAGTCCAGGATACGATGGACTCGATTCTGGACCTGGCGCGCACCGAAGGACGGCTCTTTAAGTTCGGATCGGGCACTGGTTCCAACCTCTCGACTCTTCGGTCCTCCCGCGAAAATCTCTCCGGGGGCGGAACCGCGTCAGGGCCCGTTTCTTTCATGAAAGGTTTCGATGCGTTTGCGGGAGTTATCAAGTCGGGTGGAAAAACCCGCCGGGCTGCGAAGATGGTCATCCTGAATGTCGATCATCCGGATGTCGTCGAGTTCATTAACTGCAAGGCAGAAGAAGAGAAGAAGGCCTGGGCGCTTATTGAAGCCGGGTACGAAGGAGGATTCAATGTTCCGGGAGGGGCGTACGATTCCATCTCCTACCAGAATGCAAATCACTCCGTTCGCGTGACCGATGAGTTCATGAAGGCGGCCCTCGAAGACAAAGAATGGAACACCAGAGCGGTTCGCGGCGGAAGAGTCATGGATACATTTCGCGCACGCGACCTGCTCCGCCAGATGGCCGAAGCGGCATGGCTCTGCGGCGACCCGGGAATGCAGTATGATACGACCGTGAACAACTGGCACACTTCCTCCAGCACGGCGCGCATCAACTCTTCCAATCCCTGCAGCGAGTACATGTACCTCGACGACTCTGCATGCAACCTTGCCTCGCTGAACCTTATGAAATTCAGAAGTGAAAACGGCGAGTTCGACGTTGAGTCGTTCAAGCATGCTGTGGACATTACAATCACCGCCCAGGAAATATTCGTCGGCAACGCAAGTTATCCGACGCCCTCGATCGAAAAGAACAGTCACGATTTCCGGCCGCTCGGCCTCGGTTATGCAAACCTCGGGGCGCTGTTGATGGCTCGCGGTTTGGCGTACGACAGCGATGCTGGACGAGAATATGCCGCCGCGGTCACTTCGTTGATGTGCGGAGAGGCATACAGACAATCCGCGCTCATTGCGAAGGAGATTGGAACGTTCAAAGGATTCACTGCGAATCGCGAGCCGATGCTCACCGTTATGAACAAGCATAGCTTGTATGCGGACAAGATCAGCGACAACTATGTTCCTTCCGAACTCCTCGCTGCGTCACGGAGTGTGTGGAAGGAAGCAATTACTCTGGGAAAAGAATACGGTTACCGGAACGGACAAGCGACAGTCCTTGCTCCGACGGGCACGATCGGCTTCATGATGGATTGCGACACGACCGGTGTCGAGCCGGACATCGCGCTCGTGAAGTACAAGAAACTGGTCGGCGGCGGGCTGATGAAGATTGTCAATCAGACAGTTCCCGAAGCGCTGAGAAAGATTGGCTACGACAGCGAGCAGATCGAACATATCATCAAGTTCATCGAAAAGAACGACACGATCGAAGGTGCACCGTATCTCAAGAATGAACATCTGTCGGTGTTCGATTGTGCATTCAAGCCGGCGAAGGGAGAGCGCTCCATCCAGTACATGGGGCATATCAAGATGATGTCGGCAGTCCAGCCATTCCTGTCGGGCGCGATTTCGAAAACGGTCAATATGCCGACCGATATTACACCCGATGAGATCATGCAGGCCTATATCGAGGCGTGGAAGCTCGGGCTGAAAGCGATCGCTGTGTACCGCGACGGCTGCAAACGGACACAACCGCTCAGTACCTCTCTCGATAGTGCCGAGAAGCCGAAAGCACGTCCGGCGCGTCGAAGGCTGCCCGACGAGCGGCAGGCTCTTACCCATAAATTCAGCATCGCTGGTCACGAGGGATATATCACGGTCGGGTTGTATGAAGACCAGACCCCGGGCGAGGTGTTCATAACGATGTCGAAGGAAGGTTCGACAATCTCCGGCGTCATGGATGCGCTTGCAACCTCTGTCTCCCTTGCGCTTCAATACGGCGTTCCGCTGAAGGTCCTGACCGACAAGTTCACACACATGCGGTTCGAACCGTCCGGCTTCACAAACAATAAGGATATTCCAATTGCGAAGTCGATTTGCGACTATATCTTCCGATGGCTCGGCATGAAGTTCCTGCCCAAGGAAGAACAGCCGGCATCGACCGTCGTTGCAGAAACAAAGCCGCTCGAAAAAACGGATGCGAGGCTTGAGCTGAGGCGCGCCTCCGCGATCGAATCGAACGAAAAGGTGATCTTCCAGACACAGGCCGATGCCCCGCCCTGTTCGGAGTGCGGAAGCATTATGATCCGTTCGGGAAGCTGCTATAAATGTCTGCAGTGCGGCTCAACAAGCGGCTGCTCCTGAATGTAATAAAGGGAAACTATCGCATTGACCAACGCCGGCAGTCACTCGCCGGCGTTGGTCGTTTATGAGATACTCTTGAAAGTCAGGCAAAATTTTTGCATAATTACCGAGGGACGTTCGTAGGAACGTCCTTATTTTTTCCTCTGAATGAGGACGACTATGCGCACAGCAACCGTTCAGCGAAAAACCAAAGAAACCAATATCTCCGTCACCCTTGGACTGGACGGAAGCGGAAAGTATGCCGTCTCGACCGAGATTGGGTTTCTCGATCACATGCTCGAGCTTTTTGCGAAACATGGAATGTTCGACCTGAAGCTCACGTGCAAGGGGGATCTCCGCGTTGACGACCACCACACGACCGAAGACGTAGCGATTGCGCTGGGACAGGCGTTTGACAAGGCATTGAAAGACCGTGCTGGTATCGCGCGCTATGGCGCTGCCTTCGTGCCGATGGACGAAGCGCTGGCCCGATGCGTTGTAGATCTCGGCGGAAGATCAGTGCTGGTATTCAACGCCGAATTCAACAGGAAGAAGGTCGGCGACCTCTCGACAGAGATGATCCGTCATTTCTTCCATTCGTTTGCCGATAACGTCAAAGCGAACATACATATCGAGGTGCTCTACGGATCCAACACGCATCACAAGATTGAGGCGATGTTTAAGGCGCTCGCCCGTTCATTGCGGGTCGCCTGCGAAAAAGATCCGAGAGTTAAGGGAGTGCTTTCGACGAAAGGGAGAATATAGCCAGTTATCAGTTATCAGTAATCAGTGAACAAGGAACACCGGTTTCCATTACATGTTTACTGTTTACTGTTCACTGTTTACTGTTACCGCGCTTATGATAGGCATCATCGATTACAAATTGAACAACCTGCGTTCGGTGCAAAAAGCCTTCGAAAAGGTCGGTGCGTCGGCGTTCATTTCAAGCGACGCAGGGGAACTTTCGAAAGCGGATAAGCTCGTGCTTCCCGGAGTGGGCGCTTTCGGCGCTGCAATGGAAAACATCGCAGCGCTCGGCTTTCAGCCGTTGATCCGCAGGCATGTCGACGCCGGAAAGCCTCTGATAGGAATCTGCCTCGGCATGCAGCTCCTCTTTTCGCGAAGTTTCGAACTCGGAGTGCACGAGGGGTTGAACCTGATCGAGGGAGATGTCCGGCTCTTTCCGAAGACGGTAAAAATCCCGCACATCGGGTGGAATCAGGTGGAGCTCCAGGGCAGATCGGCGCTTATGAAATCGGTGGAGGACAAGAGCTTCGTCTATTTTGTTCATTCCTATTACGCGGAGCCGAAGGAAGCCGTCACTATAGCGACAACCACTTACGGATTTAGTTTCACATCCGTCGTTCAAAAGGAAAATGTTTTCGGAATTCAATTCCACCCGGAAAAAAGCCAGGTGGCCGGCCTCCAGATGCTGAAGAATTTTTCCGAGATGTCGTCGACATGATCCTCATTTTTCCAGCAATCGATATTAAGGACGGAAAGTGCGTCCGCCTCGTGCAGGGCGCGCCAGGCACGGAGAAAGTCTATTCAAACGACCCGGCGCAAATGGCCATTCTCTGGCGGGGGGAGAATGCGAAGACGCTTCATGTCGTGGATCTGGACGGCGCGTTCGAGGGACACATGCGCAACCTCGAAGCCATTAAGAAAATTGTCGACGCGGTCGATATCCCCATCCAACTGGGAGGCGGAATTCGTTCCTACGACGAGGTGCGTCAGCTGTTCGAGATAGGAGTCTACCGTGTGGTGCTCGGCACGGCCGCAATTGAAAATCCGGACCTTGTGCAGCGTACGATCAAGGATTTTGGACCAAGGAAGATCGCGGTCGGCATCGATGCCAAGAACGGAGCTGTCATGACACAGGGTTGGAAACACGATTCCGGCGTTGATGCAATCGCCCTGTCATTGGACATGAAGAAGCTCGGAGTATGCCGTATTGTCTACACCGATATTATGCGCGATGGGATGTTGACCGGGCCCAATTTCGATGCGATAAAGGAGATGGCCACGAAGAGCGGACTTAAAGTGACGGCCTCGGGCGGTGTGTCGGGATTCAGGGATTTGATCAAGATGCAGGAGCTGGAGAAGTTCGGCGTCGATTCGGTCATTGTCGGAAAAGCCCTCTACGAGGATAAGTTTCCGTGTGAGGCCCTCTGGCGGCAGAATGAAAAAGAGCTGAAAGACCTCGGTCCGACGAGAAGAATTTAATCAGTCACCAGTGATCAGTTATCAGTAAACAGCAGTCTATCGTTATCGTATGCTCTGTCTACTGATCCTCGATCACTGTTCACTGTTCATTGATCACTGTTCACTGATTGCAGTGCTGGCAAAAAGAATCATACCGTGCTTAGATGTTGACCGAGGTCGCGTCGTGAAGGGCGTGAACTTTGTCGATCTCGTTGATGCCGGCGATCCGGTCGCGCAGGCGAAATTCTATGACGGCGAAGGCGCCGATGAACTGGTGTTTCTTGATATTACGGCTTCATCCGACAACCGGTCGACAATGCTGGACGTGGTCCGCCGGACTTCGGAGGAGGTTTTTATTCCGTTCACGATCGGAGGGGGAATCCGGTCAACCGAAGATATGCGTGAGATCCTCCGGAGCGGAGCGGACAAGATCAGCATCAATACGGCAGCCGTCAAAAATCCGATCCTCATTTCTGAAGGCGCGGAACGATTTGGCGTCCAATGCATCGTCGTGGCCATCGACGCCAAACGCGCAGGGCCGGGGAAACGGTGGAATGTTTACGTCAACGGCGGACGAACCGACACTGAGCTTGACGCGGTGGAGTGGGCTCGCAGAGCGGAATCGCTGGGAGCAGGAGAGATCCTCCTCACCAGCATGGACCGGGATGGAACCAAAGATGGGTACGACATTGAATTGCTGCATGAAGTAACCGAAGCCGTGCGTATTCCCGTGATCGCGAGCGGAGGAGCGGGCAATCTTGATCACCTGCTCGCGGCCTTTGAAAAAGGAAACGTGGATGCTGTGCTCGCAGCGTCGATCTTTCATTTTAGGCAGTTCTCGATCCGGCAGGCAAAGGAATATCTGTTGTCTAACAACGTTCTTGTCAGAAACTGACAGGATGTTGAGCACCACCATGGTTTGGAAAATAAGCCGCAACGACGCTAAGAACGCGAAGAAAAATTCCCGAAGCTTGAAAGAAATGGAAGCTCGGTTGTTATCTTTCCGTCCGTCGCGCCTTGGCGGTTTTTCCTCTTTAGCGTACGGGTATCTGTCAAGACGAAGGGAATACATGAAGATCATTGAACAACTAAAATTCGATTCCGACGGGCTGATCCCCGCTATTGCGCAAGATGAAGAATCGGGGGATGTTCTTATGATGGCGTGGATGAACCGGGAAAGCGTTGAAGCCACACTCAAATCGAACCGCGCGACATACTGGAGCAGGTCGAGGAAGAAGCTTTGGACGAAGGGAGAAGAATCGGGAAATATTCAGGAGGTTCGCTCGATCCATATGGATTGCGACGCTGATGTTCTCCTGCTTAAGGTGCATCAGGTAGGGGGAGCCGCCTGCCACACTGGGCATCAAACCTGCTTTTACCGCGAGATCGCCGAGGGAGGCGAAAGGATCAAAGAGTCGGGCGAAATTCTTTTTGATCCAAAGAAAGTCTATCGAAAGTAATCGATGAAATTTACCATCATAGGCCATCTCTGTCTGGACGTCATTCATCAAACCGATGGGACGGAGACGAAGATCTACGGCGGAATCTATTTCGCTGTCGGCGCTCTTGCGGGCATCGCTTCGGCTGCGGATACAATCTACCCGGTGTTCGGCGTCGGAGAGAACGACTTCGAACCTGTCCGGTCGCTGATGGCGCAATATCCGAACGTGGACGCAAGCGGAATATTTCCGTTCCAGGGGGAGACGAACCAGGTTCATCTCTATTATACGGACAAAGAATCCCGCACCGAATGTTCAAAGCACATTGCGGCTCCGATCCCTTTTTCCCGGATTGAACCGTTTCTCTCCGTCCAAGGAATTTTTTTGGATATGATCTCGGGATCCGACATCACGCTCGACACGCTGGACCAGATCCGGCTTGCCGTGAGGCCGAAAAATACTCCCATCCACATCGATATGCACTGCCTCACGATGGGTGTAGGTCCGGACGCAACGCGGTACCGCCGGCCTCTCTCCGAATGGCGGAGGTGGTGCTTCATGCTCAATTCAGTTCAGATGAATGAAGAAGAAGCAGCCGGCTTCACCGTCGAGCAGTACAACGAAGAGGGGCTCGCAAAACAAATGCTCCCGTTGATGGTCAACGCGTTATGCATCACGCGCGGAGCGGCGGGCCTCACGATGTTTCGACAGGAGCATAAGCGGTTGATCAGGAACGAATTTACAGGAGTACCTACCGGATCCAAAGACCCCACTGGTTGCGGGGATGTCTTCGGCGCCGCATTTCTCTACCAATATTGCACCTCAAAGAATTTCGAGAAGGCGGCTCTCTTTGCGAATGAAGTGGCAGCGGCCAATAGTCTATTCTCAGGCTCGGCGGAGATCGGACGGCTTTCCCGGTTCAAAGCCCCGGAAGCGGGGGGAAAATGAAGCGGATTCTGATCTGCGGCAGCAACGGTCTATTCGGCCAGCGGCTTGCGCTGATGCTCGGCCACGAGACGGAATACGAAGTACTCAATACGTCGCACCATCGCTCGTTCGCGCTCGACCGTCAGCTCTTCGATTACACGCAGCTCGATATTACGAGCAAGGGAGACGTCAAGAGTCTCGTCTCCAGCTTTCGCCCCGATATTATCGTGAACGCGGCATCGATGACGGATGTCGATGCCTGCGAGACTCGCCGGGAACAAGCGTGGAAAGTGAACGTCATCGGAGTGGAAAACCTCGTCGAAATAGCGCGCAGGATCAACAGCCACCTTGTCCACATCTCGACCGATTATGTCTTCGATGGAAAAGGGGGTCCGTACAAGGAAACGGATCGGGTGAATCCCATCAACTATTACGGGAAGACAAAATTGGCCGGCGAGAATGCCGTTCTCGCCGGGGGAATCTCTTCGACGATACTCCGGACGATTGTGCTCTTCGGTGCAGGGATTAATGTGAAGAACAACTTCGCGCTCTGGGTCGTCCAGAGCCTTCGGGCGGAGAAAAACATACGCTGCGCGGATGACCAAATTGCAAATCCGACGCACGTGAGCGATCTGGCAGCCTGTGTTGTAAGGGTGATTGAACGAGGGCGAACGGGAGTGTATCATGTCGGCGGTGCGGATATTGTCAGCCGGCATGAATTTGCAGTCGCCGCCGCGGGCATCTTCGGACTGAGAGCAGAGTTGATTGAAAAGGTGAGGTCCGCCGATCTGCACCAAGCCGCCCTGCGGCCGTTGATGACGAGTTTGGTAACGGAGAAAGCTCAATCCGATCTCGACTTCCATCCGATGAGTCTCGGAGAAGGCCTTCAAGCCTTGAAACGAGAGTTGTTCCACTTAACGCTCAACTGACATGATGACGACTTCTCTGCGGTACTGCCGGGATGTTATCGGATTGCTGTTTCTTCCTCTCTCGGCCGCTCTCCTGCTGCAATCGTGCGCCCCGTCGAAGGAAACAACTGCCGTTCCTTCCGCAACGGAAAAGAAGGCACTGACGACGACGGTTAAAATTTTAACCGTCAATGCCCGTCATTCATTGAAAGAGAAGAGCGACGTTCGAAAGCTCGCAAAGCTCATCAAATCGACACAGGCCGAAATCGTGGCGGTTCAGCAAATCGAAAAACCGGAGGAAGGGAACGACGGCTTCGATGCCGTCAAAGAGCTTGCAAAGCAGACGGACATGTATAACTTTTTCGGGAAGGCACGGTTCTTCGAAGGGTTTGATTCGGGCAACGCGCTTCTGAGCATGTATCCGATAAAAAACACAATCATACACGAACTGCCGGCGGCCAAAGGCAAGGTGCGGCGCTCTCTCGCGTTTGGTGCGGTCGATGTAGGATTGAGAAACCTCGATGTGGCTTCGACGGAGCTGGACGACCAATCAGCGTCCGAACGTGCGGCCCAGGCGGAAGAAATCTCTTCCTTCTCAAAACAGTACGCCGGCGAACTCCTTGTCGTGTGCGGAGACTTCAACGAAACACTCCTCGGGAAGGCTGCCGGAAAAATGCAGGAAGGGTTCACGACGGCCAACGCATTGCAGGAAACGACCCAGAATAGTTCGCAGCATCTCTACGTAATCAAAGATCCGAAGATCCGTCCGCTCTCATCGCAGAAGGTGAAGGCTGGAGCCTCGATCGAAGGATTGCTCGTGACCGTTGAGGTGACGCAGTAACCGGCTCTATTCGTTGAACGAAGAATGGCGGGCGAACTGAGTATTGATACGCGAGGCAGTGATCCGAGAATGTTGTTCCAACATCCGGGCAGCGGATATTGAAGTCCGCGCTTCAAACGCAAAACCTGGAACGTAAAACCTAAAACCTAAAACTGAGAACATGCTAGACCTGAAATTCATCCGTGACCATACCGCTCTTGTCAAAGAGGGCATTCGGAACAAACACGAATCCGACAACATCGATGAGATTGTCTCCGTCGATGAGAAACGGCGGGCGCTTCTCCAGGAAGGCGAACTGCTCAAGGCAAAGCGGAACGATGTTTCCGCCAGAATCGGCAAAATGAAAAAGGCGAACGAGGACGCCGGCCCCGTCATTGCCGAAATGAATGTCGTGAAAGAGCGCATCCAGGCGATCGACGAAGAGCTGAAAGTTGTCGAGACACGCCTCGAAGCTCTTCTCCTGTCTGTGCCCAACATCCCGCACTCTTCTGTACCGGTCGGGATGACGCCGGCCGACAACAAGGAAATCTTTACATGGGGTGGAAAACCGTCGTTCGACTTTGTGTTGAAGCCGCACTGGGAACTCGCCGAGAAGCTCGGCATTATCGATTTTGTGCGCGGCGCTAAAGTGGCCGGAGCCGGCTTCCCGTTCTATGTCGGAAAAGGAGCAACGCTGGAGCGGGCGCTTATCAATTATTTTCTTGACCGTGCAGCTGAACGGGGATACAAGGAGATCGCGGCACCTTTGTTCGTTAACGAAGAAAGCGCTCGCGGAACGGGCCAAATTCCGGATAAAGAGGATCTGATGTACTTCGCTGAACGGGACGGATTTTACCTGATTCCGACCGCTGAGGTCCCCGTGACGAACTTTCATCGCAAAGAAGTGTTTGATGAGAAGGATCTTCCGGTTTCATACGCCGCCTACACGCCGTGCTTCCGGCGGGAGGCTGGCTCTTATGGCAAGGACGTGCGCGGGTTGAACCGTCTCCACCAGTTCGACAAGGTCGAGCTCGTGAAATTTGTTCTCCCTGATTCGTCTTATGATGAGCTCGAGTCATTGCGGCAGGATGCAGAGTTCCTGTTGCAGCAGCTTGGATTGCCTTACCGCACGCTGCTGATGTGCACCGGCGACATGGGTTTTACGCAGACAAAAAAATATGATCTGGAAGTATGGGCGCCGGGGCAGCAGAAGTGGCTGGAGGTATCTTCCTGCAGCAACTTCGAATCCTTCCAGGCGCGGCGCATGAACATCAAGTACAAATCGCGAGAAACGGGAAAGCAGGAATTTGTTCATACGTTGAACGGATCTGCGCTTGCGCTTCCCCGCATCGTCGCAGGACTGCTGGAGCACAATCAGACGCCGGAGGGAAAAGTCATTGTGCCCAAGGTACTTCAACCTTATACAAAGTTTGCCGTCATTGAGTAGGAGCGCGTCTGATTCCGATCTGTAGGACGGTATCAAGACGGTCCACGAATAAGCCTATCAAACCTATTAATCACTTTTTGCCGGTTTCATGAAATCACTGCTTCGCCTCCGCCCCTATCTTGCCAAGTACAAGAAGACGCTTGCCTGGGGTGTTTGCACCGTTGTCATCAGCAATCTGTTCGTGGTGGCCATGCCCCTCTTCATCGGGAATGCCGTGGACACGATCAAGCATGGGCTCGAAACGGGAGAGCTTCATCACGGCCGTTTGCTCCTGGACGCCGGGCTCATCGTCGGATTTTCCATCGTCGCCGGGTTCATGACATTCCTGACACGGCAAACTATTATCGTCGTTTCCCGCAAGATCGAATACGATTTGCGGAACGACTTTCTCTCCCACATCCAGAAACTCCCGCTCGGCTATTTCCAGAATACGCCGACCGGGGATCTGATGGCGCATGCGACCAACGACATCTCTGCTGTCCGCAATGCTCTCGGCCCCGGCATCATGTATCCATCCGATACGTTCATGACGTTCTCGATGGCGCTGACGCTCATGTTCATCAAGGACTGGTCGCTGACGATGATGGCGCTCATTCCCCTGCCGCTCGTTTCGTACGCAGTGTATAAACTTGGGAAGATCATTCATGCCAAGTTCAACGAGCGGCAGGAACAGTATTCGCTCCTCACGACGCGGGCGCAGGAGAATCTTTCGGGCATCCGGGTCGTCAAGGCATACGTCCGCGAGGAGTACGAATCCGGACTTTTTGAAAAATTGAGCTGGGTCTATTTGAAGAAGAACCTCGTCCTGGCCAAAGCGCAGTCTGTGATGTGGCCGTTGATGTACATGCTCGTCGGCTTCTCATTGATCATCACGGTATACTTTGGCGGCCTTCAGGTGATCGCCGGCGTGATCACGATCGGAACACTGACTGCATTCTTCACATACTTATCGATGTTGATCTGGCCGATGATCGCGTTTGGATGGGTGACGAATATCATTCAGCAGGGGGCGGCATCGATGGCACGGCTGGCAAAGATTTTCGACACCGTTCCCGAAATACGCGATACCGAAGAAACGGATATCCTCATCAAACATATTTCCGGGGCGATTGAATTCAGAAACGTCTCGTTCACCCATAAGAACGCAGCCGCGCCAACGCTGAGCAAAATCAATCTTACAATCCCGCAGGGAACGACGCTGGCGGTCGTCGGCTATACCGGCTCCGGAAAGAGCACCTTCGTCAACCTGCTTCCGCGGTTATACGACGCAACGGAAGGTGAGATCCTGATCGACGGGATCAGCATCAAGAAAATCCCGCTCGAAGTTCTTCGTTCGCATATCGGGTATGTGCCGCAGGAAACGTTTCTCTTTTCTGAATCCATCACCGAGAACATCGGTTACGGTGTCGACGGCATGTCGCGAGAGCAGATCTACGAAGCCGCCGAGATATCGCAGATCGCCAAAGACGTGAACGAGTTTCCCCATCAATTCGAGACAATGCTCGGCGAACGGGGCATAACGTTGTCGGGAGGCCAGAAGCAGCGGACGAGCATCGCCCGGGCCGTACTTCGAAAACCGAAAATTCTCATCCTGGACGATGCACTTTCGTCCGTCGATACCTACACGGAAGAGGCGATTCTCGGCCGTCTCCGGTCTGTCATGGAGAACCGGACGAGCATCATCATCAGCCATCGGATTTCCACGGTGAAAGATGCGGACATGATTATCGTGCTGGACAAGGGGCGGATCGCAGAACAGGGTACACACGACGAACTGGTCGAACGGGGGGGAATTTATGCGAGCTTGCATCAGAAGCAGCTGCTGGAGAAGGAACTGGAGCA
>CAYLMV010000081.1:0-4592 GCA_964384415.1 uncultured Chitinophagaceae bacterium | reverse complement strand
TTTTCACTGAACTCATGCACGAAGAAGACGTTCTTGGCAAGGCATACGATGGCACGCTGATGAAGCGGCTGCTCCACTACCTGCGGCCGTACACGTGGTATGTGGTCCTCGGGATTGCCCTAAGCATGCTCGTCTCCGCGCTCGAGGCGGTGAGACCCTACTTCACAAAGATTGCCGTCGACGTCAACATCAAGAACCATGATGCGCACGGGCTCCTCGTGACCGCCCTGTTGTTTCTCAGTGTTCTTACTCTGCGCGGGGTGCTGCAATACTTTAATTCATATCTCACGCAATGGATCGGCCAGAGAACGATCTACGACCTGCGCATGGAGATCTTTCGGCACCTGCAGAACCTCTCGCTGAGATTCTACGACAAGAATCCGATCGGCAGGCTCATCACGCGCGTGACGAATGACGTCGAAGTTCTCAACGACATGTTCTCGTCCGGCATCGTGATGGTATTCAGCGATGTCTTCATGATCATGGGGATTCTCTGGTTCATGTTCTCCATGAATTGGCAGCTGGCGATCGTGTCGCTGAGCGTTCTCCCGTTTCTCTTCTACGGGACGTTTCTCTTCCGGAAAAAGGCGCGTGAGGCGTACCGCGACGTGCGAATTCAGATCGCCAAAATCAACACGTTCATGCAGGAGCACATTACCGGGATGATCGTGGACCAGATCTTCAACCGCGAGGAGAAGGCGTACGATCAGTTTGACGGGTTGAACGCGGCTCACCGGGACGCGAATATCCGGTCCATCTTTTATTACGCAGTGTTTTATCCGGCAGTCGATATTATCGGCGCCATCGCCGTAGGGCTGATCATCTGGTATGCCGGCGGGCGAACGCTGGAAGGGAAGGTGACCATCGGGACCATTATGGCGTTTCTCCAGTTCAATGAAATGTTCTGGCGGCCGATCCGCGACCTCTCCGAGAAATACAATATCATGCAGACCGCCATGGCTTCTTCCGAGCGTATTTTCAAACTGCTTGACGACAAGAGCATCATTCAGGATCCCGCCTCGCCCGTACCGCTGCCGACGGTAAAGGGGAAAATCGAATTTCGCAATGTCTGGTTCGCGTACAATGACGACCACTGGGTACTGAAGAATGTCTCCTTTGTCATCAACCCGGGAGAGACGGCGGCGTTCGTCGGACACACAGGCGCGGGGAAGACGACAATCATTAGTCTCCTCTCGCGATTCTATGAGGTGCAGAAGGGGGAGATCCTCGTCGACGACATCAATATCAACCGCTTGAAGCAGGAGGATCTTCGGAAGCACATCGCGGTCGTCCTCCAGGATGTATTTCTTTTCTCCGGCGACATCAAAGGGAATATCAGTCTTGGGAATGAAAAGATTCCCTTCGAGCACGTGAAGGCGGCGGCTCAGTTTGTCGGCGTCGATCAATTTATCGAGGCAATGCCCCGCCAGTACGACGAGGAAGTCAAAGAGCGCGGCTCAACGCTGTCGGTCGGCCAGAAACAACTTCTGTCGTTTGCGCGGGCGCTTGCATACAATCCGAAAATCCTCGTGCTGGATGAAGCGACCTCAAGCATCGATACGGAGACAGAACTGCTCATTCAATCTGCGATCCGGAAACTGCTCACGGGGCGAAGCTCGATCGTCATTGCGCACCGTTTATCGACCATTCAGAATGCAGACAAAATCATCGTGATGCACAAGGGGGAGATCCGCGAAACAGGGACTCACCAGGAATTGCTCGCGCTTGGGGGGATTTACTACAAGTTGTACCAGCTTCAGTACAAGGAGCAGGAGATTGGCGATTGATTTCTCTGATTGCGCTGATTCAGCGCAGATTGCAGATTTCTCAGATGGGTGCGGGGTAACGCGCGGCACAATCAGAGCGGAGAGAACATCATACACGAGTCTCAAATCTGCGCCATCTGCCATCTGCGAAAATCTGCGTAATCTACCTTGTAAGTTCCCTCCGTTTTCAATATTTTCCCTCAATGAAAACAGCCGATAAAAAGTTTCGAGGTGCGGTATGTCCAATAAGGTCATCACCATCGAACGCCATATTATCGAGGGAGAACGGCAGCATCCGGGGGCGACTGGAAATTTTTCAGCTGTGCTGCGCGATCTCACCATGGCGTTCAAGCTTATTTGGCGTGAGGTAAGCAAAGCCGGGCTCGTGAACATTCTCGGGTCGGCGGGTAGAGAGAACATCCACGGCGATGCTGTAAAAAAGCTGGATGAGTTTGCGGACGAAACAATTTACAAGGCGATGGATCACGGAGGCCACTTATGCGTGATGGCATCCGAAGAGAACGAGGACGTGCTCCATATCCCGGATGACTATCCGAAAGGGAAATACGTCCTCCTCTTCGATCCGCTCGACGGGTCCTCGAACATCGACGCGAATGTAACGATCGGCACCATTTTTTCGATCTACCGCCGCGTGTCGAATACCGGCAAGGGCACTCTCGCGGATTGCACGCAGCCCGGCTACAAACAGACGGCGGCCGGATATGTCGTCTACGGATCGAGCACGATGCTTGTGTACACGACCGGCGATGGAGTTCACGGTTTTACGCTGGACCCGAGCATTGGCGAGTTTCTTCTTTCACACGAAAACATAAGGGTCCCAAGTCAGGGGAAGATTTACAGCATTAACGAAGGCAACTACCGCTACTGGAACGACGGCGTGAAGAAATACATCAAGCACCTTCAGGAAGAAGACAAGCCGACGTTCCGGCCGTACTCTGCAAGGTACATCGGATCGATGGTCGCAGATATTCACCGGACCATGCTCTACGGCGGAATCTTTCTCTATCCCGGCGACACGCGTTATCCTCAGGGGAAGCTCCGGCTGATGTACGAAGCTAATCCGATGTCGTTCATCATGGAACAAGCCGGCGGTGCGGCCACAGACGGCAAACAAAGAATCCTGGACGTCGTTCCAACATCTCTTCACCAAAAAACACCCCTCTACATCGGGAGTGAAAAGGACGTTGAATTGTGCACAGAATTTCTCCTAGGACGACGACACGCATGATCATAGATTTTTCCGAAGTTCTCAGACAGGCGATACGGCAGACAACATTTGTTGTGGTTGACGTGGAAACCACGGGGCTCTCGCCCCGCGAAGGGGGGATCACTGAAATCGCCATGATCAAAGTCCGCAACGGCATGTTGTGGGACGAATTTACAACTCTCGTCAATCCCCTGACGCCGATTTCGGATGAAATAACTGCGCTCACCGGAATCGACGACGAAATGGTTGCGCACTCACCGACAGCTCAGGAAGTCGCAGCGCCGATCTTCGAATTTCTCGGAGACGGCGTATTCACTGCTCACAACGCCCCCTTTGACCTCGGATTTGTCAACAGCACTCTTGCGAAAGGAAAACTTGAAGCGATCCGGAACCCGGTGATTTGCACGGTCAAACTCGCACGCCGGCTTCTGCCGAACCTTCAGAGCAAATCGCTAGGTCCGGTGACAAAACAACTGGGAATCCGCAATTCGCAGCGCCACCGGGCTGCCGGCGATGCATACGCGACCGCACAGGTGCTTATTAAGTTCCTGAACAGGCTGGAGGAGGAATTTGAAGTAACCGACGTCCAGGGGCTGATGAAATTCCAATGAACGTCAGCGGGACCAGAAATAAAAAGGCCGGCAACACGTAAATGTTGTCGGCCTTTTCATTTAGAAGAATCTTACCCTACTTCAGCTTTGCCTGAGCGCGCTTTAGGTATTCGCTGTTGGGATACATTTCAACGAATTTCCTGTATTCAGCCTGCGCCTGCTGGCTGTTTCCCATGTGCTCGTAGCTCTGAGCAATCATGAACTGGGAATCGTCCTTCTTCTCGGAGATTTTGAACTTGAGCACATCCTGAAAATGCTCGACTGCGGTCTTATATTCGTGCAATCCGTAGTAGCAGAGGCCGATCCAGTAATGACAATTGTCGGCGTAATCAGACTTGATTCCTGCGTCGAGCAACGATTGAAATTCCGTAATAGCTTCCTTGAACTTTCGCTCCCTGGCTAATCCCACCGATCCCTCGTAGTGCTGGATCATCTCGCTCGATGAAGCGCCCGGAGATATCTTCATCATCGCATGCTTCGAGGAGGAGGTGGAAGGAGAGGAGGGTTTGGAGGCCTTTTCCTGAGCTGCGATTTGAGCGGCTTCCAGATCGGAAACTTTCGCCATCAGGTCTTTGTTTTTTTGATCTGTAGCTTCCAGTTTTTGCTGGAGCTGAACATTCTCCGTCTTGATCTCTTCAATCTGCTGTTGCAGCACTTCTTCCCTCGTGGGGGGAGCCTGAGCCACTGCTGTCGACTCGGGCGGCGCTGGTGCAACGGCAGTCGTATCATGCGTTGCCATCAAAGTGGTGTCCGGATGGACCGCAGTCGTGTCGGTGGGTGCTCCTTCCGTCTTTGTAGCATCCGAGGAACCACCACATCCGATAAGTCCGACGAATGCGATGAGTACCATAAAACCAACTACATGACGAGCGCTTATCCTCGCCAGGTTGGATATCCAGGAATCCATAGATCCTCCGAACAATTATTCAACATGTGGTGTGTCATTGAGTAGGAGTGCAACGTATTGGATGCTAATGTATTAAAGGC
>CAYLMV010000080.1:10823-17613 GCA_964384415.1 uncultured Chitinophagaceae bacterium | reverse complement strand
TCAATGTAACTGAAAGCGCCCGCGTAGCCGGCGACGACTATAATACTCGTTCGATCCTTTTTACTGAAGCAGTTGCTACGCTGGTGGCAGGCGTTTGCGGCGGCGTTGCACAGTCGACTCCGTATATCGGACAGCCGGCGTACAAGAGGATGGGTTCACGAGCCGGCTATACGCTGATCACCGGTATCTTCATCGGCCTCGGCGGAATTCTCGGTTATGTCTCCTTCTTCGTCGAGCTCATTCCGCGTGCAGTGCTCGCACCGATACTGGTCTTCGTCGCGATGGATATTATGGTGCAGTCGTTTCAAGCCTCGCCTGTCCGGCACGCACCCGCAGTGGCGTTTGCATTCTTCCCGACAGTCGCCCGCCTTCTTTCGATCAAGTTCACCAATCCGGATATCGTTCCGCCGGAAAATTTCCAGCGGCTCATCGAGGCGCCGGGTAAAGCTCTTCCCGAGATGCTCGTGACCATTGCACTCGGCAACGGGTTCATTCTCACGGCGATGCTCTGGGGCGCGTTCCTCGCCGAGCTCATCGACAGGCATCTCAGACGATCTGCCCTCTACCTCTTCATCCTCTCCGTGCTCACATATTTCGGCGTTGTACACTCTGCGTCGGCGGACGGCATGATGTATCTGCCGTGGAATCTATCGGGAATGGCACAAAAAATTCCGTACCAGTTTGCTTCGGCATATCTTGTCTTCGCGACGATGCTTCTTCTGTTTTCTTTCACAAAGGAATCTCGCGAGCCGATGCCGGAGGGAGAGTAGGACGCTATGAGTTCTAGGTATAGAGTTCTAGGTTTTACGTCTTATGTTTGACGTTTCGAGTTTTAGGGATCGATTCGTTTACAAGGGTGCAGGTAAGGGGGAAGATTTTTTGAGGCGGCTATTTCGAATCAAGTTTCAAAGTATAAATAATGAACCGCAAAGGCGCAAAGGACGCGAAGAAAAATTATCTTAGCGTGCTTCGCGCCTTAGCGGTTTTCTCATTGGCATCTTCGGTTGGGCGATTGGATTACCCCTGAAAGCTCGACTGCACGCCGTCCATCGATTGAGAACGCGCCTTCAGCTCATTGAGCTTCTGCATGATTCGGATCACGGAAGCACTCCGTTCTTCCACGAGCCCCCTGACGAAGCTGTGGACATCCGGTTCGTCGCATTGCGACAAAACAGATTGGTAGAATCGGACGGTCATCGTCTCCTGCGCCAGCGCGGCGGTGAGCATTGCGCACGTATTTCTGCAAAAATGTTCGCAGCGGATATTATCTAGGTTCATACGGCTCCCACCTTTCCTGTTTAAATTCTGTTCGATCTGATTCTACGAAACTTTTTCGCGCGACATTTCCATCGCGATCTCTTTCCCTCGTCGCAGCGCCCGCTCGTTGAGCGGAAGGAGGTGATGATGGCGTTCCGGCAAAACTTCCTTGAGCGCCTTCAGCACATTTTCCGGCGAGACGATCGGCCTCAGCTGCAGAAATGCCCCGAGCATCACCATGTTCGCAACCTGTTTGTTCGCCAGTTTGAGCGCCTCTTCGTGCGCCTCAATGCCGAGCGATTCGACATCGTCCCGGGACGGCGGGGCAAGGACACTCGATCCCTCGAAAAGGATGAGTCCGCCGGGCTTCACAAAGGCCGCGAATTTTTCCAGCGACGGCTGATTAAGAAGGATTGCCGAATCGTAATTCGATACGATCGGCGAACTGATTCTCGATTGCGCAACGATGACAATGCAATTTGCCGTGCCGCCCCGCATTTCCGGACCGTACGAAGGCATCCAGCTGACTTCCTTTCCCTCCTTGATCGCCGCGTACGCGATGATCTGTCCCATCGAGAGAACTCCCTGTCCGCCGAACCCTGCAATGACTATTTCGTGAGCCTTATTCATTCCGATGCCTCTGAAAGCTTAGTTCAACGTTGGTACCTTGAGATCTCCGAGGGGATACAACGGAAACATGTTCTTTACCATCCACTCGTTCGCCTGGACCGGCGTCATCTTCCACCCGGAAGGACAGTTCGAGACAACTTCGATGAAGCAGGTCCCTTTCTTCTGGGCTTGATATTTCACTGAGGCCTCGATCGCTTTCTTGAGTTTCCTCACCGCCGCGGCCGTGTGGACGGCCTGGCGCGTTACAAAATACGCTCCGGGCAGCTGCGCCACGAGTTCGGTCATCTTCAACGGGAAGCCCTGAAGATCGGAATTCCTTCCATACGGACTGGTGGATGTCACCTGGCCGATGATCGTCGTTGGCGCCATCTGCCCTCCCGTCATTCCATAAATGGCGTTGTTGATGAACAGCATGAGAATGTTCTCGCCCCTGTTGACCGTGTGGATGGACTCGCCCGTACCGATCGCGGCGAGATCGCCGTCGCCCTGGTACGAAAAGACGAATTGATCCGGCAGCACTCGTTTGATGCCGGTAGCAACCGCGCTCGCCCTGCCGTGAGCCGCTTCCTGCATATCGACATCCAGATAATTGTAAGCGAAAACCGAACAGCCGACAGGCGCGACGCCAACGGTTTTATGTTGGAGCCCCATCTCGTTGACCACTTCCATCAAAATTCTGTGGACGACGCCGTGGCCGCATCCGGGACAATAGTGAGTCGTTGTGTCGGTGATCGTCTCCGGCTTCTTATAGACGAGCTGCATCGGCATTGTGGCAGATTCTGAATCCATGATTACCTCATTCCACAGTCGTAGTTTGATGCTTCACTGTAATCGATTCGATTTCTTTCACGATCTCTTCGGGCGAGGGGATCATCCCTCCCATACGTCCTTTGAAGAACACCGGCCGCTTTCCCTCGACGGCGAGCTTCACATCTTCTACCATCTGCCCCGCGTTCATTTCCACCGTCAGGAACACTCCGGCAGTCGAAGCGAGCGATTGAATGATCTCACTCGGAAACGGAAAGAGCGTGATCGGCCGTAACAGCGCAACACGCAAGCCCCGCTCGTTGGCAAGTTCCATCGCCTTCTGGCAAATGCGTGCGCACAAACCGAACGCCACCAGAACAATCTCCGCTTCCATCGATCCGAGAAACTCGAACCGCACTTCTTTCTGCATCCGCCGGTATTTTTCCTGCAGGTTCAGATTAATTTGTTCCATCTTCTCCGGTTCCATATGGAGCGAAGTGATGATCCTCCGCTCTTTGCCAACCGGCTTTCCCGTCGTGGCCCACGGATGCTCCCGATAAGGAAGCGAGCCCGCCTCCGGCAACGATACTTTTTCCATCATCTGACCGAGCGCGCCGTCCGCTAAAATCATGATTGGGTTTCGGTATTCCTCTGCAAGGCGGAATCCCTCAAACACAAAGTCGGCCATTTCCTGAACTGATGCCGGCGCAAGAACGATCAAACGATAATCTCCATGTCCTCCGCCTTTCGTCGCCTGAAAATAATCTCCTTGTGACGGCTGGATGGTGCCGAGCCCCGGGCCTCCCCGCTGCACATTGACAAGAAGACAGGGAATTTCTGCCGAGGCCATGTACGAAATGCCTTCCTGCATCAGGCTGATGCCGGGACTCGATGAAGAGGTCATCACTCGTGCGCCCGCACCGCCGGCGCCGTAAATCATATTGATGGCGGCAAGTTCGCTTTCTGCCTGGAGAACGACAAAATTTCTTTTCGGGGCCTCGATGGCGAGGTACTCGAGAATCTCTGATTGAGGTGTAATCGGATAGCCGAAGTACGCCTGCATCCCGGCCCGGATGGCCGCTTCAGCGAGCGCTTCATTTCCTTTCATGAGACGAGTTTCTGAACGAGGGGCGGTTTCCATGACTTCGAACTCCCTTAACAAGCCGTGAGTGAAACCAACATTACAGGGCAGGGATCGCGCGGGGGGACAGTTTCGCTTTTGGTCTTGACTCCTGATAGACCGTGATCGCACAATCGGGACAAACGAGCGCGCAATTAATGCAGCCGGTGCAGTTGTCCTGCACTAGCTGAACATACCGGTACCCGCGGCGATTGATCTGGTCTGATAATCCGAGGCTCTCTTGAGGACATGCGGCGATGCAAAGCTCGCAGCCCTTACAGACATCGCGATTGATGAGGACTGTTCCACGAATCATGCGATACTCCTGCTGCAATGTTGTCTGCTAATTCATTACGGACAATACGGTCAACTATTGTGCCATCGGGGGAACTCTGAATGAGGATGATTGAGGCGACTTTCGCGAGATTCTTCACCGGCAGATTTTCAACATTGGGAACACCCCCGCCCCGCCTTCTTAATTCCGATAAGCTCGGCGTTGAGTTATTCAACGACTTCGCGAAAAAATGAGGCTCAACAAATCCTCGGCAGCTGTTCGCCGGAGAGCATATCCACGACTCTCGTCCCTCCAATCCGGCTTTTCATCAGAACCATCCCGGGGTTTTCACGCGTGACTTCTCCGATGATGACCGCATCTTTTCCGAGAGGATGAGCTCTCATCGCCCTTACTATCTTATCTCCGTCCGCTCCGTTTACGATCGCCAGCAGTTTTCCTTCGTTGGCGACATAGAGCGGATCGAATCCTAAAATCTCGCACGCGCTTTGAACAGCCTCTGCTACGGGAATCTTTGTCTCATCCAACATCATTCCGAGGCGGGCGCTTTCGGCAATTTCGTTGAGTGCGCTGGCAACTCCCCCTCGTGTTGGATCGCGAAGGACATGGATGTCCGTGCTAGCGCCGAACATTAATTGAACCAGATTGTTGAGTGGTGCGCAGTCGCTCTTTAACGTCGTTTCAAATTCCAATCCCTCACGAACCGACATGATCGCCATCCCGTGGTCGGCGATCGTGCCGCTCAGGATAATCTTGTCCCCTGTCCTTGCATTTTTTGGGTTGATGTCTATCCCGTCGGGAATGACTCCTATCCCGGATGTATTAATGAAAATCTTGTCGCCTTTTCCCTTGTCGACTACCTTCGTGTCTCCGGTAACCAGTTCAACTCCCGCTTTGTCGGCCGCTTCCTTCATCGAAAGGACGACCTTCCAGAGATCATCCATCGAAAACCCTTCTTCGATAATGAACGCCGCAGAGAGATACAGTGGAGTGGCTCCGCACATCGCCAGGTCGTTCACTGTACCGTTGACTGCGAGAGAGCCGATGTCGCCTCCTGGAAAGAAGAGAGGGCTGATGACGAATGAGTCGGTCGAAAACGCCAATCGGGCATTCTTCACGGTAAGAAGCGCCCCGTCGTGGAGCGCATTGAGATGTTCGCTGCCGAACTGAGGCACGAACATCTTGTTGATGAGCCGCTGAGAGAGTCTGCCGCCTCCGCCGTGAGCCAGAAGCACTTTCTTGTAGTCGCTTATTGGTATCGGGCACTGCATTCCAACAACCGGATCTGAGCTCTTTTCATCCTTCATTGATTCCTCCACACGACATAAATTTCCACCGCTTCAGTTTGGATACGCATGCACGGCCTTGTTCAACCACCGGTGGAATGCATGCCCCGATTCCACGGGATCCAGAAACATCAGTATGCACTCTTTTTTGATGACGGTAATGCCCGCGGACCCGGCAGCCTTGACTGCCGCCGGAGAATCCGATCCGTGCTGCATCCATATCGCTTTAATTCCCCTTTTGACACATTCGTCGACGATTTTCGCCGTCTCATTCGGACGGACGACAGTAACAACGGAAATTATTCCCTCCGGAAGATCTCTTACCGAAGCATAACACTTGTCACCATCGACCGTGGAGCGGTTGGGATTGACCGGATAAACGACCAGATGCCTTTCCTTCATCGCCTTGTAAACGGTGTTCCCGAATTTCTTTCCATCGTCGGTGGCACCAATCACTGCATAACTTTTTGCCGAGAAGAACTCCCTGATCGTCGATAATTTGGTTCTCATAAGCAGTTTCCCAAATTGAAATCAGATTCAGACCGGAACGAGTCACTCATGGGCCGCCTCAGCGGGGCGGTAATGATAGTACGCCGCACACGCTCCTTCGCTCGAAACCATCGGAGCTCCCATCGGGTGCTCCGGCGTGCATTCTCTGCCAAAGACCGGACATTCGAACGGCTTTTTGAGGCCCTGCAGAATTAACCCTGCTATGCATGAGGGAGATTCTTCGGCCCGGATGGACTCCACTTCAAAAACCTTCTCTGCATCGAACTGGCGGTATTTCTCTCGAAGGGAGTAACCGCTCAGCGGGATTCTTCCGATTCCGCGCCAGGAGCGGTCTACGGTTTCAAACACATCATCCAACAATTTTCGCGCCTGCAGATTTCCTTCACGCCTCACCGAACGGCTGTATTGGTTTTCGACTTCGGCTTTTCCGAGCTCGAGCTGCTGAACGGCCATGGAAATTCCCTGAAGAATGTCGACCGGCTCGAAACCGGTGACAATGATCGGAATGCGGTACTTGCGGGCGATGGCAAAATATTCTTCATACCCCGTGACGGTGCAAACATGACCGGCGGCAAGAAACGCCTGAATACGGTTTTCCGACGAGGAGAGGATTGCTTCCATTGCCGGCGGCACCAACACGTGAGAAGAGAGGAGATAGAAATTCTTCAGCCCGAGCCTGCTCGCTTGTGTAACAGACATCGCAGTTGCCGGAGCGGTCGTTTCAAACCCGACCGCAAAGAAAACCACCCGTTTGTCCGGATTCTGCTGAGCAATCCGAACAGCATCGAGCGGGGAATACGCAACACGAATGTCTCCTCCCTCAGCTTTCACTGTCAGAAGATCTTTGGTCGAGCCGGGAACACGCAGCATGTCTCCGAACGAAGTGAAGATGACATCAGGCATCGAGGCGATTGCGATCGCCTTGTCTATCATTTCCAGGGGGGTGAC
>CAYLMV010000080.1:0-10723 GCA_964384415.1 uncultured Chitinophagaceae bacterium | reverse complement strand
GCAGACTGGAGTTGAAACGCCTCGAGTTCTGAAAACAGCCTCAGAGATTCCTCAGCTTCTTTTTCATCCAGGATGCTGATCGCAAAACCTACATGGACGATAACATAATCGCCAATCTTAACATCCGGCACTAGGTCAAGGCAAATTGATTTCGCAATTCCTCCAAAATCAATCCTTCCCATAACGGGGCCGTCGGATAATCCGTCTTTATCCTTCTGGAATTCTACCAGGCGGCCGGGAACTGCAAGGCACATTGCTAAGACCTCAATGATATGGTGCTGTCGCCAGGAGACAGTGTGAAGGCGGCGTCTCGATCTTCGATCCTGGAAAGAGCCAGACCGGAGTCGAAGAGAACGCGGTCGTCCACCTTCGCATCCATCAAGAGCAACAGGTCGACAAGCACCGTTGCGTTTCCAATGCGGACGCTCGCCTTTGGCTTTCCGTCCTCGACATAAATCTCGTCAATCTTTCCGCTCATGACGCCCATGCTAATAGCTCCTTCCCTACTGTGTGATGGATTCACCGACAACCGATTCGACATCCTGGTTTGTTTTGTTCTTCATCAATCGCTGCGCAGCATAGACTTGTCCGAGCGAAATTCCCCCGTCATTCGGAGGAACTCGTTGATGCCAATACGGAATGTAGCCGATCTCTTTCAGACGCCGTACGGTTCTTTCGAGGAGATAGATGTTTTGGAAACAACCGCCTGTGAGAACGACCCGCTTCTCACCTACCCTCTTCGCCACTTCGACAATCATTTCCGTGAGCGTATTGTGAAACTTGGCCGAGATCATCGAGGGGGAGACATGCTCTTTGACGTCTGCGAGTATCTCGAGCACCATCAGCCCCCAATCGATGACATACGGCGATTCGTTTTCCGGAATCGCAAATTCATATACCTCGTCCGTCTTTGTCTCTCCGATGAGCCATTCCAACTCCATCGCGGCCTGTCCCTCGAACTTCACGATGTTCCGGACTCCAATAATGGAGGCGACGACGTCGAACATCCTGCCGGCGCTGGAGGTAAACGGAGAGTTTATCTTCCTTGTCAGCATCTGTGAAAGAATAAGAGATTCGGCTGTGGTGAGGGTGTTAAGGGGATAGATTTCACTGTGCTGAAAAAGTGATTCATCAAAAATCTCAAAGAGAGCTCCGAGCGCCGTCCGGCGCGGTTCGTAGATCGCCGATTCACCTCCGGGGAGCCGGAAGCATCGAAGATGTGCAACGCGCGAATAGGAATATTCATTCGTCAGAAGGAACTCTCCGCCCCAGATCGTGCCGTCGGCTCCGTAGCCTGTTCCATCCCACGAGACACCAAGCACCGATCCTTCGAGCCGGTTCTCCGCCATGCACGAGGCAACGTGGGCATAGTGATGCTGGATTGAAATTCTCTTTCCAACGCAGGCATCCGCATACTGCGTAGATCGGTAATCGGGGTGAGCATCGCTCACCGTATACTCGGGCTGAATATCATAGAGTTTCTTCAAGTCTTCATTGGCGAGCAGGAACGCATCGTTGGATTCTTTCGACTCGAGGTCGCCGATGTGCTGGCTGATGAAGATGCTGTTTCCCTTCGTGAGCGCCACCGAATTCTTGAGATGTGCTCCGACGGCGAGACAGGAGGTATCGACATGATCTCCGACGGTCACAGGCAGCGGGGCGTAGCCTCTAGCCCGCCGCAAAACAAGTTCTCGTCCCAGCACAATTCGTACGACCGAATCGTCGACATGACGTACGATCGGCCGGTCGTGCACCAAATAGAGGTCCGCGATATCCTCGAGCCTCTTCAGCGCTTCATGCTCGTCGATGCAAATCGGCTCTTCCGAAAGATTGCCGCTTGTCGCGACAACGGGAGAGTCGATCTCCCTCATCAATAAATGATGAAGGGGCGAATACGGCAGCATGACGCCGAAGCATGGGTTGTGGGGAGCTACAGAATGCGCGATCGAAGATTTTTGGTTTTGGTCCGTCTTCTTCCGATGGAGGAGCACGATGGGGGACTCCGAAGAAAGCAGGAGCCTCTGTTCCAATTCCGACACTTCGCACTCGGCCTTGACTTCATTGAGCGAAGGGAACATCAGCGCGAGAGGTTTTTCTTCCCGATGTTTCCTGCGGCGAAGCGTTGTCACGGCCTGTTCATTCCTTGCGTCGACCATCAAATGAAAGCCGCCGATGCCTTTGACCGCGACGATGTTCCCGGCATGAATTGCCGCTGCCGCACGCACGAGGGCGTCATCGCGCGTAGCCAAAACATCGCCGTCAGAATTCCAGAGCGCCAATTGGGGTCCGCAATGCGGACAGGCGTTGGGCTGCGCATGGAAGCGCCTGTCCTTTGGATCGGCATATTCCTTGGCGCACTCCGGGCACATCGTGAATTTGCTCATCGAGGTATTGCGGCGGTCGTACGGAAGCGATTCTATAATAGAATAGCGCGGACCGCAGTTCGTGCAATTCGTAAAGGGATACCGGTACCGCCTGTTCGATGGATCCAGTATTTCGTCCAGACAATCCGGGCAGGTCGCGGCATCGGGCAGAATCAACGCTGATTTTTCGCCGGATGCCAGGCTGTCCCTGATCACGAACGAGTCATAGCCGGCAGGGTCTAAGATTGTCGGCTCCAGGCTCAGGATAAATGAGAGGGGCGGCTTTTCTTTTTCGATCCGGATAAGAAACGAATCGAGTTTTGCCCGCTCCCCTTCTGCTTCGATAAATACTCCGGACGGGTCATTCAGAACCCAGCCGGTGAGCTGCATTTCAGTTGCGAGCCGGTAAATGAACGGACGGAATCCAACCCCCTGGACTGCACCGCGTATCGCGATATGAACTCTAGATTTCATTTTTTCGTAGTATGTTGTGCTGAAGCCAATCGCACCATTCTGCTATTCCTTTGTTCGTGGTGCAGGAGGTCTCCATGATGTGAAGCGCCGGATTAACGCTCAGCGCATTGTGCTTTAGTGATTCAAGATTGCAATTGACGTATGGGAGCAAGTCTATCTTGTTGATAATAAGAACAGAGGCATTCCGGAACATCGCGGGATACTTCAGCGGTTTGTCGTCTCCTTCGGTTGTGCTCGCGACCACGACTTTCATCGCTTCGCCCAGGTCGTAATTCGCAGGACAGACAAGATTGCCGACGTTTTCGATAATGAGAAGCTGGGCTTTCGAGAGGTCAATCGACCGAAGCGCATCCCGCACCAGCGACGCCTCAAGATGACATCCCCCTCTCGTGACAATCTGCACTACAGGAACTCCAAGCACAGCGACGCGTTGCGCATCCAAATCCGTTTGAACATCTCCCTCGATCACGGCAACGCGGACTTTGTCGCGCAGATGGGCTAACGTCTTCTCGAGAAGGCTGGTCTTGCCTGAACCGGGAGAGCTGACAAGATTGATGACAAACAGGCCGAGTCGTGAAAAAACTTCGCGGTTCTGTTCTGCCACCTCATCGTTCTTCTCGAGAACCTTTCGTTCTATGGTGATCACACTCATGCTTCGATCTTCTCCTCGTCCAGGATCTCAATCGCCGTTACCTGGAGCTCATTGCCCGATATCAACACTACATCCGCGCCGTCGCAGACAGAACACATCATCAATCCGCTCTCACTGATTGACGATCTGCCGCACGAATTGCACCTGACCACGAACGGCACCCTTTCGATCTCCAGCACCGCTCCCCGAAGGTTCGTCCCCTCGACCAATGAGTTGAAGCAAAATTCCAGCGAATCGGGCACGATGCCGGCTTGTTCGCCTAATTTCAATTTGACGGTTTTGACCAGCCCTCTTCGATCGCTCGGGAGGTATTCACCGACAATTTCGAGTATGTTTTGTGCGATCGATAATTCGTGCATTGGTACGGCCTTCCCAGGAAACTCTCCCCTATTGTCTTCAACTACTATGCCGTCGAGAATGCCTTGTTTAATGATGCATTCAACGCCTTCTCTTCCAAGAAATGAGAATTGGCATCGATGTTTCGCAACGGTGGAAATACTGGCGGAAGATGATTCGGGAGCGGAGGCAGGGCAGTTCGTGTGAGCAAACCAACGAAGTGCTTTATTGCAGGAAGATGCTCAGATTCCGCCTTGCCCACAGTCAAGGGTGTGATCTTCTGAGACAATGATGTGCAGTGAGAGCGTCGATCCAATGGCAACGAAACTCTGAAGAGATCTAACCGAAGATGCTGTCTGTTAGCGGTACGGTTTGGGTGGATTGGCGAAGGAGCGCGCTTATCTTGTCGGTCACCTCGATTGCGCGTTGTTGAACGGGCGGCGATATTTCCCAGCCGAACTCAAACATTTCGCCGCGGACGCTGAAGATGTGCATGTCGATCTTTGCCCCAAACAACTCAGACGCCATTACCTGGAGGGCCTCCGGGGTGACATTGTGCTCGGAGACTAACGGCCGCACCTCGGTGGGAACGATCAAACGGCACGATGTCGCATCACCTGCGATGGCAGCGTCCACGAAAATGACGTGATCAAAAGAAACTAGGTCTTCAACAAGTTCAAAGCCCAGCTGGTGACAGGTTCTTACCTCCACCCCGGGAAGATCGAGCGAGGCTATGTTGTTCGCAATCCAAACGCCCACTCCGTCATCAGAGCGCAACGTGTTTCCGTAACCGATGACGAGCGCTTTCTTCATCGTTTCACTTCATCCAGAACTTCGTTTTGGGCGTTGAGGAGTTGCACATGCAGAGGCATCTGTCCGATTGCGTGCGTCGAACAGGAGAGGCACGGGTCATAGCAGCGAATGCCGGCCTCGAGGCGGTTCAATATTCCTTCGGTAATTTTTTTGCCGTCGATATAGCGCATGGCAATTTGGTGCACTGTACGGTTCATCGCGAGATTATTTTGAGCCGTCGCAATAACCAGGTTCACTTTTTGGAGAACGCCGTCGTCGTTCACCCAATAGTGATGGAAAAGCGTTCCGCGCGGAGCTTCGCTCGCCCCGACCCCTTCACTGCGATTGATCATCGCTTTCGAGCGGATGTTCGTGCCGAGAATTGCGGGATCGTTAAGGAGGAATTCGATTTTTTCCACGGAGAAGAGAAGCTCGATAAGACGTGCATAGTGGAAGTAGAACGAATTATTGACAACCAGCGTGTCTGCGGCGATCGCCTTGAAGAGAACTCTCTCCGCTTCTGCGAGCGGCGTATCGATAAAATCGCAATTGTTCACCCGTGCCAGCGGACCGACACGGTACATTCCCTCAGGATATCCGAGGGGTTTGTAATACGGAAATTTCAGATACGACCATTGTTCCGACGCTTCTCCAAAATAATCGAAGTATCGGGCGGGATCGAGCTTGTCTGCGATGGTATTCCCGGCGGCATCTTTCACCCGAAGCAAGCCGTCGTAGTATTCCAGCGCTCCATTCTTGGCCACTAATCCCACAAACAACGATCTGAAATTTCCGAAGTTTGGAATGTCCTTCGCAAATTTCACGTGAATCTTCTTCAGCACATCGAGGGCAAGAAGGGCGGTTTCTTTCGCTTCGGGAATCCAGTTGAGGAGATAATCCTTCTTTGAAGCTTCAAACGGCTCTCGCACTCCTCCGGCAACAGCCCACGGAGTGTGAATCTTTCGCCCGCCAAGGACCTCAATAATTTCCTGACCGAATTTGCGCATCCTGATTCCGCGTTTGGCAAATTCCTTGTGATCCGTGAGGAGTCCGAAGATGTTCCGCTTTGCGGGGTCGCTGTCAAAACCGAGCAAGTAGTCGGGCGAAGAAAGATGAAAAAAGCTGAGTGCATGCGACTGCAGCCATTGTGCAAGGGTAATAAGGCGGCGCAGTTTTTCAGCGGTCTCGGGTATTTCAACGGCAAGAATTTCATCTCCCGCCTTCGCCGAGGTAATAAGATGGCTTGTGGGGCAAATTCCGCAAATGCGGGATGTGATGCCCCCCATCTCCCACATCAGCCGACCTTCACAGAACTTTTCGAACCCGCGAAACTCGTTGACGTGGAAACGCGCATCCTCAACGATCCCCTGGTCGTCCAGATGGATCGTAATTTTGGCATGGCCTTCAATGCGGGTAACGGGAGATATTGTTATTGTGCGAGACATAAGTATCTTTCAATCTTTCATCTACGTTATTGCGCTGTAGTCCATCCGCGCAAAGATCCATGAGTTGCAGAGCGTAACTTATCCGTATCTCAAAAACACTGAAGAAGCAGCCGGCACCCTTCCTTCAAGAATTTCGTTCACAGCAAACCAGATATTGTCGGCGGTTGGGGGGCAGCCGTGAATGAAGGCATCAACTTTGATCACTTCGTGCAGGGGGACCGCCTTGACCATTAATTCCGCAATGGTCTGGTACTCCCGCGGTATCTGAGGAGTCACGTCGGCCAGCTCGACATAGGCGCGGTTCAACACATTTTCGACGCCGCACGGGTTGCGCATGGCCGTTACGTTCCCGGTTACCGCGCAATCACCGAAGGAAACGACGAGACGAGAATTGCGCCGGATCGTCTTTGCCATTTCTTCATGCTCGACGTTCGCCACGGCCCCCTCGACGAGGGTGACATCGACGTCCTTCGGGAATTCCTTGACATCTGCGATCGGCGAATAGACAAGGTCAATTTTGCCTGCAAGCTCGATGAGCCGCTCGTCCAAATCGAGAAAAGACATGTGGCATCCCGAACATCCGCCGAGCCATACTGTTGCTACTTTTGGTTTCATGAAGATCCCGAAATAATCTGTGGTTTCATTGGATAGATATCAGCGTGCGCTTGCCGCTCCCGCATTACTCATCATCACTTTCAAGGTTGATCCATTCTTTCTTCTTGCGGGCGGTGACGATATACTTGAGGAAGTTCCGTTCCTTCTTCATTTCTGCGACGGCGGCGCCCTTCTCAAAGAGAGCTCCGGTCGGACAGACCAGAACGCACTTGCCGCATGAGGTACACTCTTCCACTTCTCCCCACGGCTGATCCAGCCCTGCAATGATTTCGCAGTTGACGCCGCGAAAGGCGATATCCCACACGTGCGCCCCTTCCACTTCGTGGCAAACCCGGACACATCTCGTGCAAAGAACGCACCGGTTTCGATCGATGACAAAATCCGGGTGAGAAGCATCAAGCGTCTTTTCAGGATAGAGGTACGGAAAGCGCACGTATGTCAGTCCGGTCTCGTACGCCAGGTTCTGCAGTTCGCAGTTCCCGTTGACAACGCAGACAGAGCACTGGTGATTGCCTTCGGATGCCAGAAGTTCGACGATCGTCCGGCGGTACCTTTTTAGCGCTTCGCTCTCGGTCCGGACAATCATTCCTTCCTGCGGACGTGTCGTGCAGGCGGGAAAGAGCTTGGCCGAACCTTCAATTTCGACGAGGCAAAGCCGGCATGCCCCAACGTCCGAGAGCCCGTCGAGGTGACAGAGCGTCGGAATATGAATCTTATGCTGGCGCGCAATAGTCAGAATCGTTTCGGTGTCGTCTGCGCTGAGCTGCTCGCCGTTGATCGTTAGTGTTATAATTGCCATGGAAAATTCCCGTTACGCGTGTTTGTCCGACCCGTTCCCGTTGGACGAAGGAACGAAGGTCAGAGGCTTTGAAAGAAGTTGCTCGTATTCATCGCGGAAAAACTTCAACGTGGACCGGACCGGATTCGGCGCTGACTGGCCCAACCCGCACAAGCTCGTTTTCATGACGGTGACGCAGAGTTCTTCGAGCAATGCCAGGTCGTCCTGTGTCGCTTGTTTTTTCGAGATCTTGTCGAGCAATCCGTGAATGTGGACTGTCCCAACGCGGCAGGGAATACACTTGCCGCACGATTCGTCTTTGCAGAACTCCATGAAGTACTTCGCCACCTCCACCATGTTGGATGTCGAATCCATCACGATCATTCCGCCGCTTCCCATAATGGAACCCACCGTGGCCAGCGATTCGTAGTCGACGGGGAGGTCTAAAAATTCTTTCGGGATGCACCCGCCTGAAGGTCCTCCGGTCTGAGCTGCTTTGAATTCAGTGCCGCTCAACGTGCCCCCGCCGATATCGAAAATGATCGTGCGGAGCGGGACGCCCATCGGGACTTCAATCAGTCCGGTGTTCTTAATATTGCCGGCGAGGGCAAAAACTTTCGTCCCGGCGCTTTTCGGAGTGCCGATGGAAGCGAACCATTCACTTCCTCTGTTGATAATCGGCGCCACGTTTGCATAGGTCTCCACATTGTTGATAAACGTGGGCATGCCCCACAGGCCTTTTTCAGAAGGATACGGCGGCCGGGGACGAGGTCTCCCCCGCCTTCCTTCGATGGAACGTAGGAGCGCCGTTTCTTCACCGCACACAAATGCACCGGCACCAATCCTCAGGTCGATTCTGAAATTGAACTGAGATTCGAAGATCCTGTTGCCGAGAAGACCAAGGCGCTCGGCCTGTTTGATCGCCAATTTGAGCCGTTCGATCGCGAGCGGATACTCCGCACGGATATAAATAAATCCCTGGGTCGCTCCAATCGCGTACCCTGCAATCGCCATCCCCTCGAGAATTCTGTGCGGATCACCTTCGAGGACACTCCGGTCCATGAATGCTCCGGGATCTCCTTCGTCCGCATTGCAGATGAGATACTTTTGTTCCCCCTTCGCTTTGCTCACGATCCCCCATTTTAATCCGGTAGGATATCCTGCGCCGCCGCGGCCGCGGAGCCCGCTCTTCCGTACTGTCTCAATCACTTCGATGGGTTGAAGCTCGGTCAGGCACTTTGCCAGCGCCTCGTAGCCCCCCACCGCAATATATTCTTCAATGCTCTCTGCGTTGATCTTGCCGCAATTCTCCAGGACAACTTTCTTCTGCGATGAAAAGAAAGGCGCCGAAGTATCGATGAGATTCTCCTCTACCTTTCGCCCATTGACGATATGTTCTTCCACGATCTTTTTCGCAGCTTCTGCATCCACTCTTTCATAGAGGGAGTCGTCCGAATGGACCTTCACCAATGGACCCTGGCCGCACAAGCCCATGCATCCTGTTCCCAGGACTTCAATCTCTTTGTCGAGACCTTTTTCCTTCAACGAATTCCTAAATGCGGCTTTCGTCGCATCGGATCCGCACGACACACAGCCGGCCGCGGAGCAATAGAGCACCCGGTGCTTATATTCCTTCTGTCGCGCTACTTCTTTCTCGGCAACTTCTCGGAGTTCTTCAACCGTCATGCTACCACCTCCGTTGCAGTAGACTGCATTTGTTTGATTCGATTCAACGCTGTTTCCGATGTTAGTTTGCCCGCGACGTTGTCATCAATCACCGCAACCGGAGCTAAGCCGCACGAGCCAACGCAACGAGCCTGAATGAGCGAGATTTTGTTGTCTGCGGTCGTCTCTCCAAATTTACACTGGCAATGTTCCTCAACGGATTTCTGAATTCCGGCGGCGCCCTTCACGTAGCAGGCGGTTCCCATACAAAGAACGAACGTATGTTCCCCTTTCGGCTTCAGCCGGAAGAAGTGGTAGAAGGTCGCAACTCCGTACACAGTGCTGAGAGGGAGCCGCAGCGCTCGGGCTACATAAATCAGCAAATCGTTTTCGAGAAAGCCGAAAATCCCTTGAGCCGCGTGCAACACTTCGATGAGCGCGTCGCCTCGCGAATGATATTTCGTAATCGTTCGGTCCAACAGTTTGAATCGGTTATCACCGCTCGGGTGTCCGGCTGGTGATTTTGATGTCGTGGGATCTGCCATACGATCTATAAGTATTGTAGTGCGAAGAAAAACCTTGGGCGGTACCGTGATGCGGAAACGAAGCTTCTTCGAAGGAGTGCCAGTAGGAACTTAAGAACCGATCCTCAATCCATCGCCGCAAGAAGTCATGCCAGAGGCATTGATTGAACCGACTCTCCAATCGCAAGCATCATACCAAAAAAAGGCTGCGAATTATGAGAGTATCAAGGGATACGCAGCGCAGATTCCCACTTCTGAGAGGATCATGCTCCATGTTTTGCGAAATGAGCGGAGATCTGAACGATGAAAAAATCATCGTTGAAATACTTCATTCTGACGGCGAAACGAGGAGTTGACGTGGCTAATTTTGTTTGTCCGATTTAGCTGACTGGACCAACGAAGTTAATTCATCTGCCAACAAATCCTCCAGCCCGCTCATCGCAGTGGACAGCTCGGGCGAGAGTCCGAGGCCCGGAGAAAAGTCATTGCCTTCGATACCGAAGAGAATCATTTTCGCCGGCAGGCTCTTTAGACCGCGGGCAAGCTCAACAGCCTGGACAACTCCAAATGCATGCGTCGTGAAGAGCGTCATGTTCTTCGGAATTGACCTCGTCAGCAGGTCGATGCGGCGGATTGCACCAGGTATTCCGTTTGTGGAAGTTGCATCCACAATAATTACTGCCGCTGCATCCTTCCATAGATCCATCACTCTCGTTCCCTCGCCCGACTCCTCAAGAACTCTGACGTGCAGAAGGTTCCGCTCTTTGATTCTTCTTGCCATGAGAATTCCAACGGTGTCGTCACGGCGGAATTCATTTCCGATTCCAATGAGCAATACCCGATGAGCGGCACTGTCTTGGGCCGTACTTGCTTTTCCGATGAGTGTGGTTGGATTTGTGTTCACGCCGCTTTCTCTATGCAGATCTTGCTGATCCTCTTCGCCAATGCCATGATGGTCAACATCGGCGGGTTTCCGAGTGAAGAGGGAAAGAGCGTCGCATCCGCGACGTAGAGATTTTCAGGGAGACGATCGTTGTGGAGCGAAACTGCTTCATTCACCGTCAACGGCAGCATTCCCA
>CAYLMV010000079.1:8120-17720 GCA_964384415.1 uncultured Chitinophagaceae bacterium | reverse complement strand
ATCTTTTTCGAGTATTTCGTTGTCATGTTTAATGAAATCAAGAACAGGCCCCCATACATCATCGATAAAATACTCTGAGGCAATTGACGGACGCTTGCGGAGCCGGAAAGAGGGATGCTTGAGTGGATAGGACTGCAGGCCTCGTGAAGGAAAATGACCGCCGTCTGAACCCAAAAGATGTGATTCAAATTCTTGTTGCACTTCATGAGTGAAAGCCCCTATTTTGGGCTGTTTGAACAGTCCAGGTGCACAAATATTGTAGGGGCTATGACGAGAGCGCAAAGCCGTCGAGTATTCGAGGCAAGGATTCAACGCGCTTTCAAATGAAATAATACTGTCGCATGAGAGATTTACGATGTATATTCCTGAGGCTTTCAAATTAGCCTTGCACCGATGCCGCGCAAGGTGGGCGGTTGTCTGAGGTATATTGGTTAACTTCGCATTCGTAAATCATTGCGAACTAATGAATGTGGCGGCAGTTCGGGAGTGTTGATCCATCGCACATATTGAATTCATCAGAACCCGTTCGCGGTTTGCCGGTTAATCGGATTGTTGCAAAACGTCATCAACAGAAGGGCACCTCCTGCATGGCAAATATTCTACCAAGCATCTCAATGCGAAGGGGCCGCTTCAATGTCAAAAGTAGAATGAAATGCAGCGTCGCGAGCGAGCGGAATTCCCTCGTAGAGGTGATGAAGTGTGCGCCGTTGCTCGTCTGGTGTCTATTGCTCGTTGCCGCGCTTGCCTCAAATGCCCCGGCACAGAGTCCTCTCATCGTCAATAAATACACCGCCATCAAACTGCCGAATCCCTATTCCTCAAAGAATCCTTCGGTGGGGAATTGGCATCCATCCGTCGTCTATTTCCCCGATGGATGGGGGAAGACCAATGCCAAGTACTGGATGGCATGGACGCCATACACGACAGTTGATAACCAATATGAGAACCCGTGTATCGCCTACAGCAACGACGGGATTAACTGGGATACCACGGGGCTGTCGAATCCGGTTGTCGATGCTCCCCGCAACAAAGCGGGAGACGCGATCGGGTACAATTCCGATCCATGTCTTTTTTATAATCCCCGGACCGACTCACTGTATCTTGTCTGGAGATGTTCTGACAACAACACCTGGCTGAAGAAATCGGGCGATGGCGTCTCCTGGGGTTCGCACAAATACAATTGGGACAGCAAGGTTTTTATCGGCCATTACATGTTTCGCGGCGAGCTCAACACGAAAATTTGCCCCATCGTTATCGTTGAAGATGGAGGAAATTTATTTCGTGTCTTCGCACGAATGGGTCCCAACGGCACGACGAATTGGGGCTTTGCGCGATGGACAATGAACCGGGACTTCCAGATTCTTGATACGTCGTACTTTGACATCGCCAATAATCCCGATTCGGTGTATGCCTGGCATTACGATGTAATAAAGAATCCCGCCGACAACCACTATTACTTTTTCACAGACGGGGCGACGAAGAGCCGCAGCGTGTGGGCTGGCGCATCCGTCTGGGTTGCCCGATCTGATGATACTCTCGGGAAAGCATTTTCGTACGCGAATGTTTCTGTGGCGCCGAAAGGAGATTGGTACAAAGCGACCGTTCTGCTGCGAGATCAGACGTATATGTTCTGGTTCGGTTCTACAAAAGGCGTTATCTACCACTCAACGCTCGATGCCCCGAAATTGTACCAGATCACAAACGCCGCTTCGATCCCGGTGACGAAACCCGAAACGAACAGGCTCTTTCAGAACTTTCCAAACCCTTTCAATTCAAGCACACGGCTGACGTACGAACTGGAAGAAAATAGCTCTGTCCACATCTCCGTCTTCAATGTATTGGGACAATTAGTCAAGAATGTTGTGAATGAATGGGAAACGGCAGGGCTCCATACAACGGAATGGGATGGAACAAACCAAAAGGGAGTGGTATTGTCATCGGGCGCTTATTTTATAAAAGTCTCGCTCAAATCAGAATCAGGAAGGGAATCGCAGCTCGGCGAGCACATTATTTTTCTCAAATAAGAACAAGGGAGAAATGCGCACGTACCTCAATCGACTCTGCAATTGATTGTCTGGAAGCCTCTCGCTTCGATCACAATGGTGGTAGTAAGAAGGACGCCTTCGCCGGTACAAAAACTCAGCACATTGCACTTACCCTACATCCCCGGAAGAACAGGGATTGCAGCGGTGTCTTATTGGGGCTCGTGTATTGAATTTGAAGGGGCTGCGGATTGAAGGCCGGTTTGCTCCTGCGGCCAATCCAGCATTGCCCGGACCATCAAGGGTCGCGTATCAGATGATCATAGGTGTGAGCGGATATATCGGTCAAAGAAAAACCGGGATCGGTCGAACGCTTGAAAATGTCCTGCTCCTTTCCGCAAAGGCCCGTCCATCCGATATTTTTTATCTGTTTACAAACTACGACCAGGTCGATCTTACCGGCGTAGAGTGGCCGGACAATGTCAAAATCATTCTCATCAATGTCTCGTGCAAGTCGCCGGTCCTCAACATCCTTTGGCATCAGATAGGTTTTCAGTACAACCTGCGGAAGTTCAAATGCGACATCGCTTTGATTCCGAACTTCTCGCTGCTGTTGTGGAAGGTCTGCCCGACAATCGTCGTGGTGCATGATCTGATAGAATTTCATGTAAAGAACAAATTCAGCCGCCTGCGGATGCTCTATCGCTATCTCTCGGTGCCTCTGCTGGCGCACAGAGGAGATTTTATCATCACCGATTCGGAATCGTCAAAGAACGATATCATCGAAATCCTGCGTGTGAAAGCCTCGAAAGTGCGTGTCGCGTATTGCGGGTATGACCCCTTGCGATTCGCCCCTCAACCGTTAGAAGTAACGACAAGAGTTTTGGCAAAGTATTCGCTTCAGCCGTTCAGCTATGTTCTCAGCATCGGAACGGTAGACTTCCCCGGGAAAAATGTCTATTCGCTCATCAAAGCCTATTTTCTTCTGCGGGAAAAGGGAAGCATTGATTGCAAACTGCTGGTAGTGGGAAAACCCGGGCATCGCTACGAGAAGATCCTGGAGCTTGTCAAGAGCTCACGGCACCAGAATGACGTGGTATTTTTAGGATATATTGATGATACTGATCTGCCGTCGTTCTACAACGGGGCATTGCTTTTTGGATTTTTATCGTTCTATGAAGGGTTTGGCCTCCCCGTCCTCGAAGCGATGGCATGCGGCTGCCCCGTGATCGCGTCGAAGGCATCATCCCTTCCGGAAATTGTGGGAAATGCCGGCAGTCTTGTCGACCCTTCAAACATTGAAGAAATTTCGGCCGCGATGGAGAACATCCTTTTGTCAAGCAGCCTGCAGGAGCAATACAAAAAAGAAGGAATGGAACAGGTAAGAAAGTTTTCGTGGGAGGCCGCCGCGGAAGTATACGGCGAGGCCTTTTCGAGGTTTTCGAGCCGCATAGGACTGGAACACTCATGAAAAAAATATTCATCGCAGGATGCGGCGGAATGCTCGGCGAAGCATTCTATCGGCAGTTCAAGGATCGCTACGAATTGAAATGCACGGACATCGACGTGAACGATACCTGGCTGGAATTCGGCGACTTCCGCGACTTCGGGAAATATCGAGCAGCGGTCAGAGAGTTCATGCCCGATTACCTGTTTCACCTCGGCGCCTTCACGGATCTGGAATATTGCGAAATGCATCCCGATGAGACGTATGTGACGAACACATTGTCCGTGGAAAATGCCGTCCTCATCGCCAATGAGTTGAACATCCCGCTCTTATTCATCAGCACCGCCGGCATTTTTGACGGAAAGAAAGAACTCTACGACGACTGGGATGTTCCGAATCCTCTGGGACATTATGCACGGTCGAAATTTGCGGCGGAGAGATTTGTCGAGCTCAACGCAAAGCGCTACCTTATCTGCCGGGCCGGATGGATGATGGGGGGAGGCCCAAAGAAAGACAAGAAGTTCATTCAGAAGGTGATGAAGCAGATTAAGGAGGGCAAGAAGGAGCTTCATATCGTCAACGATAAACTGGGCACGCCTACGTACACGCACGATTTCGCCAGGAACGTCAGCCTGCTCCTGGATGGAGAGTTCTGGGGTTTGTACAACATGGTTTGCGGAGGAGCCGCCGGGCGGCTGGAAGTGGCAAAAGAGCTGGTTTCGGCCCTCGGCCTGAACGATCGAATAAAGATCGTCGAAGTAAGTTCGGATTTCTTCAAGAAAGAGTATTTTGCAGAACGTCCCCCTTCGGAACGGCTCATCAATAGAAGACTCAACCTGCGACAACTCAATATCATGCGCGATTGGAAAACGGCGTTGCGCGAATACGTCTCCACGTATTACCGGAATTATCTATGAGAGTGGCCATCGTGGGAACGAGGGGTATTCCGGCTTCCTACAGCGGGTTCGAGACGAGTGTGCAGGAGACGGCCGTCAGATTCGTGCGTGCGGGGATTGAGACCATTGTCTACTGCAGGCAGAAACAGTCTGCCGAAAGCCCCGCCGAGTATCAAGGCGTCAAGCTTCGATATCTTCCATCCTTCAAGACAAAACACCTCGAGACCATCACTCATACCACTCTTTCAGTGCTTTCAACGGTTTTCTCGAAGGTGGATGCCGTCATTCTCTACGGGCTGGGGAATTCGATTTTCCTTCTCGTCTACTGGGCTTTCTCGATTCCCGTTGTCGCGGTGGTGGACGGAGCCGATTGGGAGAGGATGAAATGGGGGAGGTTTGCGAAATGGTATCTCAGGATGAACAGGCGTTTCGCCGTTCGTCTTTCGAGCTCGTACGTCGTCGATAACGAGCTTCTCTGCAGCAGATATCGCGAAGAATTCGGAAGGGCGCCGGCGTATATTCCCTACGGAGCGAACAGTACGTTTGAGTATTCGCGCGAACCGCTCGTTCGGTGGCGGCTTGAGGCGAAGAAGTACATCATTTTCGTCGGAAGATTCGTCAAGGAAAAGGGAATCGATTTCCTCATCAGCAACTTCGAGAAAACCCCTACGGAGACGAAGCTTGTGATCGTGGGGGGCAATGACACCGATAAGGCATACGAAACGTCTCTTCGGGAAACGAAAGATCCGCGGATTATCTTCACCGGTTTTCTTTATGGAAATGAGTATGAGTCTCTGCTCCGTGACGCGCTCTTTTACGTCTCTTGTTCATTGCTCGAAGGGACTTCGCCCTCCCTCCTCAGCGCAATGACCGTCAACGGGTTTGCCCTGGTCAGCGATCTGGATGAGAACCGCGAGGTGCTCAAGGGGACATGCGGAGTATTCAAAGCAGGGAACGGGGAGGATTTTCAGAAGAAATTACTGCATTTTCTGAGCAACGAGCCGCTCATCGAGAAAGAGCGCTCCCGAACCAGGAGTGTCGTGGAGAAGTATTACTCCTGGGACAAGATCACGGATCAATATGTTGATTTGTTAAAGATGGCGATCGGGAAAAATCACTGACATCCCGTCCTCCGGGGGTACCACCATTGCCCTGAATTCTATGTTGACATCAGTGATGCTGGGGCTTTGCCGGGCTTCAGACTTCGGAGCTTTACTTCGTGAGCGTTTATTCTTACCGTATAGACATTGCCCCGGGAAATGGACAAACGAAAGGCCGCGAACAGATGTTCCTGGTGAAGCACGTTGATATTGAAACCATCCCTTGTTTATAGGAGAAATATGAACCATCGTCTTTTGTTTCTCCTCTCCGTGCATTTGCTCTGGATGAATGTCAGTCCGGTGCGTGCCCAATGGGTGCAGACGAGCGGTTCCTCCGGCGGCAAAGTCTTTTCCTTTGTCGTCTCGGGGTCGAATCTTTACGCCGGCACGAGCGGAGGAATTTTTCTCTCCACCGACAGCGGTAAAAGTTGGAAGGCGGTCAATTCAGGCTTGAAGGATTTTCCCGTCCCCTCCCTTGCCGTATCCGGCTCGAGCCTTTATGCGGGAACGGAGGGAGGCGTTTTCCTTTCCACCGATGGCGGGACAAACTGGACAGCGGCCAGTTCAGGCCTGACCAATCCTTCGGTGAACGCCCTTGCGGTCTCGGGCGGAGACCTTATTGCCGGCACCGATAACGGTATTTTTCTTTCGACCGATGGCGGAACAAGCTGGGCGTTGATTGATTCGGGCGTGACCAACCCGAATATCCGCGCCCTGGCAGTCTCGGGTACATATCTCTTTGCCGCGACCGAGAATGGCGACATATTTCGTTCTACGAATATGGGCGTCAGCTGGACGACGGTGGATTCTGGCCTGCCCGGGAACGCGGTCAATGCTCTTGCCGCCTCTCCTGCTAATGGAGCAGGCGGAACAATTCTCTTTGCCGGAACCTTTGGCGCTGTTTATTATTCAACCAACAACGGCGGAAGCTGGACACCGGTAAATTATGCCTTTACTGAGACTGCCGTCAATGCCCTTGCCGTCTCGGGCACGAATCTTTTCGCCGGAACAGAGATCTCAGGCATTTTTCTTTCAACCGATAATGGAGCACATTGGACGCCGGTCAATTCCGGCCTGACAAACAGTTCGGTGAACGTTCTTATGGTCTCTGGCAATAATGTCTTTGCAGGAACCGACGGGGGAAGTTTTCTCTCCACCAATACAGGCAAGAGCTGGACGGCGGCGGATTCCGGCATGGCAAACGGCGCAGTGTATGCCCTTGCAGTCTCGGGCACGAATCTCTTTGCCGGAACGAATAGCGGCGTTTATCTTTCGACCGACAGCGGAGCACGATGGATAACTGTTGATTCCGGATCGACTCGCAATTCTGTCTATGCGCTTGCTACTCTGAGCCCGGATCTTTTTGCCGGAACCAATGGCGCGGGCGTCTACCGCTGCACGAGAAGCGGCAAGAGCTGGACCATGACAAAAACTGGTTTGGTGAATGCAACTGTATACACGATCCTCGTTTACGGCACGAATCTCCTCGCAGGGACGTATGAAGACGGCGTTATGTTGTCCACCAATAGCGGCGCGACGTGGAGAGGAATCAATTCTGGTTTCCACGGCCCTTTTCCCTTTTCCCTTGCCAGCATGGGCACGAATCTTTTTGCCGGCACCTACAACGGCGGCATCTTTATATCTACCAACACCGGTGCAACGTGGACGCCTGTCGATTCCGGCTTAACAAGCTCATTTGTCTACGCGCTCGCTGTTTCGGGGACGAATCTTTTTGCAGGGACCGATGCGGGCGCGTTTCGTTCCACCAATAATGGCGTACTCTGGGAACAGATCAACTCCGGCTTGACCCGGACCACGGTGAATGCACTTGCCGTCTCGGGCACGGACCTGTTCGCCGGAACAAACGAGGGGGGAATTTTTCTTTCGACAGACAACGGAACAAGCTGGGCGGCAGTCGACTCCGGCTTGAGCAATGCTTCGGTCCTGTCGATTGCCTTCTCGGGTTCAAATATCTTCGTCGGAACTGAAGGGTGCGGGGTCTGGAAGAGGTCGTTGGCGCAAATGACCACTGCTGGTGGAAACGCGCGCCGCGAGGTTCCGCAGGCCTTCACGCTCGGCCAGAACTTTCCGAATCCATTTAACCCGACGACGACTTTTTCATTCAGTCTCCCGATACGGTCGCACGCGACGTTGAAGATCTTTGATGCCCTTGGCAGGGATGTTCATACGTTGGTGAATGAACAATTGCCGGCGGGGAATTACACTCGGCAATGGAAAGCGGAGAATGTGCCGAGCGGAGTTTATTTTTGTCGAATGCAGGCCGGTTCTTTCACGGCAACGAAGAAACTGGTTCTGTTGAAGTAATATTCCTTAACAGCTGCCGGCTCCGTCCGAAAGCCGTGCAGTTCAGAGCTGCTGCTCGAAAACTCTCATGATTGTCTCGTCAGGACCTGCGTGCCGAGGCGCACATACCGCGTATTTCAACGATTTTGGCAGGAATTCTCTCCCTGGATCAACTTTCATTTATGAAAAAAAATACTTATTCTAGACTGTCAAAACGAACAACGAGGGAGAGCCATCCGTGGACCGAAACGATGCCCCTTTTTTTAATGCCCTTTCGCATCGAATCGGTGATTCCGGATTTGGCTTCCTCAGCCAGGGAGCAAGGCGCGGGCAGACAGCTCTGCGGCTGCGCGAGTACCGTAACTCCCTTTCAATATTATCAACCGATCTCGACCCGTCTCAGCAGGACTAGCTCTTCCTCCTCCTTGTGCTAAAACGCGATTGGAAAATAATCTTTGTTGGAATCTCTCAGCTTCTGGACATTCTCGCCATGTTTGCGGCGGCGGGAGTAGTCTTCCTCGTGGAATATCTCTGGCAGTTCAGAGTAGCGACCACGGAGACCAACTTCGCTATCGGGTTCACTATTTTTGGCGTCTGCTATATTACCATTGCGGTCATGATGGGACTTTACAGGGGATCGTTCCATTTGTCGCTGAGCCTCCAGAACCTCATCATCATGCGCGCGTTCATTCTCACAGTGCTGGTCACCCTGACCATCGTCGGCCTGATTCCAAACCTGACCATTGACAGGCGCTCAATTCTCATTTTTCTTCTCACGCTGCCTTTCTTGTTTTTCTCCGAACGAATGCTTCTTCGCCGGCTCAACCTGTTTTTCCAGGGACTTGGCTTCGGAGTTCACAATTCGCTCATTGTCGGATACGACGGGGAAGCCCTCAAGATCTTCCAGCGCTTCAGTTCATTCCCAGAGCTAGGATACAAGATCAAGGGCTACGTCGTGAAGGAGAAGAATCCCGCCAGCGTTCACCAGCCGCAGTATTTCTTCAATCAATTCGAAGAATTATTGACCGAGAAGAAAGTTGATCGTGTCTTCATCCCATCGGCCGAAATTGCTGCTAACGGATACGGCGCCCTGACAAAAGTGAGCGAGGAGAGAGGCATCAAACTCAAGATCCTTTCGCCCCACGCGGAGGAATTGCTCAAGATCGCGCGGATCTACGATATCGCAGGGATAACGTTGACATCGCCTCCCCGGTATCATGTCGATGCCGTGAAATTGTTCGTCAAGAGAATTTTCGATATCGTCCTGGCGTCGGTCGCCATCCTGCTTTTCAGCCCCCTCTTTCTTCTCACCATTGTGTCGATTTACATCGAGAGCGGGCGTCCGATTTTCTTCCTCCAGAAGCGGTCCAGCCTGAAAGGGGGGAAGGTGTTTAATTTCATCAAGTTTCGGAGCATGGTGGATAATGCCGATCAGCTGAAAGAAGAGCTTCTGGAAAGGAACGAATCGGACGGAGCGCTCTTTAAGATGAAAGACGACCCCCGTATCACAAAAATCGGCCGGTTCATCCGAAAGCTCAGTATCGACGAGCTCCCTCAATTATTCAACGTTCTTGTCGGCGACATGAGTCTCGTAGGTCCCCGCCCGCTTCCTCTCACCGATCTTGAAAACCTGGATGAGTCGGATGATTTTTGGGAAACCATCAGAGATCGCGCGGCGGTGAAACCGGGTATGACCGGCCTCTGGCAAATCTCCGGGAGAAGTGAGATTCGATTCCCGGAAATGATTCTCCTCGACCTCTATTATGTGGAGAATCATTCGCTCATGTTCGACCTGGAGATTATTTTTGAGACGATTCCCGTCGTTCTTTTCGGAAGAGGAGCATACTAAGGGAATGTTGGAATGATGGAAT
>CAYLMV010000079.1:3716-8020 GCA_964384415.1 uncultured Chitinophagaceae bacterium | reverse complement strand
TGGAATGCTGGAATGCTGGAATTGTGTAATCTTGCAATCTTGCAATCTTGCAATCTTGCAATCTTGCAATCCTGTAATCTAGTAAACCCTCGCAATCTCCACCTTAATCTCATTCACTTATGGAAATCTCAGTTATCGGAACAGGATATGTTGGCCTCGTGCAGGGCGCGGTTTTTGCAGACACCGGAAACTCGGTGATGTGCATGGACATTGACGAGAAGAAGATCGCCAACCTGAAGCGCGGAATCATACCCATCTACGAGCCCGGGCTGGATGAACTCGTGCGCCGCAACGCTCAGGAAAAGAGGCTCGAATTTACGACGTCTCTCAAGGCTGCGGTTGAACACGGCGCAGTGATTTTCCTCTGTCTTCCGACTCCCCAGTCCGAGGATGGAGCGGCGGATCTTTCCCGCGTTATCGCCGTGGCCGAACAGATAGCCTCCTTCGCGGTCGGGTACAGGATCGTCGTGAGCAAGAGCACTGTTCCAGTCGGAACCGTCGATAGAATCCGCCAGATCATGCGTAAAAAAGGGAAGATGGAAATTGATGTCGTCTCGAACCCCGAATTCCTTAAAGAAGGCTCTGCGCTCGAAGACTCTCTTAAACCCGACAGAATCGTCATCGGAACCAAGAGCCGAAAGGCGATTCTCGTCCTCTCGGATCTCTATGCGCCTTTCATGCGCACAGGGAATCCCATCATGATCATGGACGAACGAAGTGCGGAGATGACAAAATACGCATCGAATTCATTTCTCGCGACGAAGATCTCCTTCATGAACGAACTCGCGAATTTGTGTGAACAATCCGGGGCGGATGTCGATTGGGTGCGCAGAGGGATGGGGACCGATCCCCGCATCGGCCAGCAATTCCTCTTTGCCGGGATCGGGTATGGAGGATCGTGCTTCCCCAAGGATGTGAAAGCGCTCATCAAGACCGCGCAGGAACATGAGTATGAGTTCAAAATCCTTCGTGCCGTCGATGAAGTCAACGAGAGGCAAAAACGCCTGATCGTCAAAAAAATGCTGAAGCATTTTAACAACCAGATGCGCCAGAAAGTCGTCGCCCTTTGGGGCCTCTCGTTCAAACCGCAGACAGACGATATTCGCGAGGCGCCGTCCCTGGCCGTCATTCAAAGCCTGCTCGACGCCGGGGCGAAGGTCCGTGCGCACGACCCGATTGCCATTCCCAAAGTGAGGTCTCTCTTCGACGGCAAGGTAGACTTCTTTGAGAATAATTACGATGCGCTGAAAGGGGCCGATGCGCTCGCAATTGTTACCGAGTGGAACGAATTCCGCCGCCCCGATTTCGAACGGATGAAATCCATCATGAAGCGGCCCGTCATCTTCGACGGCCGGAATATCTATGATCCAAAATTGATGCGCGAGAGGGGATTCACTTATTTCGGGATCGGGAGGAATGGGGAGTAAGGCGGCGGGTGGGAGAGTGTTTGGAGTAAGCAGTAGAGGGTAAGGAGCAAGATAGGGGACGTTGTGGACAAAGACTACAGGGGTTTCAGAGATCTAAAAGTGTATCAACTCTCGTACACGTTGGCGATGGAAGTATTCCATCAGACGAAGAAATTCCCTTTCGAAGAGCGGTATTCGCTGACAGATCAGCTGCGACGTGCTTCACGGTCGATACCCGCGAATTTGGCAGAGGCATGGAAAAAACGACGATACGAAAAACTTTTTGTTAGCAAACTGATCGATTGCGCAGGGGAAGCTGCTGAAGTTGAAGTATGGCTTGACGTCGCCAGGGATTGCGGTTACTTCCAAATTGATCGACATCAGTATTTTTTACAAAAGTATGAGGAAGTTAATAAAATGCTTCACAGCATGATTCAACAGCCGGAGAAATTCTGTTTTTAGTAGATGCCGTTTATCTTCTTTCTGCTTTCTGCTTTCTGCTTACTTCGTACTTCTTAAATATAATGGGTAGAATTCGTGCATGAATGAGATGCAGACAAAGACATCGGTTGTGACTGGCGGCGCCGGCTTTCTTGGTTCCCATTTGAACGATCGGCTGCTTGCCGAAGGGCATTCGGTCATCTGCATTGACAACCTGATCACCGGGGACACCGCGAATATTGCCCATCTCTTCGGAAATCCAAAGTTCCGATTCTTTCAGCATGACGTGACGAACTATATTTTTCTCGAAGGAAAGGTCGACTACGTCTTCCATTTCGCCTCGCCGGCAAGCCCGATCGATTATCTGAAGTTTCCTATCCAGACATTGAAGGTCGGCTCGCTCGGAACACACAAGGCGCTCGGCCTTGCGAAAGCCAAGAAGGCGCGGTTCTTCCTTGCCTCAACGTCCGAGGTCTACGGCGATCCAGAGATTCATCCGCAGGTTGAAGAGTATTGGGGACATGTGAATCCGGTCGGTCCTCGCGGAGTGTATGACGAAGCAAAACGTTTCGCCGAAGCGATGACGATGGCGTATCAGCGCTATCATGGAGTTGAAACGCGGATAATACGAATTTTCAATACGTACGGCGAACGAATGCGTGTGGAAGATGGCCGCGCAATTCCGGCTTTTGCCTCTCAGGCCCTGCGCGGAGAAGAGGTCACGGTGTTCGGAGACGGAGGCCAGACGCGAAGCGTCTGTTACGTGTCGGATCTCATCGACGGCATCTTCCGGCTCATGATGTCCGAATACACCCTCCCGATGAACATCGGCAATCCCGAGGAGTTGACGATGCTTCAGTTGGCAAAGGAAATTGTGCGGCTCACCGGGAGCAAAAGCCGTATCGTTTTTAAAGAGCTTCCTGAAGATGACCCGAAAGTCCGCAAGCCCGATATCTCTAAGGCGAAGAAAATATTGGGCTGGGAACCGCATGTTTCGCGTGAAGAGGGACTAAAAAGAACGATCGGTTACTTTCGGCAGAAGCTCAATTTGTCCTAAGGACCGATACAAATCAAAAGCAACTTCCCGCCGGGCGGCAAAGATTCTTCTTTCCGATGCGAACGGCCCCGATCCAGACCGCACCTGCCAGCACTCACTCTTTCGGACAGACGATGCAGCTGTAAGAAGTGTTATAGTTTGGATGGCCGCTGGCGGCGTGCGGACCTGACAAACCTAAGAGATGTCACTCCCGGACGTTTTCATCGGGAATCAAATGACTCTATTTTCCAACATGCACCAATACGGGGCTGCAGGTAGCGGGATCGCAATGACCTTTTTTGAAAATGCCCCACTACCCGGCTTCACAATCGATTGAAAAAAGAAGGTGAAATTCGTATATTTGTTAACTCAAAACGATCGGGATAGCGACGAATCCGTTAGCTATCTCAAATTAGAATGACCATAAACTGATAATATGAAGGTACTTATAACGGGGATCGGCGGTTTTGCGGGCAGCCACCTCGCCGATCTGATACTCAAGACAACGAGCGCCGAGGTTTTCGGGGTTCTGCGGGATGGTGAGAAGAGGGATAACATCGAATCCAACCTGGACAAGATAAAACTTTTCGAATGCGACATTGTCGATTTTCAGTCGGTCTTCAAGATCCTCAAAGAATCCCAGCCCGATATTGTCTTTCATCTTGCGGGACAAGCGTTCGTTCCGAGCTCATTCGAACATACCGCCGAGACGTTCAAGGTCAACGTTATCGGCTCGATCAATATTTTTGAAGCTGTGAAGGCCACAGAGCTTACTCCCCGGATCGTAGTGGTAACTTCAGGGGAAGTTTACGGCGAGACAGAGGGATTACCCGCCGTTCACACCGAGCGCTCGATTCCGCATCCCGTGAATCATTACGCCGCGAGCAAGACCAGCATCGACTATATTTCTCAAACGTACAAGACATTCGAAGGAATGAACATTGTCGTGGCGCGTCCGTTCAATCATACGGGACCGCGCCAACGTCCCTCGTTTGTCTGTTCCTCCCTGGCCCGGCAGATCTCCATTATCCAGAAAGAGAAAAAGGAGCCGGTTCTCCATGTCGGAAGCGTAAAACCGAGGCGCGATTTTTCCGACGTGCGGGATGTTGCACGGGCATACTGGGAATTGGGCTCCATTAACAACGAAAAGGATTTCATCTATAATGTTTGCTCAGGCAAAGTCTATTCGATTGAAGAGGTGATTGGAATTTTTGAAAAAATCACGGGCCTTAAGTTCATGCTTGATGTGGAGCAGAAAAGGCTGCGCGGGTACGATATCCAGCTCCTTGCCGGGAGCAGCGAACTGCTCCAGAAGAAAACGGGTTGGCGGCCTCAGATCCCGTTCGAAAAGACGCTGGGCGATCTGCTTGAGGAATGGGTGGAGATATAAGAGATAAGAGAAAAGAGAGAAGAGAAAAGAG
>CAYLMV010000079.1:0-3616 GCA_964384415.1 uncultured Chitinophagaceae bacterium | reverse complement strand
AAGAGAAAAGAGCGAAGACGCTACCATTAGCGACCAATGACCACGGACTTTGGACCAAGGACTAAAGACTAAGGACTAAAGACTAAGAACTAAAGACTAAGCACTAAGATCCACGAACTAAGAATTAATAACAAAAGAACATGGCAAAAAAGGCTCTCATCACAGGCATTACCGGACAAGACGGTTCATACTTGGCGGAACTGTTGATCAAAAAGGGATACGAGGTTCACGGGATCATTCGCCGGAGCAGTTCTTTCAACACTTCCAGGATCGATCACCTCTACAATAATGCGGAGGTCCTCGGGAAGAAACTTTTCCTGCATTACGGCGATCTTACCGACACGAGCAACCTCAACAGGATTCTTGAGAAGATCGAGCCGAATGAAATCTATAACCTCGCGGCCCAGAGCCATGTGAAAGTCTCGTTCGAACTCCCCGAATATACGGCTGAAGTGGACGCGATCGGCACCGTGAGATTTCTGGATGCGATCCGCGAGACCGGGATCAAGCCCCGCTTCTACCAGGCCTCGACAAGCGAGTTGTTCGGCAAAGCACAGCAGGTCCCGCAGAGCGAGAAGACGCCGTTCTATCCGCGCAGCCCGTATGGCGTGGCAAAATTGTATGGCTACTGGATCATTATCAATTATCGGGAAGCGTATGACATTTACGCGTGCAACGGAATTCTTTTCAACCACGAATCCCCCCGGCGGGGAGAGACATTCGTCACGCGTAAGATCACTCGCGCCGCGGCTAAGATCAAGCTGGGAATCGATCAGAAGCTCTCGCTCGGGAACTTGAACGCCAAGCGCGATTGGGGTTATGCCCCCGAGTACGTAGACGGGATGTGGCGCATGCTGCAGCTCAACACTCCTGATGACTTCGTCCTTGCAACCGGCGAAACGCACACCGTCCGTGAATTTGTTGAAGTGGCGTTCAAAGAGCTTGAGATGGAGCTGGTGTGGAAGGGGAAAGGGGCTGCCGAAAAGGGAATCGACAAGAGAACAAAAAAAGTTATCGTCGAAGTAGATCCGCGTCATTACAGGCCTACCGAGGTAGAGTTGCTCATCGGCGATGCTTCGAAGGCAAAGCAGAAACTCGGCTGGGTTCCAAAAGTGAAATTCGACGAACTTGCAAAGATCATGGTAAGGGCTGATTTCGAGAAGATTTCAAAAAGAGGGTATTGAGTTCTGGACCCCGGACATTGGACCACGGACTTCGGACATTAAGCCACGGACTTAGGACATTGAACCTCGGACTCCGGACATTGGACCACTGACTCCGGACATTTGACCACGGACTTCGGACATTGAACCAAAAAAACTCAACAATCTTGAACAAGACTACGAAAATATACATCGCCGGTCACCAGGGCCTTGTCGGTTCCGCAATCGCACGGGCGTTAAAGGCGGAAGGGTACACGAACATTGTTGGAAGGACGCACGCCGAACTAGAGCTCGAGAATCAGCATGCGGTGGAAAAATTCTTCGCGGATGAAAAGCCCGAGTACGTGTTTCTCGCCGCCGCAAAAGTTGGCGGGATCCACGCCAATAACACCTATCCTGCAGAGTTCATTTTCGACAACCTGCAGATTCAGAATAATGTCATTCATTCCTCGTATCTCCACAAGGTCAGGAAGCTCTGCTTCCTCGGGAGCTCCTGTATCTATCCAAAATTTGCTCCGCAGCCGATCAAGGAAGATTATTTTCTGGATGGGAAGCTAGAGCCTACGAACGACGCTTATGCCGTCGCAAAAATTGCCGGCATCAAAATGTGCCAGGCCTACAACAAGCAGTACGGCACAAATTTCATCTCCGTAATGCCCACGAACCTGTACGGACCGAACGACAGTTTTGATCTCCTCAATTCTCATGTCTTGCCTGCGTTCATCAATAAATTTTTCGATGCACGGAACAGGAATTTGCCGTCGGTGACCATCTGGGGAACTGGAAAGCCGCGGAGGGAATTTCTCCACGTCGACGATATGGCCAAAGCCTGCCTCTTCCTCATGAAGAATTACGACAGCAGCGAGATTATTAACATCGGTACCGGCGAAGACGTCACGATTTTAGAACTGGCTCATCTTGTTGCCGAGGCGGCGGGGTTCAAAGGGAAAATCGAATTCGATGCAACGAAGCCCGATGGAACGCCTCGCAAACTGCTGGACGTCAGCAAGATCAACGCGCTCGGATGGAAGGCGAAAATCCCGTTGCGGGAGGGGGTTGAAAAGACGGTGGAGTGGTATGAAGGATCAGCATTTGGACGAAAGGGTTCGTAGTCTTTAGTTCAAGGTCCAAAGTCGAGGTAATAGCGGCGCAGAGACTAAAAAAACTGGCAATCAGGGGGGATTATGAAAATTGTTCGTTTCGAAGAATTAGAATGCTGGAAAGAGGCAAGGACGCTTACAAAATTGATTTACGCATTAACGACAAAAGGAAAATTCTCACGGGATTTTGGATTGAAGGATCAAATTCAGCGTGCATCTGTTTCCGTTATGGCAAATATCGCCGAAGGATTCGACGGTCGATCGGACAAGACCTTCATCAACTTTCTCAGCTATGCCTATCGATCAGCTACCGAAGTGCAAGCCCTATTGTATGTAGCAGCAGATGTAGCCTATGTCCCTATGACCGACTTTCAAAAGGGCTACGAACAGGCGCTCTCGACCAAACGGTTAATTGGCGGCTTGATCCGATATTTGAAAACATCTAACCAACACTAAATCCAAAACATCGGACCTTGGACTCTGGACTTTGGACATTGGACCTTGGACTATGGACCATGGACTCAGCATCTCGGACCCAGAACCTTGGACTCCGGACATCCTCTCTAAAAAAATGAAAAATGATCTACTGAAACGGCTCGAAAACAAATCCTTCGTCGTCGGCGTCATCGGCCTCGGCTATGTCGGACTTCCTCTCCTGTATTGTTTCGTCGAAAAGGGCTTTCACGCCGTTGGTTTTGATATCGACAAGTCCAAGATCGATTCTCTCTCGAAGGGAACGTCCTACATCAAACATATAACCTCGAACAGGATCAAAAAAGGGATCGACTCCGGCCGTCTTTCCGTGACCACGGACTTCGGACGCCTGAAGGAATGCGACGCCATCCTCATTGCCGTCCCGACGCCTCTGAACAAGAACAGAGAGCCGGACATGTCGTTTATCGTCCTGACCTGCGAGGCGATTGCGCCGCACCTTCGGAAAGGACAGCTCGTCGTGCTCGAATCGACCACATATCCCGGAACGACCGAAGAGGTCATGGTGCCGATTCTCGAAAAGAACGGACTGAAGGTCGACAAGGATTTCTACGTGGCGTTTTCCCCGGAGCGTGAAGACCCGAACAATCCGAACTATACGACAGAGACCATTCCCAAAGTCGTCGGATCGACCTCTCCCGATGGACTTGCGGTCGTCGATCTCCTCTACAAGCAAATTGTCGTGCGGACCGTCCCGGTGTCGAGCGTAAAAGTTGCCGAAGCGACAAAGCTGATGGAAAATATTTTCCGTGCCGTCAATATCGCCCTCGTGAACGAGCTGAAGGTCACATTCATGAAGATGGGCATCGACGTCTGGGAAGTGGTCGAAGCGGCCAAGACCAAGCCGTTCGGCTTCATGCC
>CAYLMV010000078.1:0-17837 GCA_964384415.1 uncultured Chitinophagaceae bacterium | reverse complement strand
CGGCCTGTGCCCGGAGCGCCGGCAGTACTACGCGCTCGCGATCGGCGGGCACAATGCGGCGAACAACGGCCTCAGCGGCGGATGGTTCTACGAGCCGACGATATTTACGGATGTGAAGCCGGAGATGCGTATTGCCAGGGAAGAAATTTTTGGACCCGTACTTGCGGTCATACGGTCGAGCTCGCTCGAAGAAAGCATCTCGATCCTCAACAACACTCTTTACGGTCTCTCATCCTCGATCTATACACGCGATGTGAACAAAGCATTCGTTGCTATCAGGGATATCAAGGCCGGGATTACATACGTCAATGTGCCGACGATCGGAGCTGAAGCGCATTTGCCGTTTGGAGGTGTCAAGCAAACGGGCAACGGCCATCGCGAGGGGGGCTGGACTGTGTACGATTTCTTCACAGAATGGAAGGCGGTCTATATCGATTACAGCGGCAAGCTTCAGCGAGCGCAAATAGACAATTATTGATATGGCAAAAACGGTGCACCTCTTTATCGTTTCACTTTACGAACATCAGGAGTTCTTCTGATTGGCGACGTGGTACTCTGTGCAGTCTAATCACGCGTCTATCAACCTGACAAATCGGAGGTGTATCATGGTAGAAGCACCCAACACAGCGCCGGCGTCCCGGATCTCCCTCGTTACCGGCAATCAACCCCTCGAAGAGTTTCGCCGCGAGAAAGCCGCAAGCTCGCCTCGCATCAAGATTCTGCCAACCGAAGTTCATCAGACACTTGCCCGTCATATGATGGTCGACGGATTCGACCTTGTGGTCGATCTCCGGAAGAGTCAGGGCTGCCGCATTTATGATTCGCGGTATGACAAAAAATATCTCGACTTTTTTTCCTTCTTTGCATCCTCTGCGCTCGGCATGAATCACGCGAAATTGAGGGAGGAGGGATTCCTCGAAGAACTGACAACTGCCGCTGTCAACAAACCCTCGAACTCCGATGCGTATACCGTCGAGATGGCCGAGTTTGTAGAGACTTTTTCGCGTGTTGTACAGCCTGAGTATCTGCCGTACGCGTTTTTTGTTGACGGCGGTGCGCTCGCGGTCGAGAACGCCCTAAAAACGGCGTTCGACTGGAAGGTGCGCAAGAATTTTGTCAAGGGTTACACGGAAGAGCGGGGGAGCCAGGTTATCCATTTCCGGCGGGCTTTTCACGGGCGGAGCGGGTACACGCTCTCATTGACGAACACCGATCCCACGAAAACGAACTACTTCCCAAAATTCAAATGGCCGAGAATTCTCAATCCCTCCATCAAGTTTCCTCTCAACGAGGAACATCTTAAAGAAGTGATGGAAGATGAGGAGACTGCCATCCGCCAGATCAAAGAGGCTATCATCAATAATCCCGATGACATTGCTTCCCTCATCGTCGAGCCGATCCAGGCGGAAGGGGGAGACAATCATTTTCGGAAGGAATTCCTCGTAAAACTGCGGGAGATATGCGACGAGAGCGAAATTCTGCTTATCTTCGACGAGGTGCAGACCGGCGTGGGCCTGACGGGAAAAATGTGGGCCCATGAGTATTTCGTCCGTCCCGATTTGCTGGTATTCGGGAAGAAGACGCATGTCTGCGGATTCATGAGCAGTACGCGAATCGACGATGTGATGGAGAATGTGTTCCATAAGCCGAGCCGGCTCAATTCAACCTTCGGCGGAAATCTTGTGGACATGGTCCGATTCAAGAGGATCATGGAGATTATCGTAGACGAGCGGCTCGTCGAAAACGCGCGAATCAACGGTTTCTGTATGATGGAACAGCTGCAAGCATTTTCGGAAGAGTTTCCCGAACTTGTCACCAACGTCCGGGGCCGGGGAATGATGTGCGCTATCGATCTCGACACGTCCCAAAACCGGGATCAGCTGCGCCAGAAAGCATATGAGGAAGGGTTGATCATGATCGGGTGCGGTGACCGCTCGATTCGTTTTCGTCCGCCCCTCATCATCCAGAAGGACGAATTGGCTGAAGGCTTTTCAATCATGCGCAAGGCTCTCCAGGAGCTGAGCGTGGGCGAACTTTGAAGGAACAATACTATGGAATCCAGTCCGCACGTCGTTGACGGAACCGAACTCCACCTCAATACCGGCTTTGTCAAGAAAATCCTCGTCGACTTCATCAGAGACCAAATTCATAACGCAGGTTTCTCGAAGGCGATCATCGGACTTTCCGGAGGGGTCGATTCTGCGGTCTCCGCATACCTCTCGCGCGAGGCGCTGGGGAAGGAAAATGTCTTCGCTGTTCTCATGCCGTATAGTTCCAGCAGTCCGGAGAGTGCGGCAGATGCCGGGTTGATTGTGAAGGAATTGGGGATTCATTCGGAGATCGTTGAGATCACCCCGATGGTCGATCCGTTGATAGCAAGTCAGAAGATCACGGATAATGTACGGAGAGGCAACATCATGGCGAGAATGAGAATGATCATCCTTTATGATCGCTCGCTCATGTTCAATGCGCTTGTTGTCGGGACTTCGAATAAGACGGAAACCATGCTCGGCTACGGTACGCTCTTTGGCGACATGGCATGTGCACTGAACCCGCTTGGTGACCTGTATAAGTCTCAGGTATGGCAGCTGGCTGAGGCTCTTGGCGTTCCGCGGAGGATCGTAGAAAAAAAACCGACAGCCGATCTATGGAAGAACCAGACCGACGAAGGAGAATTGGGATTTTCATACAAAGATGTCGACCGGCTCCTCTATTATATGATCGATGAACGAAGAAGCGATGCGGAGCTGGTTTCGATGGGGATGGATAAGGGATTTATCGCCGAGGTGAAGAAGCGGGTCACGATGAATCAGTTCAAGCGGCGGCCTCCGTTGGTTGCAAAGATTTCGCAGAGAACGGTGAATGTCGATTTTCGTTACGTTCGAGACTGGGGTATATAGAGAATGGCAGAGGAAATCATCGGAGGAGCCCTTTACATTGTTCCGACGCCGATTGGCAACCTGGACGATATCACTTTCCGTGCGGTGAAGATCCTTTCATCGGTGGATGCGATCGCTGCCGAAGATACCCGAACGACCAAGATCTTGCTCGACCACCTGAATATTCAGAAACCGCTGATAAGCTTTTTCAGCCATAACGAAACGATAAGGGTCCCGCAAATTATCGCTAGATTGAAAGAGGGGGCATCGATCGCGTTGGTCTCAGATGCCGGCACGCCGGGAATTTCTGACCCCGCATATTCGATCATCACATCGTGCATCGAAAACAGCATTCAGATCATCCCGTTGCCGGGTCCCACCGCGTTTATTCCCGTGCTCGTGGCAAGCGGTCTGCCGACGCACTCATTTGTCTTCGAAGGTTTTCTGCCTCACAAGAAGGGGAGATCGACGGAGATCGCCCGCTTGAAAGATGAACCTCGGACGATTGTCTTCTATGAATCTCCCCATCGGATCCTGAAAACGCTTGAAGACCTTGAAAAAGGCCTCGGCGACAGGAAAGCGGTCATTGGAAGGGAGATGACAAAAAAGTTTGAAGAAATTCTCCGCGGAACCCTCTCCTCCATTCGTCTCACCCTGGCAGAACGCACCATTAAGGGCGAATTCGTCCTGGTAGTCGCAGGAACAGATCTCTAATTAAGCCAATCTCCTCTTGACAATGCTCCCGTTTGTCTGTATATTAGCACTCAGTGACATTGAGTGCTAATGATTTTATCCACTCTAATTTCTTTAATCACAAATAGTTACGCAATACCAATCCAATATCAAGGAGGCTCCATATGAAATTACACCCCTTGGCTGACAGAATTGTCGTGAAGCCAGCCGTTGCAGAAGAAAAAACTAAGGGAGGAATCATTCTTCCCGATACCGCCAAAGAAAAACCCGTCTGGGGCGAAGTGATCGCGGCAGGTCCGGGAAAAATCACGGACGAAGGGAAGAAAGTGCCGATGGAAGTGAAAGTCGGCGACAAAGTTTTGTATGGCAAATATTCTGGGACAGAAGTCACTCTCGATGGTGAAGAAGTGCTCATCATGCGGGAAAGCGACGTTTTCGCGATCATGCCGAAGTAATTGAACTACTGACAACCAATTTCTAAAGGAGTATAAATTCTATGGGAGCAAAAATCATTCAGTACGACTTCGACGCTCGTGCAGCCTTGAAGCGCGGAGTAGACCAACTGGCGAACGCAGTGAAGGTGACGCTGGGACCGAAAGGCCGCAATGTGGTCATCGACAAGAAATTTGGCGCACCGACCGTCACGAAAGACGGCGTCACCGTTGCGAAAGAGATCGAACTCGAAGATCCAATCGAGAACATGGGCGCGCAGATGGTGCGCGAAGTTGCCTCCAAGACCTCCGATGTCGCCGGCGACGGAACCACGACTGCCACAGTTTTGGCACAAGCAATTGTGCGTGAAGGACTCAAGAACGTAACGGCAGGCGCAAACCCGATGGACCTGAAACGCGGTATTGACCTCGCAGTGACAAAAGTCATCGAAGAGCTCAAGAAGATCAGCCGGCCAGTTGAGGGCAAGAAGGAAATCGCCCAGGTTGGGTCGATCTCTGCCAACAACGACTCGACAATTGGAAGCCTGATCGCCGACGCGATGGAAAAAGTCGGCAAAGACGGCGTCATCACCGTTGAAGAGGCAAAGGGAACCGAAACGTTGATGGATGTCGTCGAAGGTATGCAGTTCGACCGCGGTTACCTTTCACCGTATTTCGTAACGGATGCCGACACAATGGAATCCGTTCTCGAAGATCCGCTCATCCTGATCCACGACAAGAAGATCAGCTCGATGAAAGACCTCCTTCCGATACTCGAAAAATCAGCTCAGTCCGGCAAATCAATGGTGATCATCGCGGAAGAAGTTGAAGGCGAAGCCCTTGCAACTCTCGTCGTGAACAAGATCCGCGGGACGCTGCGCGTTGTTGCAGTGAAGGCTCCTGGCTTTGGCGATCGCCGAAAAGCGATGCTGGAAGATATCGCAGTGCTCACAAACGGCACTGTGATTTCTGAAGAGAAGGGCTTCAAGCTGGAGAACGCGACGCTTTCATATCTCGGAACTGCCAAGAAAGTCGTCGTTGACAAGGATAATACGACCATCGTCGAAGGCGCAGGCAAAAAGGAAGAGATCAAGAAACGCATCAACGAAATCAAAGGACAGATCGACAAGACAACGTCCGATTACGACAAAGAGAAGCTCCAGGAACGCCTCGCAAAACTTTCAGGCGGCGTGGCCGTGCTGAAGATCGGCGCATCCACTGAAGTTGAAATGAAAGAAAAGAAGGCCCGGGTTGAAGACGCTCTCCATGCAACGCGAGCCGCAGTCGAGGAAGGCATTGTTCCCGGCGGCGGTGTTGCGTACCTGCGGACCATCCCGAAGCTGGACGAAGTGAAGACAGCCAACGAAGACCAGAAGACCGGCGTCGAGATCGTGAAGCGGGCCCTCGAAGAGCCAATTCGTCAAATTGTTGCCAACGCGGGCCTCGAAGGCTCCGTGGTTGTCGACAAGGTGAAGAGCGGGCAGGGCAACTTCGGATTCAACGCGGCATCGGAAAAATATGAAAACCTGGTCGAATCGGGCGTTATCGATCCGACGAAAGTGACGCGCATCGCAATCGAAAATGCGGCAAGCGTCGCGGCGCTGCTTCTGACTACCGAAGCGACGATCGTCGAAAAGCCTGAAGAGAAGAAGGCTATGCCTCCAATGCCCCCGGGCGGCGGAATGGGCGATATGTACTAAAAAGATGAGTGCTGCTTCGCGAGAAGTGCACATCATGAAATCAAAAGACTCCCCGGCTGCGACACTGCGGCCGGGGATTTTTATTTGAGCCGGAAATCTTTATATTACCCGCATCAAAGGATTTCGCACCATTTCCAACCAACTATCTCGGTTAGACTATGTCATCGCCGACAGATCTCCATCAGAAAATCCTACGAGTCCAGGCCGCCCTAAGTGAACATCATATCGACGGATGGCTTCTCTACAATTTCCGCCAATCCAACATCTTTGCCTCAAAACTTCTTGAACTTCCTCCTCATCTAACCCAGATGAGGCGCTACTTCTACTTCATCCCTGCGCAGGGAGAGCCTCAGAAGCTGGTGCACGGCATCGAGCAGTACAACCTGGACCACCTTCCCGGTCAAAAGAAGGTCTATGTCAGCTGGCAATCCCTGCAGGATGGATTGCGGGATATGTTGAAGGGAAAGAAGTCGGTTGCCATGGAATATTCGCCCAATAATTCGATACCATATGTTTCCAAGGTAGATGCAGGAACAGTGGAACTCATACGCTCTCTTGGAAGCGATGTCGTCTCGTCTGCGGATGTCGTCCAATATTTCGAGGCGCGCTGGACTGACGAGCAGAGAGATGACCAATTCGAGACATCAAAAGTTCTGCGCAAGACGGTAGACGTGGCGTTCGGATTCATCGGCGATAAACTGCGAACCGGCCAACGGGTCACCGAGTATGATGTCCAACAGAGGATGGTGAAATTTTTCGAGGAGAATAAGCTTGTCATCGACGACGCGCCCAATTGTTCCGTCAATGGCAACGCGGCCAATCCGCATTATGAACCGACGAAAGACATTTTTACCGAGATCAAAAAGGGAGATTGCGTATTGATCGATCTCTGGGCAAAAAAAGGAAAACCCGGAGCGGTATATTCGGATATTACCTGGGTAGCCTTTGCCGGCGAAACGATTCCGCCGAAGTATCAGGCTGTTTTTGAAATCGTCCGCGGAGCGCGGGACGGCGCGATTCAGTATTTGAAGAACGAATTCGCCGCCGGCCGAAAAGTGCGCGGGTGCGACGTCGATGACGTCACTCGCAATTTTATTTCTCAGAAGGGGTACGGGGATTACTTCATTCATCGGACAGGTCATAATATCGGCGAAGAAGTTCATGGCAACGGCGCCAACATCGACAACCTGGAGACTCATGATCAGCGCGAGATCATCCCCGAGACATGCTTCTCGATTGAGCCGGGTATTTACCTGCCCGGCGAGTTTGGCGTCAGGCTGGAAATCGATGTCTATATATCAAAGGACAAGAAGATCGTTATACCGGGAGAACCGATACAGCAGGAAATTGTAAGGATTAAATGCTAGAATACCTCTCATCACAAGATGTAGCCTGTCAGTTTCATCATCTCATTTCGGAGGATTGCCATGAAAGTATCGCTTGCGCTGACGATCATGCTCTGCGCGATGACCGCTCTCTCGTACGGTCAATTGAATATTAAATTCGAAAAATACGTTTTGCCGAACGGCCTTCAAGTGATCCTGCACGAAGACCATTCGACGCCGATTGTGGCGGTGAATATCTGGTACCATGTCGGCTCTGCCCGCGAGAAACCCGGGAGAACAGGATTTGCTCATTTGTTCGAGCACATGATGTTCCAGGGTTCCCTCGACGTTCCCAAGGGAGGTCATTTCGGCAGTCTTCAGGATGCCGGCGGAACACTGAATGGTTCAACGGCAAACGACCGTACGAATTACTGGGAGAACGTGCCAAGCCAGTTTTTGGAATTGGCACTCTATCTTGAATCCGACAGAATGGGTTTCCTTGCTCCTGCCATGACTCAGGAGAAACTGGACAACCAGCGCGATGTGGTGAAAAACGAACGAAGGCAGAGTTACGACAATCGTCCGTACGGGAGAGCGGACGAAACCATCGCAGCGATGCTCTACGAGCCCTCGCATCCCTACAGCTGGCCGGTCATCGGCTCGATGACAGATTTGAGCGCTGCATCGCTGGACGATGTGAAGGAGTTCTTCACGCTCTACTATGCTCCTAACAATGCAAGCCTTGTCATCGCCGGCGACTTCAATCCAGCCCAGGCGAAAGAGTGGGTGGAAAAATATTTCGGCGGGTTGCCGCGGGGCAAAGATGTCGATAAGGTTGCGGTCAACCAGCCGACAAAGAATGCTGCGAAACGGCAGACAATGGAAGACCATGTTCAGCTTCCGCGACTGTATTTAACATGGCACTCCACGCCGCAGTCTGGCGCGGATGACGCGACGCTCGACGTGCTTGCCGATATTCTGGCCGGAGGGAAAAATTCCCGGGCGTATCGGTCGCTGGTCTACGAAAAACAGATCGCTCAGGATGTTGCGGCATATCAGGACAGCAGGGAAGTTGCCGGATTGTTTCAGGTCGAGATTACGGCAAAGCCCGGCTTCACCCTTGTGGATATCGAGAAGGTGATCGACGCGGAAATCGTCACAATTCAGCAGTCGGGCGTGACGGAGCGCGAACTTCAGCGTTCGAAGAACAGCATCAAAGCCAATTTTATCTATCGGCTGCAATCTGTCGGCGGTTTCGGCGGCAAAGCCGATCAATTGAACCGTTACAATGTGATGTGGGGGGATCCGGGTTCTTTCAATAAGGATCTTGCGCGGTACGAAAAGATCACGGCAAAAGAAATCCAGGAGGCTGCTCAAAAGTATCTGACGAAAGAGAGAGTTGCTCTCAGCGTTGTTCCCGAGGGTAAAAAGGACCTTGAGGATAAGTAAGAATTTCATCCAAGAACATCATGATGGAGATTGAATCAATGAAGCTAAACCTTTTTCTCTTGACCCCGCTCCTGATTACTTTCTGTCTATCGCTGTCGTATGCACAGCTCGACAGGAGCAGGAAGCCGGAGCCCCAGCCGACTCCAAAAATAACTCTTCCCGTTATTCAGCGCGCTGCTCTTGCCAACGGACTGAAGATTCTGCTCGTGGAACGACACGGGCTTCCCATCGTCCAGATGCAGCTGGTTCTTCAGACAGGATCCGCCAGCGACCCTCCGGCGAAGTCGGGAATTGCGAACCTGACGGCCCAGATGGTACGCGAAGGAACTGGGAAGAGGGGTTCGTTGAAGATAGCGGACGATCTTGAATATCTCGGTGCAAGCCTCAGTATCTACTCGACGACAGATGCGACCCTGGCATCGATGCTGACCTTAAAAGAGCATTTGCCGGCGGCCCTTGAAATATATTCCGACGTGCTGTGTAACCCCTCGTTTCCGGATTCGGAATGGACGCGCATCAAGAAGACTCATCTCACCGGTCTGATGCAAAGGAAGGACCGTCCTGTCGCCGTCGCGGACAACGTCTTTGCTCAATTGTTATACGGTTCGAGTGAGCCGTACGGACGTCCCACGGATGGAACAGATGCGTCCGTGAAACTCATCTCGCTCGAAGATCTTAAGACTTTCTACACGACGAACTATGTTCCAAACAACGCAACCCTCATCGTGGTGGGGGACGTAACTGTGGCCGAGGTCGTTCCTATACTGCAGAACTGTTTCGGGAATTGGAAGGCAGGAAAGCCTTCGTTTCCTTTGTTCTCGAGTGCGCCGAAGATCGATTCCACCAGAATCTATCTCATCGATAAACCTCAGGCGGCACAGTCGGAAATTCGAATCGGTCATGTCGGAATTGCGCGGAGCAATCCGGATTATTTCCCTGTGGTAGTCATGAATGCGATTCTTGGCGGACAATTCACGTCGCGTATCAACCTGAACCTTCGCGAGGCGAAAGGATATACGTATGGCGCCCGTTCCGGTTTTGCTTTTCGGAAAGAAGCGGGGCCGTTCATTGCACAAGCCGGGGTGAAGTCTGCTGTGACGGACAGCTCGGTTATTGAGTTCATGAAAGAACTCCGCGGCATATGCGATGCCGATGTGTCGCAAAAGGAATTGGACTTTGCGAAGAACTCGCTCGTGCGCGGAATGCCGCAAGGATTTGAAACTCCGGGTCAGATTTCGAGTCAATTGGTGAATGTCGTCCTCTACAACCTGCCCGATGACTATTTCAATACGGTGGTTCAAAACCTTGAAAAGGTCTCAATTGCCGACGTTCGACGCGTGGCACAGCAATATCTCCACCCCAACTCGATGGATATTGTTGTTGTCGGGGACGTCGCCTTAACCAGGCCTGGGTTGGACAAACTGGGCTACGGCAAGACGATGCTTCTCGATCCCGACGGCAAGAGAATAGAGTGACACGCGGAATCCACGAATTCGGTTCGACATACGTGCCAAAGGATTTCACTTCCTTCAACAGCATATTCGAATGATGATCCAAACATTCCCGGCGAGTCGACTCAGAATCTTATATTTATTCACCAGTCTGGTGATCCTGTTCACTGGGCTGAACGCACAAATGAACAGCGATGAAGATCACGCCTTCGCCGCAATGAATGTGCGCACATTTAAGAGTCACCTGAAATTCCTTGCCAGCGATCTGCTGGAAGGGAGAGGCACCGGCACTCGCGCGGATGCGGTGTGCCAAAAGTATATCGTGTCACAACTTCAACTTCTGGGGCTCGATCCCGGCGGAGAGAATGGTTCGTATTTGCAGAAAGTCCCCGTGGTGGGCCTCACGGCCGATCCTTCGATGGAATTGATGGCTCTCGCCGGGAAGAAGGAGGAGCGTTTCAAGTTCAGGGATGAATTCGTGGGTTTTTCGGGAGTTGAGGCTGAGACCGTTGATGTGACAAACGCCGACGTCATCTTTGTCGGTTTCGGCATTTCCGCTCCCGAGCAGCGTTGGGATGACTACAAAGGCGCCGACGTGAAAGGCAAAGTTCTCCTGATGATGAATGACGAGCCGGAGAGCGACAATCCGAAATTCTTCGGAGGAAAAGCGCGAACATACTACGGCAGATGGACGTATAAGTACGAAGAGGCGGCGCGGAAAGGCGCAGCAGGAGCGATTATCATTCACACGGAAGAATCTGCGGGCTATCCATTCCAGGTCGTTCAAACCTCGTGGACGGGGGAGAACTTTTCGCTGGATGAATCGCCGGCGCAGCCGATAAAACTCGAGGCATGGCTATCTGAAAACGCAAGCCGCCGGTTTGTAAAAATGGCGGGGAAAGACCTTGGCGCTCTCATAAAATCCGCCCAGTCGAGAAAGTTCAAGCCCGTTCCGCTCGGCATCAAAGTATCGGTCCACATGCACAACACGATCAGGCGAATAACCACCGCAAATGTCGCCGGGTTGTTGCCGGGGAGCGATCCGGTTCTTTCCAAAGAGGTGGTTATCTATTCCGCTCACTTCGATCACCTTGGAATTGTGCAGCCCGTGAACGGCGATTCGATCGACAACGGGGCTATCGACAATGCATCGGGCGTATCCATGGTATTGATGTTGGCAGACGGTTTTGCCAATCTTCGCGAAAGGCCAAAGCGGTCAATCCTCTTCTTGTTGGTTGGAGGAGAAGAAGCCGGAACGCTGGGATCGGAATATTATGCCGCGCACCCAACGTTTCCCGCCGGGAGTATTGCGGCAGACATCAACATCGATGGCGTAAATGTCTATGGAGAAACGAGGGACATCTCGATGATAGGGAAGGGGCGATCCACCGTCGACGACCAGGTCAACGCAGCCGCCGCGATTGCAGGGCTCGTTGTCACACCGGATCAATATCCGGAACAAGGGTCTTTCTACAGGTCGGATCAGTTCAGTTTTGCGGCGATCGGCGTACCGTCTGCGTACTTTGATACGGGTACCGATTTTGCAGGGAAGCCTGCCGGTTGGGGAGCAATGATGGATCGCCGGTATAATGAAAACGACTATCACCAGCCGAGCGATGAGATCAGAGATAACTGGACATACGAGGGGACGATGCAGCAGGCAAAATTCTTTCTGCACCTCGGTTATTTTGTTGCGAACCAGAAGGAGATGCCGCGATGGATCAAGGGGGATGAGTTCGAGGGCGCGAGAATAAAAGCCATATCACAAGCCAAGTAACCAAAGATGGAGGACACCTTTTAGGTGTCCTTCATCCACTGACATTCATCCACTTCGAAACGGGGAAATACTATCACTTCTACAATCGTTCCAATAACGAAGAACTTGTTTTCAAGTCAGAAGAGAATTACGCTTACTTCTTAGAAAAATACCGCCACTATCTTGAACCGCAGCTGTTGACATTGGCATATTGTCTTATGCCCACGCATTTTCATTTCTTGGTAAGAGTGAAAGTGATGCCTGAGAGATTGAATGCATCCGACGCAGTGAAGGCGGCGGATATCTCCATGACCATTACAAAGAGCATTGGACTACTTTTGAGCAGTTACACGAAAGCAATCAACAAGCGATATAGGCGTCATGGCAGTCTGTTCCAAACTCACTCCAAATCGAAACAGATTCACGACGAGGCGTATCTTCTTACCCTGGTCTCATACATTCATCAAAATCCAGTTCGTTCAAATTTGGCAGCAAAACCTGAGGACTGGAAGTTTTCGAGTTACCAGGATTTGATAGGAATCAGGGACGGAAGTTTGCCAGACAGAGAGTTCGTCAGAAGATATTTCAAGACGGCCAGGAAATTCAGACAATATTCAGAAGAGGTCGTTTCGAGCGCAAAAGAAGAGTATCGCGTAAGCTAGAGGTATTGGACACCCTCAAGGTGTCCAATACCTTGTAAAATGTAAATCACACCTTCCTATTCTTCAACGTCCGGGTCCAATGCACGATCTGTTTTTTCACTTCCTGCGGGGAAGTACTTCCGGACGACTTCTTGAACTCGATGCTTTTGTGCGGATCGAACAACGGGAAAAGGTCTTCGTCTATTTTCGGGGAGAAGTGTTTCAGCTCCGCAAGCGAAAGCTGCGGCAAGCTCTTCTTGTGATCAATGGCATGAGCGACAATCTTCCCGGTGATGGAGTGGGCTTCTCTAAAAGTCGTCCCTTTCCGTACAAGGTAGTCTGCAATCTCCGTTGCCGTGAGGAAATCATTCCGCAGTTCTTCTTCAAATCTGTTCTTGTCGAATTTTGTGTGGACAAGGATATGAGAGAAGATGAAGAGGCACTGCCGGGTCGTTGAAACGGCATCGAACAGCGGATATTTGTCTTCCTGCATATCCCGGTTGTAGGCCAGCGGAAGCCCCTTCATCACAGTGAGGATTGCGACGAGATCGCCGTAGACCCTTCCCGCCTTGCCCCGCACCAATTCCGCCATATCGGGATTCTTCTTTTGCGGCATGATGCTGCTGCCGGTGGTATAGGCATCGTCGGTCTTTGCAAAATTGAATTCCTGCGAACTCCAGAGCACGAGTTCCTCTGCAAATCTGCTCAGATGCGTCATCGCGATGCTGCAGCACGAGATGAACTCAATCAGAAAATCCCGATCGCTCACTGCATCGATGCTGTTCTCGATGACGCCGGCAAACCCGAGCTTCCGCGCTACCATTGACCTGTCTATCGGAAATGAAGTGCCCGCCAGTGCGGCGGCTCCGAGTGGAAGCCGGTTGCACCGTTTCTCGCAATCCTGAAACCGCTCGAAATCTCTCTCGAACATGGACACGTACGCGAGGAGATGGTGCGACAGGTAGACGGGTTGAGCGCGTTGAAGGTGCGTATACCCGGGCATGATGGTATCGAAGTATTTTTCCGCCTTGTAGAGGAGGACGCGCTGGAGCTGAAGGATAAGCTTTGAGATCTCCCGTATCGCACCCCGGAGGTAGAGCCGTTCGTCAAGGGCGATTTGGTCGTTCCGGCTTCTGGCGGTGTGGAGTTTGCCGCCGAGCGGTCCAACCTTCTGGATCAGGCGGCGCTCGATCACCATATGAATGTCTTCACCGCTCCAGGAGAGATCGAGTTTTCCCGTTTCAATCTCCTTGCGGATGCCGTTGAGGGCCGTTCGTATCCTGCGAGACTCCTCTGCAGAAATGATCTTCGTCGCGGCCAGCATCTCGACGTGCGCGATGCTTCCGGCAATGTCTTCCTGATAGAGTTCGCGGTCGATCTCGATGGAGGAGGAGAATTTGAGGGCCATTTCGGAGAGGGGTTCCTGGAATCTCCCGCCCCACAGTGATTGATGCTTTGGCATTGCGAGCTCCTGAATCTTCAAATCGTGATAAAAAAAAACCTGACGGTCGATGTACCGCCAGGTCTTGAACGGAAATCGTGCGAGGGTTACTCGCGGACGACCCATACTTTTGCTTTTGCGCTCACCTTTGAATGAAGCTTCACGGGGACTTCGAAGATCCCGAGAGTCTTGATCGGCTCTTCAAGTTCGATTGTCCTTTTATCTACTGTGAAACCTTTTTCCTTGAGTGCGTCAGCAATCATTTGCGAGGTGACAGATCCGAACAGTTTGTCGTCTTCTCCGACCTTCATTGGTATTGTCACAGAGAGCTTCTCCAATTCGACGCCGAGTTTTTCGGCATCCTTGAACTGCTTCTGTTCCTGCCGGTCATGCTGCTTCTTTTCCTCCTCGAGCGCGCGCAAACTGCTTGTCGTGGCCCGGTAGGCGATGCTGCGCGGTATCAGATAGTTGCGCGCGTAACCGTCTTTCACCGTAACGACCTCTCCGATTTTGCCGAGGGTCTCATAATCCTTACGTAAAATTACTTTCATAATCTCTCCATGGGGGCTGGGAATAAGGTCAAATTACTTAATGGCGTCCGAGACGTAGGGGAGCAGGGCCAGGTGACGGGCCCGCTTAATGGCTCTCACGAGCTGGCGCTGGTGTTTCGCGCACGAACCGGTGATGCGCTTCGGTATGATCTTCCCTTGTTCGGTGACGAATCGGAACAATCTTTTTTCGTCCTTGTAGTCGATGTAAATATCCTTGGCGTCACAGAATCGGCATGTTCGTTTCTTGCGAATGGCATTAGAGTCTCGCTTTTCGCGGCGGTCATCGCCTCCGCGGCGGTTTTGGCTTTGATGGAACACGGTACGTTCTCCTTAGAAAATTGTTTCGTAAAACCGGGGATGAATTCGGGTCTCCTTCCGGTCGATCAAGATCTAGACGACGACTTCGGCGACAGCTTGTGCTGCAGCAAGGGCCTTTTGAGCAGCTGCGGCAACTTCCCGCGCCTTGAGCGCTTTCTTATCAAGCTGGATCGTCAGATGACGAATGACCTGTTCCTCCAGATGGAAATGGCGCTCGAGCTTGATCAGAAGATCCCCAGGGGCCTTGAATTCGAAGAAGGCATAGAAGCCGTTGTTCTTCTTGTCGATGGTGTATGCGAGGCGTTTTCTTCCCCACTTTTCAGTCGAGCGGATTTCCCCGCCGTTCTTGACGATGACGTCTTTCACTTTCTCGATCACCACATCGATCTGCGCGTCGTCAAGCGCCGCGTTCACGATGAAAGTTGATTCGTAAATCTTTTGTTCTTTTTCCAATTGTGCTTCTCCTTTGGACGTGGTGCATTGGCCCCCTCTCTTTGATGAGGGGGCAGGTTGGTACGTTAGATAGAAAAGAATCTACTGCTTTAAAGCGGCATGCCGGTCGACACCCGTCATACGCTTGATTCGTCTTTCGCGGGTCCGGGGTCCAGGAACGATCGGTTGAAATTATTCATCGCGAATTGAACACCGTGCTCCATAAAAGCCATCAGCGCGTCCCGGGCGTGGAGCATCATTGTTTCGGCCAAGACTATCTCATCTTTCTCGAATGGCGAGAGAACGTATGACGCCATCAATTCTTTCCGGTCTTCGTTCGGGCAAGTCGATCCTGCGATTCCCACCCTCAATCTGGGCACGTCTTCTGTCTGGAGGTATCCGATGACCGAAGCCATCCCGTTATGTCCTCCGTCGCTTCCTTCGAGGCGGATTCGCAGCGTCCCAAGAGGCAGCTGAAAATCATCATACACGATCATCAGCCCGGAAGGGGAGACGCCAAAGTGATCGCAGAGCTGAGAAACCGCAAGTCCGCTCTCGTTCATGTATGTCGTCGGAATCGCGAGCAAGCAGCTACGCCCGCCAGCGGCGTAATCAGAAAAAAAGTATTCGCCGTTCCCTCCTTTGAGATCAACTTTGAGAAGGTCTGCCAACAGGGCGACGACGTTGTAGCCGACGTTATGCCTGGTTGAGCGGTATCGTTTCCCGGGATTGCCGAGTCCCACAATGCACTGGACACTGCCGGAATCCGTTTCTTCAAAGGAGTTCTGCAATGGCGGAAAGAGTTCTGTTCAGAGTTCTATCAAAGAACATCGGAGCGAGAGCGCCGGAAATTCCGTTACTTCTTGCCTTCCTTCTTTTCGGGTGCGGCCGGAGCTGCTTTTCCAGCCGGTGCTGCACCTTTCGCTGCGCCGGGGGCGGCAGTTTTCGCTGCACCGGGAGCCGCGGCTTTGGCTGCACCAGGCGCTGCGGGTTTTGCTCCCTCTGCGCCTTCTTCGCCCTCTTCGGGCTTCTTGCCCTTTGCAATAACTTCGGGTTCCGCGAGTGTCGTTGCTGCGGCGTCGGCGGGCACTTCCTCTTTCAGAATCGTCGGAGGAACAACCGCGACAATCGTGCTCGACTCGCTCTCGAGAATCTTTACGTTCTCGATCTTGATATCGCGAATATGGATCGATTGATTGATCCCGAGTTCCGCGATCTGTACGACCACATGTTCCGGGATAAATTTCGGCAAGCAGGATACTTTGAGTCGGTGCATCACATGCTGAATGGTTCCGCCGTCTTTCACACCCTTTGGCGTTCCCGCGAGCATCACAGGCACCTCGATGGTTAATTCCTCGTCTGCGCGAACGCCTTGCAGATCGAAGTGGATTGGGAGATCGGTGACGGGATCGAACTGAACATTGCGGAGCACGCAGGTTTTCGCCTCTCCGTTATTGAGCTTCAGGGAGACAATATGCGCTTCCGAGGTGTAGATCAGCGGCTTTAACCCGACGGCAGTCGCCGCGAGATGAATATTCTTTTCGCCGCGCGAATAAAACTCGCCCGGAATTTTTCCTTCCCGGCGCATCGCCTTTGAGCGCTTGCCGGTTTCTGTACGCACCTCAGCTTGAAGAACTACCTCAGACATAAGTACACCTCCAAAGACTAATCTTCCTGTGTTTTATCCTTATCAACATCAAAGAGCGAGCTGATCGATTTATTATCGAATGAACGCCGAATCGCCTCGGCAAAAATCGTGGCGACGGACATGACTTCAATTTTTGGTGATGACTGCTTCAACTGTATGGTGTCCGTCACCAGCAGTTTTGATATATCCGAACCATTGATCCGTTCCATCGCCTTGCCGGAAAGGATCGGGTGAGTGCAGGCTCCGTACACTCCTTTTGCCCCTGCCTCCTTTAACGTCTTCACGGCGCTCGTGAATGTTCCCGCCGTATCGATCAGATCATCGACAATCAGTACATTGCGCCCCTTCACTTCACCGACGATATTCATGACCTCGACTTCATTCGGACTCGGCCGCCGCTTATCGATAAGGACCAAATCGGCATCGAGCCGTTTTGCGTACGCCCGGGCCATCTTGATGCCGCCAACATCCGGCGAGACTACCGTCAAATCCGGAATTTTCGCCTTTCGGTAATGATCCACAAAAACTACCGAAGAGTACAAGTGATCGAACGGGATATCGAAGAATCCCTGGATCTGCGGCGCGTGGAGATCCATGGAAATTATTCTGTCCGCACCCGCCTGCGTCAGCAGATTTGCCACGAGCTTCGCGGTGACTGCAACCCGGGGCTGATCCTTTCGATCTTGCCGCGCGTAGCCGAAGTAGGGGATGACAGCGATGACTTTGTTTGCCGAAGCCCTTTTTGCCGCATCAATCGTGATCAAGAGCTCCATCAGATTGTCTGCCGGGGGGTTCGTCGGCTGAATGATGAAGACATCGGCTCCGCGAACATTGTCAATGAACTTTACCCAGATCTCCCCGTCGCTGAATTTCCGGATGTCCAGACCGCCCAACTCTTGACCCAGGCTCAGCGCAATCGACCCGGCCAATTCGGGATTTGCCCTGCCGGAGAAGACCTTTAATCGGTGCATGCGGGAATCTGTCGTTAGAACGAACTTGTGTCAATCTCCATCCGACACCGCGCCTTGCCACGTGAACCGGCAACCGCTCGAGCGATGATTGACCAGAAATGGCTTAACTATAAGCCTACAAATATACTGAAGATTCGAAAAAGAGTCAACG
>CAYLMV010000077.1:0-18004 GCA_964384415.1 uncultured Chitinophagaceae bacterium | reverse complement strand
GGTTGAATGAGAATTCCGATAATCCCGGTGATGAGGCCGCCGATCCGAAAGGATATTCTCCGCGGCCATAAGTTCGCAAAGTCGTTTGCCGGACTCACGACGTTTGCGGCCAGATTCGTGGCGAGCGTTGCGAGACACAACGCGAAGAGGGAAATCGCCAGGACGAGAGGGTTGGTGAAACGCGAGATCAGGACGACCGGGTCCCAGATCGGGAATCCTCCATAGATCACAATCGTCGCTGATGTAACAGCCACACCGATGAAAGAATAGAGGGCCATCGTGATGGGCAAACCGAGGGCTTGTCCGAGCACCTGATCCCGTTGCGTGCGCGAGTAGCGAGTAAAATCGGGGATGTTGAGCGAAAGAGTTGCCCAGAATCCGATCATCCCTGTCAAAGAAGGGAAGAAGACAATCCAGAACTGACCCTGCTTTGCGCCTCCCGGCACGAATTGCGACGGCTGAGATAACATCGGTCCGAATCCCCCCGCTTGTTTGTACGCCCATGCCAGTAACGCTAACCCGAGCAGTATCAGGAGCGGAGCTTTCAGATTAAGAAGAAACCGGATTGAATCGATTCCCCTGTAAATGACGAGCATGTTTATTCCCCAGAAGAAGAGGAAGCAGGCGAGCTGCGGCGTGTTGATTCCGCCAAACCAGGCCGGCAGCGCATCCCATCCTGAGAAGTAAATCGTGATCATCTTGTAGATGGCCCAGCCGCCGATCCAGGTTTGAATGCCGAACCATCCGCAGGCGACGAAGGCCCGGAGCATCGCCGGTATGTTCGCTCCGCGAACTCCAAATGAAGCCCGGCAGTAGACGGGGAAAGGAATGCCGTACTTTGTCCCTGCATGCGCGTTGAGAATCATCGGAACCAGCACGATCGCATTGCCGATGAAGACTGTCAGCACCGCCTCGTACCAGTTCATCCCCTCCGAAATGAGGGAGGAGGCAAGCATGTATGTGGGGATGCACGCCGACATCGAAATCCACAACGCGGCTATGTCGTACGTTCCCCATTTCCGGTCGATGATCCTTGCCGGCGCAAGGTCGCTGTTGATGAGCGGACTTCGATCGACGGACGAAAGATCGACCTCGACAATTTCGGATTGCGGCAACGGCGGCATGTTGTACCTATCTGTTGAACTTTCATTCCACCCCGGCAAGGGTGCAGAGCACTATTCGTCCTCTTCTTCTTCCCATACTTTTTTGTGCCACAACGTAAGGATTATTCCGGCAAGAACGAAGTTGACAAGCTGGTAGCCCGCATCGATTCCCCAGAGTGTCCAGGGGAGCATCTGATAACGATTTGTGATTCCCATGATGGTCGCGACAAATCCGAACCAGTTCCAGAATCCCACCATTGCTCCTTCCAAAGCGGTCCTGGCTTTTGCGTAGGCAAGGGCATGAACGAGGATCCAGCAGACCGCCAGATAAGCGATGAAGGTAAGACCATATGACTTCCAGGGACTTACCGTCGAAGCCATCTCCATCGTGATCTTTGTGAGGTGCATCCACGAGTTACCGAACAGGAATGGGGAATACCATACGGCCCCGAACGCGAACTGAATAACCGCAGCTACCAACACGGCGACGTAGTTTACCTTCGGTCGCTCCATAGAACACCTCCGCTATGAAATAAAGGATGGGGGATGAAGGCAAAGGGAGAATAGGTTCGGATTCTCCCGTACTGTCAAGTCATTTCACGTTCAACTGTTGCTTCGCGCCGCCTCTGCCATTCAGATCGGATGGGATCGAATTATTTCCATGCGCCTGCGTACGTGTCGCGCTTGACGAATGATCCCCGGCCGCTCTTGCCGAACCACTTCCCCTTGTCGGCAATGATTTCACCGCGCGAGAAAACGGTCTCCACGTCCCCCTGTACTTTGAATCCCTCAAACATCGAGTAATCGACGCGCATGTGATGAGAGCTGGCAGAGATCGTCAATTCCTTTTTTGGATCCCAGATGACCAGATCAGCATCGGAGCCAACGGCGACCGTCCCTTTTCGCGGATAGAGTCCGAACATCTTTGCAGGAGTGGTCGAGACGATCTCGACCCAGCGGTTGAGTGAAATTCTTTTCTTGTTGACGCCGTGGTGATGGATCAGCTGCAATCTGTTTTCGACCCCGGGACCGCCGTTCGGGATTTTAGCGAAGTTGTCTCTTCCCATTTCCTTCTGCTCCTTGAAGCAGAAAGGGCAATGGTCCGTGGAAACGATCTGCAGGGTGTTCTTCTTCAATCCTGCCCACAATTTCTCCTGATGCCATTTCTCGCGCAGGGGAGGAGTGAATACATATTTTGCCCCCTCAAAGTTCGGGCGATCCAGATCTTCAACGGAGAGGAGAAGATATTGGGGACAGGTCTCTGCAAACACCGGGATTCCCTTGTCGCGGGCCTCGGAAACGCGCTCAAGTGCATCCGCGGAAGAGAGGTGAACGATATAGACCGGGGCGCCGGCCATTTGAGAGAGCGCGATTGACCGGTTGACGGCTTCTGCTTCTGCCGTCGTTGGACGGGTGAGGGCATGGTAAATAGGAGCCGTCTTTCCTTCGGCGAGAGCCTTCTGCACGAGCAGATCGATGACTCCGCCATTCTCGGCATGCATGCAGACGAGAGCGCCGTTGCTCCCGGTCTTCTGCATGGCGCGAAAAATCGTGGCGTCATCCACCATCAACACATTGGGGTACGCCATGAAAAGCTTAAAGCTCGTTACCCCTTCGCGGACCATCTCATTCATGTCTTCAATATGCGCTTCCGGGAGGTCGGTGATAATCATGTGGAGGCCAAAATCAATTGTGGCTTTCTCTCCCTTCTTCCACCAGGTGTCGAGCGCATCCCGCATCTTCGTCCCCTTAGATTGAATGGCAAAATCGATGAGGCACGTCGTGCCGCCGAATGCAGCTGCACGAGTCCCCGTTTCGAAATCGTCGCTCGACATTGTTCCGCCAAAAGGCATATCCATATGCGTGTGCACATCGATCCCTCCGGGGATGACATACTTCCCGGCGGCATCGATGGTTTTATCGGCCTGAACTTTCATCGCAGACCCGATGGTGTTGATTTTATCTTTTTCGATATAAATGTCTGCGATGTAGTCTTGTTCAGCGGTGATGATTCGTCCGTTTTTGATGAGCGTTGACATTGGTTTGTCCTAGAAATGTTGGGGTGCTGCCGGCTCTTGCCTGGCCTGCATGTGCTCAGTGAGAATCGCTTCGATTGCGTTCTTTTCATCCGGCGGGAAGACGAGCGTGGCAGTCTTGCGCCAGGCATTATTCGTGGATAGTATCAAATTGCATTCGTCCTCCCCGATCCATTGACGCGATACGATTTTTCCCCACCTCAGCAGTGAGTACGATTCGATGATTCCTTCCTGCCTCAACTCCACTTTTCCGTAGAGCGGCGAAGAGAAATAGATGATCACAGAAAAGTAAAAGGCCATTTGTGCAATGGTGCTGCCGGTAAGTCCGGTTTGGATGATCGTTGCGAGAGCAAGGAAGGCGAAAAGGAGAGCAGTCACATACCCCGAATAGCGGCGGGTCTGAGGGAGTTGAGCCTCGTAAAGCACGGCTCCGGCTCTCTTCCGAACGAAAGGCGCTGCAATCATCACGGCATAAAGGGGGATTGAGAGAACGATCAGCCCGGCCGTGAATAACTTGTCTGCATCAAATTGTGGAGCGGTTTTTTGGAACGTAAGCCATGCGGCGCTGCCGAGAAGTGCGAGCCCCATGCCGACGATGATCCCTCGTTGTGAAGGGTGCTGGGCAATTCTTTTGCTCCTGGATGCGAACGCAAGCATTGCTGCGCCCGCAAACAAACTGAGAATCGTCAACCAATCCATAGGACTCCTGATTTATGCCGCCGCTTCTCCTTTTTTGTACAAGGCGGCTATAACGGCTGCAGCGATTACGGACCAGACGATTCCGTAAATCGTGGAGAACCATGCAAACTTGTAGGATATTCCTCTCAACATAAGATGAGCGATGATCCACGTCGGAAAATTAACGAGGACTCCGGCGTAGAGCCCGTACATTGCTCCCCCTTTCCAGCCTGCGTTGAAGCTTGCGGCCACTTTATCGTATACCCATGCCAGAACGAAGACCGTAACAAAATCTCCGACGATGAACCATACTGGATTCGAAGTGTCGAGGAAAACATCCGTGTGCTTAGCATAGTACATGTTCATCATCACCATTCCCTGAAGAACAAAATCGACGATATTCATCACAACCCCGCTCACGGCAACTGCAATCCAGAATTTGCTGCTTTTCATGGAACCTCCATGGCATATGGGAAAGTGGATTGGTGAAGGGCGTTCGACCGGTAATCGGTGCGGCGCCCTTGATTGATCGATGATGGATGATCGTCAGTGAATCTCGACGCCATGTTTCTGTTGGAATTGGCGGAGCGCCTCCCATGTCAGAGGCTGCGGCATTTGTTTCATAAGTTCATTCCACGTGATGGCCTCCGACCCGTCATCCAAACGGACCATCGAGATGCACTTCTCAACCGGGCACACGATAAAACAAAGCCGGCAGCCGACGCAATCGGATTCCCGCACTCTGGGCTGATTCTTTCCGTTGTGGGGAAGGAGGTCGATGCATTGATGGGCGGTGTCGTTGCACGCGACGTAGCAAAGATTGCACTGAATGCATTTCGATTCATCGATGCGGGCGACCGCTTTGTACAGAAGGTTGAGATTCCCAAAATCCGACAAACACTTGAGCGATTTCCCTCGCACCTCTTCGAGCGAGCGGTACCCTTTTTCTTCCATCCAATTCGTCATCCCCTCGACCAAATCCTCAACGATCCGGAAACCGTAATGCATCGCCGCTGTGCAGACCTGAACGGAGCTGGCGCCGAGGAGAATGAACTCGAGCGCATCGCGCCATGTTGAGATTCCGCCGATCGCGGAGATGGGAAGATTGATTTCGGGATCGCTGGCAATTTGTGCAACCATATTCAGCGCAATCGGCTTCACGGCGGGCCCGGCATAGCCGCCGTGTCCACCTTTTCCGTCGATGGAAGGATTGAGTTCGAGCGTATCGAGGTCCACTCCCATGATCGTGTTGATGGTATTGATCAGAGAAATGCCGTTCGCCTTTCCCTTTTTGGCTGCACGGCCCGGGAACCTGATATCGGAAATATTTGGTGTCAGTTTCACAAGGACTGGAATCGTTGAGACCTCGGTGACCCATTCGGTGATCATTGCGCAGTATTCGGGTACCTGGCCGACGGCCGAACCCATTCCGCGCTCGCTCATCCCGTGAGGACAGCCGTAATTCAATTCGATTCCATCGCAGCCGGTATCGATTGTCCTCTTCACGATATCGTGCCAGACGTCCCGCTTGGATTCAACCATCAACGAAGCGATCACTGCGCGGTCGGGCCACAGCTTCTTCGTTTCGGCGATCTCTTTCAGATTCAGTTCAACGGGCCGGTCGCTGATCAGCTCGATGTTATTGAGTCCGATGATCTTCTGGCCGTTGAAGTCGATTGCTCCATACCGGTTGACGACATTCATCACCGGTTCGCCGATGGTCTTCCAGACCGCGCCTCCCCAGCCAGCCTCGAACGCCTTGCAGACCTGATAGGCGGAGTTCGTCGGAGGGGCGGAGGCGAGCCAGAATGGATTCGGCGATTTGATGCCGGCGCAATTTGTTGAAAGGTCAACCATGCTTCCTCAGTGATCAGTTAACAGTGACCAGTAATCATTAACAGTTCGAGTTTACCGCCGGTGATTCATCAAGTACGCATCGATGCCGTGCGCTGCTTTTTTTCCGTCGGCTGCCGCGTTGACGACTTCTTTGCCGCCGTTAATACAATCCCCTCCGGCAAAGAATTTTTGGTTCGAAGTCTGGTATGTATTTGGATCGGTCTTAACGATTCCATTCTCCACTCTCAGATCGGGAATTTGCGAAAGAAAATTCTGCTCAGCCTTCTGGCCCACCGCTTTGATAACCATATCGACCGGGATTTGGAATTCCGAATTCGGTATGAGCTCGACGCTTCTTCTTCCTTTCGCATCGGGCGCCGCAGGGTGCATCTGGATGCATTCGATCGCCTCGACATGTTTTGTTCCGAGGATGCGGACGGGAGCGGTTAGGAAATAGAAGGTGACTCCGTCACTCTTCGCCAGTTCGAACTCGAACTCATACGCCGACATTTCGGTCTTGCTTCGGCGGTAGATGATCATGACTTCTTCGGCGCCAAGCCGTTTTGCCTCGGTGACGGCGTCGATGGCGGTGTTTCCGGCTCCGATGACGGCGACGCGTTTTCCGACCTCAACGGAACTCCATTTCCGCGACGTGACGCGCTCGATAAAAGAGAGCGCGTCGTGAACGCCGGGCAGATCCTCTCCCGGGATGCGTAGTTGAGCCGGAGTGTTGAGCCCGACGCCGACAAAAATTGCGTCGTGTCTCTTCGTTAATTCATTTACGGAAATATCTCTTCCGATCCGGACTCCTGTATTGATCGTCGCACCGAGACGTTTTACCATTTCCGCTTCATTCAAGCTGTCTTGGCGCTTCATCTTGTATGGCGCAATGCCCCACGTGTCGAGCCCGCCCGGCTCTGCTTTCGCCTCGTAGACGGCGACAGCATAACCCATCAAACAAAGCTCGGCAGCACAGGAGAGACCGGCCGGTCCCGCGCCGATGACGCCGACAGACTTTCCGTTCTTTGGAGTTGGGGTAAAGAGAGGAGGCATTCCCCGTTCGACATACCAATCCATCACATACCGCTGCAGGCGGCCGATCTTGATCGGCTTCTCACCTTTCGAGTTATACACGCAGGCGCCTTCGCACAGTTCATCGACCGGGCAGGCCTTCGCACATGTGAGCGCAATCCAGTTCGATGAAAGGATGGTTCTTGCGGAGCCCTTCAGATTCCCGCTGGCGATCTTCTTGATGAAGGTGGAAATATCGATGTGGGTTGGACAAGCCTTCATGCAGGGGGAATCAAAACAGTAGAGGCATCGATTCGCCTCGGCCGTTGCGGAACCAGTCGAGAAGGGGGGATGCAGTTCGGCGAAATTCTTTTCGTATTCGTCGTTTGTGAGTTTGGGTGCGAGGTTATCCATTCGATCCGCCATCTTTCGCTGCTGAAGGTGCTCTCTTATACAAGGTACTTTTTTGGGATGGATGACAACTCGTTGTTCACCACTTCGCCTCTTGCTTCAGCGACGGCGCAATTCATGCAGTCTGTTCATCGGCAATGTGCAAGGCATCATCCAGCACTTTCACGGCACGGTCAATCTCCTCGTTGGTAATGATCAGAGGAGGAGCGAGGACAAAGTGGCTCACCCAAGCCTGAACGAAAACGCCGTTCTTCATCATCTCTGCTGTGATCTTATCCACTAGCAAAGGTGTTCCGCTAATCTTGTCTGTGTAAGAATTGAATGGTTCCTTGGTCTTTTGATTCTTCACAAGTTCGACAGCCCAGAAAAGGCCGATACCGCGGACATCCCCGATCGAGCGATGTTTGGTCTTCAGCTCGCTCAGTTTCTTCCCAAGATATGCCCCCGATACATTCGCGCGATCAATCAGCTTCATTCGCTTCAGCTCGTTGATTGCGGCAACCGCCGGCGCAAGCGTCAGCGGGTGGGCCTCGTAGGTGTGTCCGTGCGAAAAATAGTGGTCGTCAAAATAGTCTGCGATTTTTCTTGATGTTGCACAAAGCCCGAGAGGAATGTATGCGGTGGTAATTCCCTTTGCCGTGGTCAGGATGTCCGGCTTCACATCCCAGTGTTCAACGGCAAACCACTTCCCGGTTCGACCCCATCCGGTCATCACTTCGTCTGCGATGAGGAGCACGTTGTTGTCGTCGCAAATCTTTCGTAATCGCGGCATGTAGTCGTCCGGCGGTATCAACACTCCGTTGGTCCCGACGACCGGTTCCACGAGAACCGCGGCCACATCGCTCTCGTTCTCTATCATGTGTCCAAGATAGTCGGCGCACGCAATGTCGCATTCGGGAAAATGGTGATTCAGCGGGCAGCGGTAGCAATTGACCTCCGGCCCAAAAATCACTCCCGGTATTTTTCCGGACGGTTCCATTGCCCAGCGACGTGGATCACCTGTCGCCGCTATGGAGCCCATGGTGGATCCGTGGTAGGAATGGTACCGGGCGATGATCTTGGTCTTGCCGGTGTACATCCGAGCGATTTTGAATGCAGCCTCGTTCGCCTCTGTGCCGGAAGTGGTGAAGAAGAATTTCTCGAGTCCTTTCGGCAGGACCTCAAGTAGCAGTTTGCTCAGCTCGGCGCGTGCTGTCGTGGCAAACCCGGGAGCAATGTACGGGAGGCTGCGGGCCTGCTCTTCTATCGCCTTGATGACCGCCTGATTCTTGTGCCCCAGAGTTACACACATCAGCTGAGAAGAAAGGTCCAGATATTTCTTTCCGCCGGCATCGGTGAAAAAGCATCCCTCAGCATCGACGATATGCAAAGGTTTCCATCCCCGCTGAAACCGCCATGTGCCGAATGTATTCTTCGCGGTGATATCAACAACTTCCTGAGATGTCATCATGCGGTCCGATCCATACGTGCGGTGATGGGTTACGAGATTACTGGATTACAAGATTGCAAGATTACGCGCTACAGGATTACAATATTCCAATATTCCAAGCTTCCAGGATTCCAGGTTCAGCATAATTGGATTGGATATGATTCAAGAGCAATTCTATGGGTGTATTAATTTCCCTCGACGATATCAGTATACGTTTCAGGGCGTCGGTCTCTGTAAAATTGCCAGACTGAGCGGACTTCTTTGATCATATCCAGGTCCAGGTCGGCGACAACGAGTTCCGTTTTATCGCGGCTTGCCTGGGCTATGATCTTCCCGCGCGGATTACAGAAGTAACTTTTTCCGTAGAACTCTCCGATGTTCCAGGGAGCCTCGGTTCCCACTCGATTGATTGCGCCTACGAAATATCCGTTTGCCACTGCGTGCGCCGGTTGCTCCAGCTCCCAAAGGTATTCCGATAATCCCGCAACGGTCGCCGATGGGTTAAACACGATCTCGGCGCCGTGGAGGCCAAGGATGCGGGCACCTTCCGGGAAATGACGGTCATAGCATATATAGACGCCAATATCGGCATACCGCGTTTTGAAAACGGGATACCCCAGGTTTCCCGGTTTAAAATAGAATTTTTCCCAGAAACCAGGGTCTACCTGAGGAATATGGTGCTTGCGGTATTTTCCTAAAAATTTCCCATCGGCATCAATAACGGCGGCTGTATTATAGTAGATACCGGTCATCTCTTCCTCATAGATCGGAACGATGATGACCATCTGATATTTCCTGGCATACTCCTGCATCAGCTTTACGGTGGGGCCGTCCGGAATCTTCTCGACCATCGCATACCACTTCGTTTTTTGCTCTGCACAAAAATAAGGTCCAAAAAAAATTTCCTGGAGGCAGAGAATCTGGACACCCTTCTTGCCAGCATCATCAATCAGGCTCAGGTGCTTATCGATCATTGCCTTTTTAAGAGTCTCGATTGGCTGTTCGGTTGATCCTGCAAGGGAGCATTGAATAAGTCCCCCCTTAACAATGCGCGGCATAACGATTCCTTTCTATTGCTCGATGCTAATCGCTGTTTGGAGATTGGGTTAAGGCTGAGGCGAATAGTAGCGACAATTTTAGTGATTGTCAAGAAGTCAGGGAGGGATCCTGATGGCTTGTTTTTCAGAGAGCGGTTGATTACATTGATTTGTAGGCAAGAAATGAACCGAGTGTTTAACGAAGGAGATTATTTTCAATGAAATCAAAAGGTCTCGTTATCGCTTTGTCCGTGATTGGAGGCATCCTCCTTGTCGCGATCTTCACGATCATGTGGGGTGTCGGCGTCTATAACAAGCTGGTGGCTCTCGACGAAGGCGTCAACAGTTCGTGGTCCCAGGTACAGAACCAATATCAACGAAGATTCGACCTCATTCCGAACTTGGTGGAAACCGTCAAGGGTTATGCGACCCATGAGAAAGAGACGCTCGAAAACGTTGTAGAGGCCAGGGCAAAGGTCGGTCAAATGGTCATCTCTCCCGAGGTGCTGAAGAATCCGCAGGCCTTTCAAATGTTCGAAAAGGCGCAGGGCGAATTGACCTCGGCGCTCTCCCGTCTGATGGTTGTCACTGAGAACTATCCCAACCTCAAAGCGAACGAGAATTTCCTTCAATTGCAGCAGCAGCTTGAGGGAACGGAGAACAGGATTGCGGTTGAACGAAGGCACTTCAACGAAGTGGTGCAGGTTTACAATACAACGATAAAGACAATTCCCACATCGATGGTGGCGGGCTTCGGAGGATTCGTGCCGAAGGCGTACTTCCAGGCTCAAACCGGAGCCGAGTCTGCTCCAAAGGTGAAGTTCTAAACTGGAGAAAACACTATTAGAAACGGCGTGAAAAATCTCAATTGGGTTATTATTATTCTTTTCCTGATCGCAGTTCCTCATTTATGGGGACAGGATCTTGCGGTTCCGCAGCTTCATGAGCATGTCACAGATTTCACGAATACTCTTGAGTTTTCGGCGTGGCGCGCGTTGGAAACGGAACTGAAGCAGTTTGAGGACAGTACATCGACGCAGATCGTCGTTCTCATGATCCCCACACTCCAGGGCGAGGAGCTTTCAGATTTTTCCATCAAGGTAGCAGAGGCGAATAAGATCGGAGTAAGAGGGAAGGACAACGGTCTTTTGATCCTCATCGCAAAACAGGAAAAGAAGATTCGGTTTGAAGTAGGTTACGGCCTGGAGGGTTCACTGCCGGATGCTTTGTGCGACCAAATCACTCGCAACGAGATGAGGCCGCGATTCCGCGAGAATGACTTCTACGGCGGGATCAAAGCGGGAATCGATGCTGCAATCTCGGCGACGAGGGGCGAATACAAAGCTGAAGGGCGGGCAGGGGACAAGGTGAAGGGGTGGGGATCGGCGTTGCTGTTCCTTGTCATCATTGGAGCCTTGGGCATGTCGATGCTTGGGACTGGACGCAGCTACGGCGTTTCTTCCCGAGGATACAACCGTTCAGGATATTGGGGCGGTGGCGGAGGCTTCTTTGGAGGTGGTGGAGGGTTTGGCGGCGGGGGCGGTGGTGGTGGTTTCTCCGGCGGCGGAGGATCATTCGGCGGCGGCGGGGCAAGCGGGGGCTGGTAGGCTCATCGACAACGAACAGCACAATATCCAGGCACAATGCTCATCGTGATGAGGCTCGACGCCTCGCGAAAAGAAATTGATGCGGTCAAGGCAAAGATCTCATCTCTCGGATTCACCCCCAACGAAATTCCGGGCGCTCAACGCGTCGCTATTGGCATCACCGGAAATCAAGGAAAGGTCGATGCTGAGAATTTTCTGACACTCTCCGGTGTTGTCGATGCCATTTCTGTCTCCAAGCCGTTCAAACTCGTAGGTAGAGAGTTCAAACCCGAATCGACCGTCATCGATGTCGGCGGTGCACGATTCGGCGGAGCTGAAATCGGCGTGATCGCCGGTCCCTGTTCGGTTGAGAGCAGAACCCAGATTCTCGAAATTGCAGAGCTGGTGAAGAGCAGCGGCGCCAGATTCCTTCGCGGAGGAGCATTTAAACCGCGCACATCTCCGTACTCGTTTCAGGGCCTGAAACTGGAAGGGCTTGAATACCTTCGGGAGGCTGCCGATGCGACGGGGCTCAAAGTCGTCACCGAGGTGAAGGATACGGAAACCCTACCGCTGGTCGCCGAACATTCGGATATTCTGCAGATCGGCGCGCGCAATATGTATAATTTTTCCCTGCTCGAACGCGTCGGCGAGTTGAAGAAACCTGTTCTGTTGAAGCGCGGGCTCTCCGCTACTATCGAAGAACTTCTCATGGCCGCAGAATATATTCTTTCCAAAGGGAACTACAATGTAATCCTTTGCGAACGCGGCATCCGAACCTATGAGACGTATACCAGGAATACTCTCGATCTCAATGCCGTCCCCGTTATCAAGAAACTTTCACATTTGCCGATCATTGTCGATCCCAGCCATGGCACCGGAGCGTGGGATCTTGTTTCGCCGTTGGCGATGGCTGCTATTGCCGTCGGCGCGGACGGCCTGATGCTTGAAGTGCATACTCATCCCGACAGGGCGATCTCAGATGGTTTCCAATCGCTGAAACCCGACACATTCCTGAAGCTGATGAAGAAGCTGAAAGAATATGCCGCCGTTGCCGGGCGAATAATGTAGTTTTCCCTCCTCTCTATGCGTTCAGAACGACCTTCACGAAAGGCTAAGAAGATACCTGCCATCCGCCGCAGCGGTACGGTCGGGAGCTCACCTGCGCAAATCAACAGAGTCTACTCGTTTGCAGTCGATCTCGGTGCGATCGTGTTGGAAGCGTATGCCGGAGACAAATCGCTCGACCATTCTTTCAACGCCTTCCTCGCCAGAATCCTGAGATACAGCGGGTCGACTGCCGGAGCGGTCTATCGGATCGAAGACGGATTGATCCAGATGCTGGCGGCATCTTCCTATTCCCCTCAACTATGGAGAGGAATCGACCGGCAGAATCTCGCAGATTCACACCTCCGTCGCGCTGTCCGGAAGAAGTTGGCCGTTTTCCAACCGCAAGGGCAAGAGAAGGTTTTTCCCGCTAAGTCAATCAAGCGAGTGCCGCTCAAGGAACTATCCCTCATTCAGATACCAATCATGAAGAGGGGAAAAACAGTCGGCATGATTGAACTGATCGGTGTCGCCGCTTCAAAGACGGAAGACCTCACCTCTACGCTGTGGAAAAGTCTCGGCAGGGCGGGCCGCGGGCTCTTCGACGCTATCGAGCTGAAATCCCGACGGGCCATGAGTGAAGCGGAATTCGAATCGACGATCGAAGGAATGAGCGACGGCGTCGTCGTTGTCCGGGATCTGAAAATTCTTTTCGCAAACAACGCGATGGCAAAGCTCTTCGGGTACCGTTCTGCGGATGAGCTGTGGGGAGAAAGCATCGAAATCCTCATTGCGAAAGAAGACCGCGAACGCATTCTCGAGCGGAGCAGGAACAGGATGGCCGGCCGGAAAGTCCCGAATCGGTACGAGTACAAAGCCGTAAGAAAGAATGGGACGATGTTCGAAGTCGAGATAGCGGTCAGCATGATGCTCTACCGGGGAGAAAATTCTGTCGTCGCCGTCCATCGCGACAATACTCTGCGGCACGCAATCGAGAAGGAATTGCAGCAATCGGAGCAGATGTTCCGGAATGTCATCGACGGAGTGTTGACCGTCGGAGACGCTCTCGTGGTGACGAATCTCGAGGGTAAAGTGCTGCAGGTGAACAGCGAATTTGAACGGCTTACCGGAATCAAGAAGGCCGAGGCGCTGGGGACGGAGTTCCCCTATGAGTGGCTTCTCGATGAAGAGATGGCGCGTTACGTTTTGTGGGTGAAGGAACTTCGCGAGAAGAAGAGCCTGCGTGATTTTGACATACACTGGAAGAGCAGGGACGGGAGAATTGTGTCTGTCAGCATGAATACCACACTCCTCTACAACGCCCTCAACCGTCCGGTTGCCATGATGAACATGGCCAGGGATATCACCGAACGAAAGAAACTTGAGGAGGAGAACCGGCTGCAATTCGAGCGCCTCCGGGTGCTCTACGAATTGAGCCGGACGCTTACCTCGCTTCTGCGCATCAATGAGATCGCCGAAGCGATCTATCGTCACCTTCTCGAAGTCCTCTCCTTCGATGCATTTTTCATTGACCTCTACGATGAGGCGACCGGGTCTGTCCGGACGATTGTGTGTTACGACATCATTGGGGGAGTGCGGACGAAGGTCGCTCCGGAATCCGGCGAGTCGAAGCTGCAGGCAGGGACGGGAATTGCGAAAGTCATTGAAGCCAAGAGATCGCTTCTTGAGAATCGTCCGAAAGAGGCGCAGGGAATAATCGAGCATCCGTTCGGCGATAAGGCGCGCCGCTCGCTGTCATTGTTGTATGTTCCGATGTTTTCGAAAGACAAGACCATCGGCGTTCTCTCTATCCAAAGTTACACGGCTAACGCTTTCAACGTAGGGCACATCCGAATTCTCGAGAGCATCGCAAACCTGGCAGCGATCGCGCTGGAAAAAGCGAAACTTTACGAAGAGACAGTCTCCAAATCGCTCCAGCTCCAAAACAGGAACAAGGAACTGGACGACTTCACGTATGTGGTTTCGCACGACCTCAAAGAGCCGCTCATTACCGTCGAGGGGTACAGCCGTATTCTCCTCAAGGACAATTCACCCGGCAACGATTCGGCGGCGGTGGAATATATTCAATCGATCATCCAGGCGTGCGCGCGCATGAAGGGGCTCATCGACGACTTGCTGGTCCTTTCCCGGGTCTCCCGGCTGACGGAAGTAATGGAGAAGGTCTCGTTGAATGAAATTCTCACGGAAGTGCTCGGCGATCTGAGTTTTTCGATCCAAGAGAAGCACATCACCGTGATTCTCCCCGAATCACCGGTGTGGTACTTCTGCAATCCCACCCATTTCAAGCTTGTACTGCGAAACCTTATTTCGAATGCGATCAAATTCAACAAGAGTGAAAATGCATTCATCAAGGTTTCAATGCAGGAGAGTGAGAAGAGGATTCTGTGTTCAATTCAGGACAACGGCATCGGGATTGAAAAGCGGTTTTTTGACAAGATATTCGTTATCTTTCAAAGGTTGCACCCTGAATATGAGGGAAGCGGAGCCGGTTTAGCCATTGTGAAAAAGATCATCGAACTCTACCAGGGCCAGATTTGGCTTGAGTCGGATATCGGAAAAGGGACAACCTTCTATTTTTCGTTGCCGCGCTGAGGAATGTCCGTGACGATCTCGTCGCGCGACTCTCTTCATTCTTGTCTTTGGACGCGAAGGAATTTTTCTGCATGAAGGAAATTATCAATATCCTGATGGTCGAAGACAACGACGACTTTGGAAAGCTCGTCGAATTGTATCTCTCCCAGCATCCGGAGTACGTGTTTCAGCTTGTGTGGGAAAAGAGCGGCGAAGATGGATTGAAGGTGCTCGACTCGAACCAGAACTTCCACATCATCCTGATGGATTACAATCTTCCGGGGATGAACGGCGTCGAAGTCACAAGCATTCTCGTCCAGCGGGGAATTACGATCCCTGTCGTTTTCATTACTGTGAACAGAGACTTCAATCTCGCCGTCGAGACGATGAAGCTCGGCGTCGAGGATTTTCTCGTCAAAGAGGAAATCTCGACTCCTGTTCTTCCGAGGACCATCGTCAGCGTCCTTGAACGCGTCCGCCTTCGGCAGCAGCTCTCCGCGCTGGAGATCAGCAGCCAGCGGATTGAGGCAATTCAGGAGCTTGTGCTGGGGATCAGCCAGGATCTCCTCACGCCGCTCGAAGCCATGGAACGGAACGTTCAGCAGCTCGCCCAGAGTCATCTTGCCGCCGACATGTCGATGTATTTGCGAATCATCGGGGAAAACGTCGCGCGGATGCAGGTGAAGCTGAGCAAATTGAAGTCGCTGAAACAAGACAAGACCGTTCAATACATCAAGAACATCAAGATGATCGACATCTCGGATTAACGGAAAAGGAACGACCAGTGTTTTCGAAACCCCCTTTATTGACCCACGATGAGCTTCAGAAGATCTCGGAGGCGATCGCCCTGACGGAGAAACATACCAGCGGCGAAATCCGCGTGAGCATCCGGAAGAAGAGATCCTGGAGCGAACGGAAGCTGTCGCTGCACCGATTTGCACTTAAGAATTTTTACGAACTCGGCATGGATAAGACGAAGCAGAAATGCGGTGTGCTTCTCTTTTTTTCGGTCAGCGAGCGGGCGTTCCAGATCATCGCCGACGAAGGAATTCATAAGAGAGTCCACGATCGGTACTGGGAAGATCTTGCGGGGAAAATGAGCGATCATTTCAAAGAGAAGAGATTTTGTGAGGGGATTTGCGAAGTCGTGAAAGAGATCGGAAGCAAACTGGCTCAGGAATTTCCGCATCACAAAGGCGACACGAACGAACTTCCGAACGATGTCGCTATCCGATAAGAGCAATCCTCGACCCGAAACTATGAAGATCGCTGTTGCACAAATCGATGCCGCTGTCGGGAACCTCGAAAAGAATATTCGGCGCCATGTCGGATTCATCAAACGGGCGATCTCGAAAGAAGCCGATGTTGTGGTTTTTCCCGAATTGAGTTTGACCGGTTACTCCGTGAAAGACCTCAACTGGGATATGGCAGTGAGCGTCGCGGCGCCGGCGGCCTTCAAGGAATTGGCAAAGCTGAGCAAAGAGATCACCATTATTGCCGGCGGCGTGGAAGAGGGGGATAATTTCGGACTCTACAACGCCGCGTTTGTGTTCGAAGACGGCGAAGTGTACAGCGGCCACCGGAAGATCTATCCCCCCACATACGGCATGTTCGAGGAGATGCGCTACTTCAGCCCGGGAAAATCCGTACGAGGTTTTCAATCCAAACACGGCAAACTGGGCATTCTCATCTGTGAAGACCTCTGGCATATTTCTCTGCCGTACATCCTTGCGAGCGAAGGGGCAGAAGTGATCATTGCAATTGCCGCGAGTCCGACCCGGATCTCCGGGGCAGGGGAGAAGCTTCCGAATGCAGTGATCAACACTGAACATCACAAAACGTACGCCCGGCTGCTGAGCTCATATGTCGTCTTTGTCAACAGGGTTGGAATAGAAGACGGAATCAATTTCTGGGGAGGATCGGAAGTCGTCGATCCGTCCGGAGAGGTGATTGCGGCCGCCAAGCTCTTTGATGAAGACTTGGTCTATGCCGAACTTAACCCCGACGCGGTGCGCCGGGCGAGAAGATTTTCGAGGCATTTCGTCGATGATTCCGTGGAGTTTACGATCAATCAGCTGCGCCGAGTTCGTAAGGACCGGGAGTCTCCAGGAAGATAGTGTCCAATCCTTCAGTCCCTCGGGAGCGGGATTCCAGATTCTCATCTATGAGGGATGAAGCTTCCGTATGGTGGAGGGCTTCAGCACATTCGGCGTTCGGTTGAAAGTGCTGCGGCTTTTTTTTAAATTTAAGAAATCTAATCCAGTTGAGGAGTTGCGGTAGATGAATGTGATGAAGACAGTCGTGTTGATGACGCTGATGATGGTGCTTCTACTTCTCATCGGCGAAGCCTTTGGCGGGGAACAGGGACTCATCATGGCATTTTTGTTCTCCCTGTTGATGAATGCAGGGATGTACTGGTTTTCGGACAAGATAGTGCTCTTCACGTACCACGCTCAGGAAGTGACGGAGGCCGATCAGCCGCGTATCGTGAAACTCGTGCGGAGGATCGCTGCGCAGGCGCACCTGCCGATGCCGCGGGTCTATCTCATTGAAACGGAGAATTCCAACGCGTTCGCAACGGGACGGAACCCCGAGCATGCTGCGGTTGCCGTTACGACCGGAATCCTTCGATCGTTAACGGACGATGAGCTCGAAGGCGTGCTTTCACACGAATTCGCCCACGTCAAGCATCGCGATATGCTTACCGGGACAATTGTTGCCACCATGGTGGGAACAATTACTTTTATTGCCAGGATGGCCGGTTGGGCCATGCTCTTTACCGGGGGACGGCGCGATAGTAGAGATTCCGGCGGAGGGATTTCGGATCTTGCCCTGCTCATCCTCGCACCGATTGCGGCGCTGCTCCTTCAGTTGGCAATCTCGCGATCGCGCGAATTCGCAGCGGATGCCGGAGGCGCTGCCATTTGCGGGAAGCCATTGAGCCTTGCGAGCGCCTTAAAGAAGCTTGAGGCGAGCGCAGAACGGACTCCGATGACGAACGCACAGCCGGCAACGGCCAATCTTTTTATCGTCAACCCTTTGCGGGCTGGCGGCGTGATGAAATTATTTTCCACCCATCCGCCGGTGGAAGAACGAGTTGCGCGATTGGAACAAATCGCGATGAGCGGCAGCTGACATTTAACAGAGGAATCCAGATGGAACAGAACGATACACTCAACTACAAAGAACCCGCCCCTATCACGAACCGCGAGAATCCGTTCGAGTCGATGATGGAGCG
>CAYLMV010000076.1:0-18148 GCA_964384415.1 uncultured Chitinophagaceae bacterium | reverse complement strand
ACCTCACCCGCCGCTGGAATCCCAAGATGAAGCCCTATATTTTTATGGAGCGGAACGGGATTCACATCATCGACCTGAAAAAATCCCAGGAACTTCTTGAAGTAGCATGCAACGCCATTGCGAACATTGCTTCCGAAGGCAAGAAGATTTTATTTGTCGGGACCAAGAAGCAGGCAAAAGACGTCATCCTCGAAGAAGCGAAACGCTGCAACCAGTATTACATCAGTGAACGATGGCTCGGCGGCGCCCTGACGAACTTCACGACAATCCGGAAGAGCGTCAAAAGGCTTACGAATATCGAGAAGATGGAATCCGACGGAACGTTCGACAAGATCACGAAGAAGGAAGGCCTCTTCCTCACGCGCGAAAAAGACAAGCTCAGCAAAACTCTTTCCGGTGTCGTGGAAATGACCCGGCTGCCCGGCGCGCTCTTTGTCGTGGATGTCAAGAAGGAGGGAATCGCCGTGAAGGAAGCCAAGCGTCTCGGCATACCTGTCTTCGCGATTGTCGACACGAACTGCGACCCCGACGAGATCGATTACATCATCCCGGGGAACGACGACGCATTGAAAACGGTGCAGGTCATTACCCACGCCTTTGCAAGCGCGATTCTCGAAGGCGCCGAACGCGCCAAGGCGCTTCGGCAAGAGGTTGCGGAAGAACGGGAGAAACAGGAAGAGGTTGTAACGAAAGAAGAAGCAGCGAAAGTTGAAGAAAAAGAATAACGAAACTTATCATTTATCCGACAGAGAGAAGAATAAGCAGTATGGCAATTTCAAGTGAGACAGTAAAAAATTTGCGGGAGAAGACCGGCGCAGGCATGATGGACTGCAAACGCGCGCTTGAAGCGACGGGCGGCGACATGGAGAAGGCCATCGAATACCTTCGCAAGAGGGGAGCCGCAACGGCCGAGAAGCGTGCGGATCGCGTCGCCAACCAGGGCATCGTTGTTACCAAGGTCGGGGACGGCGGAAAGCTCGGCGTTATCGTTGAAATCAACAGCGAGACAGACTTCGTTGCGCGAAGCGAGGATTTCATTACGTTTGCCAACGACGTGACGGCGATCGTCGAACAGAAGAGGCCCACCTCTATCGACGAATTGTTGTCACTTCCGTACGGACCAGGCCGCAAGGTCTCCGATGCGCTGACAGACCTCATCGGAAAAATCGGCGAGAAGATCGCAATCAAGCGGTTCGACATCATTGTGGCAAATGACAGCGTCATCGAGGCCTATACGCATATGGGAAGCAAGATCGGCGTTCTCGTGGAATTGGGCACGGCGACAAAATCGGCGGAAGCGAAAACGGTCGCACGTGACGTTGCGATGCAGACCGCCGCGATGAATCCAAGCGTTGTCCTCCGCGAACATATCACCAAAGACGTCGTCGATCGCGAGCTCGACATTTACCGGCAGCAGGCCAAGAACGAGGGAAAGCCGGAACCGGTGATCGAACGCATCGCCACCGGACGCCTCGATAAATATTTCCAGGAAGTCGTTCTGCTGGAGCAGAGCTTCATCAAAGATGCGAGCAAATCCATCAAGGAAGTTTTGCATGAGATGTCGTCGAAGCTCAACGATACGCTGATCGTTCGGCAGTTTAAGCGGTATCAGCTGGGCGATGATAAATAGGAAATCATGAAAAGGTCTCAATCGAGACCTTTTTTTATACAGGAGAGTGTATGCCGGCCCCAAAGTATAAACGAATCATGCTGAAGCTGAGCGGCGAGTCGCTCATGGGGGACAGGGATTACGGAATCGAGCCCGACGTCATCAATCGGTACGCCGAGGAGATCAAGTCCGTTCACCAGCTCGGCGTCCAGATCGGAATCGTGATCGGGGGCGGAAACATTTATCGCGGCATCGAAAACTCTTCGGATGGAATCGACAAGGTGACCGGCGACCACATGGGGATGCTCGCCACCGTCATCAATGCGCTGGCACTTCAGAGCGGTCTCGAACATCACGGCGTTTTCACGAGGTGCCAGACGGCAATCAATATGGAGCGGATCGCGGAACCCTTCATTCGACGAAGAGCGATCCGCCATCTCGAAAAAGGCCGCCTCGTTATTTTTGCGGCTGGCACGGGGAATCCTTATTTTACGACCGATACCGCAGCCGTGCTCCGCGCGATTGAGATCGAAGCTGATATCATCGTCAAAGGGACGCGGGTCAACGGTGTCTATGATTCTGACCCTGAGAAGAACCCGTCGGCAGTCCAGTATCACCAGATTTCCTACCAGGATGTGCTGAGGAAGGATTTGCGCGTGATGGATATGACTGCCATTACGCTCTGCAAGGAAAACCATCTGCCGATAGCAATTTTTAACATGAATATTCCCAACAATCTTCGTAAACTCATCATGGGCGAAGACGTTGGGACTGCGGTCAACGACAGCGTGGCCGCCGCGCATTGATACGACCACATCATTGGGTGAACCTATGTTAAAACAAATTCTGAAGGATGGAGACACGCGCATGCACAAAGCCGTCGATGTCGTGCGCACGGAACTTACGAAAATCAGAACGGGCAAGGCTACGACGGCGCTCCTCGACGCGGTGAAAGTAGATTACTACGGTACTCCGACTCCGCTGCAACAGGTCGGAAGCGTCAGCGTGCCGGATGTTCACCTTGTCACCGTGACGCCATGGGACAAGGGAATGCTTTCCCACATAGAGAAAGCGATTCTCGCCGCGAACCTCGGTCTCAATCCGAGCAGCGACGGGACCATCGTCCGCGTTCCTATCCCTCCGTTAAACGAAGAACGCCGCCGAGAACTCGCAAAGCTGGTGAAGAAGTTCGGGGAAGAAGGGAAGATCGCAATCCGCAATATCCGGCGCGATACGAACGAGCATCTGAAGAAGGCGGAGAAAGACGAACACTTCTCCGAAGACGAGAGAAAAAGAGGGGAACTCGAGGTTCAGAAGTACACGGATGTGCATATCAAAGAAGTCGACAACCTCCTCGCTCTTAAGGAGAAGGAAATCATGGAAGTGTAGATGTGTTCGCATTGTTTTCTTGAAGCCTCACAGCCCAGCGTGAGGCTTTTTTTTATGGCCTCTGGCGGCGGTTTGTTAAGGAGATGTCGGACACCTTTAAAGGAAGAGGTGTCCGACATGTCACAACGGGAGGTGCCGCATCCAAAAGATTTGTGTGCAACATTCATCGAGATGCCACGTAGTATCTACTGGAGGTCGGAATCTCGAAGTCTCATTCAATGAAAGTTGAGGCGATCATGGAACCGAAAAGATTACTGAAATCACAGACGAACAAGTTCATCGCCGGAGTGTGCGGCGGTCTGGCAGAGTACTTTGACGTCGACCCCGTCATCATGCGGGTCCTCTTTGTTCTTCTCGCTTTTTTCGGAGGCACCGGATTCATTCTTTATATCGCCTGTTGGATTATCATTCCCAAGCGGATCACGTTTACCGATGGGCAAACGAACGAGGGACAGATTCGTTCCACCAATGCGCGCAAGCTTTTCGGGATTGCCCTCATCTTCGGAGGAGCGATTATTCTGTTTGCGAACCTTGGGTTCTTCTCGTTCTTCCATATCTGGAATATTTCGTGGAGTTTCGTCTTCCCGATTCTCCTCATCCTGTTAGGGATGGCGATCATCTATTACCGTCAGGCTGAACGGACTCCCGCTGCAGATCAGCCTGCGGAGTTCCAGACAGATCAGCCGCCTCCGCCGGGATCCACTCGGGCGTTCAGGCGTTCTCTCAGAGACAAAAAGCTGTTCGGCGTCTGCGGCGGCCTCGCGAATTATTTCTCCATCGATTCCACTCTCCTCCGGCTGCTCTATATCATTCTCTGCCTGGCTTCATTCGGAGCAGGAGTGGTCCTCTATATTACACTTGTGGTTCTTGTGCCGTACGAGCGTCAGCCTAATTCCTAAGCACTCATCGACAAGGTACCTATCATGGAACAGAATAACTTCAGACGATTTCCGATTATCGGCCTCGTTCTTGTTCTCCTGGGCGTGGCTCTGCTCTTGAATCAAATGGATATCATCCATATCGGCGGTTTGGCGCTTGTCTGGCTGGGCCTGCTGATCTACGGCGCGGCGGTAGTCATCCGCTCTTTCATCGATAACGACAGGAGCAAGGTGTTCTTCGGCACCCTTTGTTTTCTGGTTGGCATTCTTTTCTTTTTGCGCAAGGAAAATATCATCTACGGATCATTCTCGATCTACTTCCCGGCCTTCATCGTTATCGTCGGATTGGCATTCTTCATGCTGTTTATTTTCAACATGAAGGACTGGCATCTGTTGATCCCCTCGCTCATTTTTCTCGGGCTGGGGGCTGCGCTGATGCTCACTCACCTTGGCTATTGGTACAGCAGGGATGTGTGGAGGACGGTCGGATCGTACTGGCCTCTGATTCTTATCCTGATCGGAGGAACAATGCTTGTGAGGAGGTGGAGGGCGTAAGGCGTGCGGCTGGAGGCGGTCGGGTCGCTTAATGCGCTTCCAGCCAGTTTGCTCCGATGCCGATTTCGACGTCAATCGGAACACTGAGTTTCATAGCGTTCTTCATATTCCCTTCGACAAGTGTACGCAGAACATCTTCTTCTTTTCTGACCACTTCAAAAACAAGCTCATCATGGACCTGCAGCAGCATCCTGCTCTGCAGGTTTTCTTTTTCCATGTCCCCGTCGATCTTGATCATCGCCAGCTTGATCATGTCCGCGGCCGTTCCCTGGATCGGCATATTGATGGCCTGCCGTTCCGCGTTTGAACGCAGGTTCGCATTCTTACTGTGAACCTCGGGGAGGTAACGGCGACGTTCGAGAAGCGTGGTGACAAATCCGTCACGCCGGACTTTTGCTATTGTATCCGCGATGTACTGGTTGACCTTCGGGAACCGCACAAAATATTTCGTAATGATCTCCTTCGCCTCGGATTGTGAAATCTCCAACCGCGACGCCAGTCCGAAAGGACCAATACCGTACATGATTCCAAAATTAACCTCTTTTGCTTTTCGCCGCATTTCTCTCGTCACTTCTTTGAGGCTTACGCCGAATACCTTCGCTGCTGTGCTGGCGTGGATATCTTCCCCTGCGGTGAATGCCTCGCGCAATCCATCGTCGGATGAAATATGGGCCATGATGCGCAGTTCGATCTGCGAGTAGTCCGCCGATAATATCTTCATTTCCTTCCCGCTCGGAATGAACGCCCTTCGAATTTCGCGCCCCATTTCTGTTCGGATGGGAATGTTCTGCAGGTTCGGATCGCTGCTTGAGAGTCTTCCTGTGGCGGCCACGGCCTGATTGAAGGAGGTATGGACTTTTCCGGTCGCGGGATGGATAAGCTTCGGCAGGGCGTCCACGTACGTCGATTTGAGCTTCGAGAGCTGACGATACTCAAGCATCCGTTCGACGATGGGATGTTCCTTTCTCAGCGCTTCGAGAACGCCGACGTCCGTTGAAAACCCGGTCTTGGTCTTTCGGAGCGGAGTAAGCTTGAGTTTCTCGAAAAGTATGACCGATAACTGCTGTGTGGAGTTGATGTTGAACCGTTCTCCGGCGTCTTCATAGATCTGTGCAATCAGGTTGTCGAGCTGACGCTCGAGGTCCTTCGACATATTTGAGAGAAGGCCGGTATCGATCGTGATTCCGTTGAACTCCATTTTCGCCAGGACTGATACCAGTGGAAACTCGACTTGGCTGCAGAGTTCACCCATCCCCAGAGCCGCGATTTTGTCGTGCAGGATATTCACGAGCTGCATCGTGATGTCTGCATCTTCCGCCGAATAATTGCCGACTTCAGAGGCCGGGATCTCCCTGATGTCCTTTCGGTCCTTTCCGGTGCCGGTCAATTCATCGAAGGAAACCATCTTATAATTCAGATGCTCCAGGGCCAGAACGTCGAGGTTGTGCTGTCCTTCAGAGCGGAGAACGTAACTCGCAATCATCGTATCGAAGCCGACCCCGCGAGCCCAGACTCCTTTGCGCGAAAGGGCAAGCATATCATACTTGATGTTTTGGCCGTATTTCCTGATGCGGCTGTTTTCGAAGACCGGTTTTATATCCTTTATGACCCTTTGCAGATTGAATCCTTCGCCCTTTGGATTCTTCCTGCCTCCGGCTGGATCTGAGAACAATGATTCATCGGAAGGCAGAGGCTGTTCCGTCGGCTGGACCGGCAGGTAATATGCCTTTGCGGGCTCGAAGCAGAATGATATTCCAACGATCGTAGCCTGGAGTGCATCTGTGGAGGTGGTCTCCGTGTCGAAGACATACCCCTTCGCATTTCGCAGTTCAGACATGAGCCGCAGATACTTCGCCTCGGAGTCGACGATGATGTATTCGTGAGAAGACGTGCGAACGTTGTTCGTGCTCACCGGTTCAGGCGCAGTCGCTATCTCCTCCGACGGACCGGGTTCTTCTTCCCTCAAACGGCGGGCGAGATTGCGGAATTCCAGTTCCGTGTAGAGTGCCAGCAGCGCTCCGGTGTTCTTTTCTGCCGCCTTAAGCTGGTGGAAATCAATCTCCACGGGAGCGTTGACTTCGATGGTGACAAGCTTCTTAGAAAGGAGAGCCAAATCCCTGTTCGCGGTCAGCTTTTCTCTTAGTCCCTTTTGAGGTATCTCATCCACATGAGAGAGAATGTTTTCTATCGTCCCGTATTTTTGAACCAACGGCTCGGCCGTCTTTGGGCCGACTCCGGGGACTCCCGGAACGTTGTCCGACTGATCTCCGGTAAGGCCGAGTATTTCGATCACCTGGTCGGGCGGAACCCCGAACTTTTCCATGACTCCGTTTTCATCCACAACCTCATCATCGTTTCCCCCTTTTCCGGGCCTGTAAATTTTTACTGATGAGGATACAAGCTGCATGAAATCTTTGTCGCTCGTGACGAGGAACGTGTCGACTTTTTCCTTTTCAGCCCTTTTCGCCAGCGTCCCCATGATGTCGTCGGCTTCAAAGCCGGGGAGTTCAAGCACCGGCACATTGAATGCGCGGACGACCTCCTTCAATTTTCCCATCATAGCAGACATATCTTCCGGCATCTTCAGCCGATTCGCCTTATAGTCGGGATACGCCTTATGCCGAAATGTAGGGTGGATTGTATCGAAAACCACCGCGATGAAATCCGGTTTCTTCTCATCCAGTATCTTGTTCAGGTAATTGACAAAGCCGAAGACAGAGCTTGTATTCTCTCCCTTGGAATTCAGAAGAGGGTTTCTGATGAAGGCGTAGTACGAACGATACGCCAGCGCCATTCCATCAATCAGATACAATGTTGGTTTTTGTTTCATTCTGGTCTTAATCATGAGGGGAGGGACGGGAAAATATACCCAAAGGAGAGTGTAATTGCAAAAATGGGGGGGATTCATTCGAGACCGGCGACTCTATTTACCGTCGTCATACCGACGATAGTCAGCATCTATAGTCTTCGATTCTCAACGAGCCGAGTCTTCGACCGGGTGGAGTTTACCCGGAGCAAGCGGGGTGGAATGACGTTGCTCGTTACCATCGAGTTCATCACGTTCCCAATCTCTGATTGGGAACGAAGTCAGGCGAATCTTCGCTTCTCAACTGTAGCAACCCGTCGTTGGAGACACCCTCGTTCCCAAACGGAGTTTGGGAACGAGAATATCCATCATGAAATCAAAAAAGGATACCTGGATTCCTGCCTCGGCGAGAATGACGAGTCATATCATCACCCGGCATTGGAAAAAGGGCTGGCCTTGCGTATATTTCCCTAAAGGTACAATACAAAGCATGATTTACATCGTCATTTTGACCCAAGTTTTGCTGGCGAGCGGCACCCATCTGGTTGCGAAAACCGTCGTCAACGAGGTAGAACCGGTAACACTCACCTTCCTCCGCACATGCGTGTCGACCATTGCTTTGGGTGCCATTTTTATCATCCGGGAAAAGAGAATCAAGATTCGCCGGGAAGATTATGGGATGATGTTATGGCTCTCTTTCATCGTCATCCCGATAAATCAATTTCTGTTTCTCTACGGGATAAAATTCACCACCGCGGCGAACGCGGCGCTCCTGTATGCAATGACTCCGGTTCTGGTCTTGCTCTTTTCCTACTTCATGCTCGGGGAAAAGATGACAAAAATGAAAGTGACCGGCGTCCTGCTGGCATTTTGCGGCGTGGCGCTCGTCGTTTTCGAGCACGGTGTCAACTTCTCATCGGGATATACATACGGTAATGTGATCATGTTCATCGCGGTTGTCGCCTGGTCGCTCTACACGATTCAGGGGAAGCCTATGGTCGTGAAGTATGGAGCATTCCATGTTGCATCGCTTTCCATGATCGGAGGGATGATACTCTTTCTGCCGCTCGGAATTTACGGAGTTGCCCGATTTGATCTGTCGACGTTGACAGCATCCCACTGGGAGGGAATTCTCTACCTTGGTCTTGGCACGTCGGTGATATCCTATTTCTTGTGGTACTATGCGCTCGGGAAGATCGAAACTACCAAGGTGGCCGTCTTTGCAAATGCGCAGCCGATAGTGACAAGTGTTTTTTCATACATCTTGCTTCATCAGGCGATCAGCGCCCACTTTGTCGTCGGCGGAGCAATCACACTTGTCGGCGTGCTCTTAACGGAGATCGCATAGTCCTGATGTGCGTTGTCCCGGAAGTAACCCTCTCTCGAATTGCCGACGATCCCAGTTTTGTCCTGCTATTACAATCACTTCCGGCATTCCCTTCAAATTATCCCTTGACTTTATTCGCTTGATTGATATATTTCCATACAGATAACTTTCCTAAGAACGGTCTTTTTGAGGAGTAATGGCTCGATTACTTGTTGGATTTTTGCTTTTTGGCCTTTTTGCTGGCAATCGAGCCGCAACTGAGCGACCGAATCTCTCTCCCGAGTTTCCAGCGGTGAACCTGGAAGCAAACCCGCTACTCTCAACTCCAAATATCCCCCCATTTGCGATCCCCGATCCAACGGTAGCTGCCGGAGATACGGCTTCCGCATTTCTCCTCCCCTCGCCAGTCAAATCTAGTGCAGAGACGACTTCGGTCGCCGCAGCTGATTCCGCCGACGAAGGTGATGAAGTGGTGATTGCAGCCCGGCTCGAATCGGCACGCCAGCATTATCTCTCAGCTTTGCAGGCGCAGACGGCCGGAGATTCGGTACTCTGTGCAGACGAATTTGAGCAGACCATCGGCATCCTGAACGAAATCAGTTATTATCCAGACATCGAAAACAATCAGGAATACAACGACCTGAGCCGAAGTGTCGTAGAGGACTACGAGAAGTATATCGCAAGCATCGACGAATTGGGTCCCGAAAGCTCGATCTTCGCCTTGCGTGAAAAATTGAACCTCGACGTCGAGAACATCGATGTGTCCAAAATTAAGATTCCGAATGTCGTGATCCCGGAGACGACGATACCGATGAGAATGAACGACCTCGTCGAAAAGAACATCATGTTCTTCATGGATAAGGGACGGGAACATTTTGAACGATGGCTTTATCTCTCCGGCAAATATTTCCCGGCTATCTCGCGCATTTTCATTGAAGAGGGTGTGCCGAAGGAAATGATCTATCTCTCGATGATGGAGAGCGGCCTTAATCCGTCGGCGCGTTCGTGGGTGAAGGCGGTCGGTCTGTGGCAGTTCATGAAGGGGACGGGAACATTATACGGGCTCAGGGGGAATTACTGGTTCGACGAGCGCCGCGATTTCGAAAAGGCGACGAGGGCGGCAGCGCGTTACCTGAAAGATCTTCATGAGGAGTACGGCGACTGGCAGCTCGCGATTGCGGCCTACAATTCCGGAGGAGGAAGGATCAACAGAGGCATACGGAGAAGCCAGTCAAATGACTTTTGGTCGATGAGGCGTTATCTCCCCCGCGAGACGCGCAATTATGTTCCCCAGTATATTGCCGTATCCCTGATGGCGATGAACCCGGATGCGTACGGTTTTAAAAATGTACCCCGGGCGGACAGTCTGGCTTATGATTTTGTCAGCGTGGACGATTGCGTCGATTTGGACGTCTTGGCTGATTGTGCCGGCACGACGGCAGAGAAGCTGAAGGAACTCAATCCAGAACTCATCCAATGGTGCACTCCCCCGAATTACCGGGGATACAAATTGAGGGTCCCCGCAGGAACGGCCGTCGCCTTCGCCGCAAAGTATGCGCAGATCCCGGACGATCAGAAGCGTCAATGGGCCGAGCACAAAATTCGCCGCGGAGATACTCCCGGCGGCATTGCCCGCAAATATGGAATAGCGACTTCGGTTCTGCTCGAGGTAAATAAGATGACCAAGCGGAGCCGGCTGAGGGTTGGCAACTACCTTATCATTCCGGTCTCAAAGAAACGATTGATGGCGGCGGAATCCCAGCCAAAGGTGTTGGAAGAAACGGAACAAGTTCCCCGGCCAAAGCTAGTCCGGCATAAGATTACCCGGCGGGAAACGCTCGTGCCGGCTGGGCGCGACAAGATCGCCTACGTCGTCAAAAAAGGGGAGACCCTCGGACATATCGCGGAGTGGTTCGACGTGCGCGCAAGCGATCTGCGAAATTGGAACAACATACCTTACGGCAGGTCCATCCAGGTCGGTCAGAGAGTCAACGTCTGGGTTCCAAAGGAAAAGATGCAGCAGTACGAGAACATCGCTTCGATGAGTTTCGATCAAAAGAACTCACTGAAGAAGATGCCGAGCGCGGCCAGGGAAGTCAGCTCGAAGGCAAGCGAGCCATTGGACGAGCAAAACCACTGGGTGCGGCACAAAGTCAAGAGGGGAGAGAGCCTGGAGAAAATAGCGAACGACTATAACGTCGCCATTGCCGACCTGAAGAGCTGGAACAAACTTCGCCGCAACAAGATTTATACAGGCCAGTCTCTGGAAGTGTATGTTGCGAGTTCGTCGGTGCAACCGCCTCAACAAGGAGCCAGCCAGAAGCCCGCCGCAACGCCGGCCGCTCCGGCGAAACTCAAGACGATCAGGCACCGGGTGAAGAAAGGAGAGACTCTGGAAAAGATCGCGGCTCTGTATAATGTCTCTGTTGCCGATCTCAAAAAATGGAACAAGCTCTCCACCTCTCGCGTTTTGGCCGGACGAAGATTAAGGGTTCATCTTACGTCGGAGAACATGGAATACTACCGCGTGCGCAGCGGAGATACATTGTGGGATCTTTCGAAGAAATTCGGCGTCTCGGTGGACGACATCCAGCGTTGGAATGAACTGGCCGCCGATATTCATGCGGGGGAACGGCTCGTCATTTATCATTAAGGTTGTTATCCCCGTATTTCTGATTTGTTAAATTATTCCGCCTGTCTTGCATCTCTTTCGTTTTGCGTGTATATTTACTGGGTAAGTGGATCCACCCAGCACCACTTTCAAAAATCTGCTTCACTGACCGTTCTCTTTAATAATATTTCGAAAAACGCACTTATTCCCTTTTGGTACTCCTTGCATACGCACCTCTATCGAAATATTAGAATTTCGCTTCTCGGTCTCATCCTGTTCCTGGTCTCCACAGAACGAAGTCTCTCCCAAGCCGAACCCCGATCTTCCCGCTCGAATGTCCCGTCTCTCGGTAAAATAGCCGATGATGACGCTACGAAGTACACCACCGTCGGCAACGTTCGGATGACGATCACGAATATCGGGACGCTCGGAACGAATTTTAACAATTGGCCGGCTCAACCGTCGTGTGAATACCCCAAAGGATCGCGGATCGAAAACCTTGCTTTGGGGGGATTATGGATCGGAGGCGTGAAGCGCAAAGACGGCATTCCCCGCGTTTCAACCGCCTGCGCTGACGGCGGAAACCCGTTGACGCTGGGGGCGGGATTTGAATTCACGACGGAGCCTGGAGCTCAAATCAATCAGCGGTCATCGTTATCGGGCGATACGTATTTCAGCCTTAAGGCAGTGAGTCATCAGGATTTTGTGATGGACTTTACGGATAACAATACTCGCGACCCGTTCACCGGCGACTCTATCCCGAGCCACTCGCCCCTCGGCATCAACGTTCACCTGGAATCGTACGCGTGGAATTTTCCGTTTGCAGATTTTTTCGTGATCCTGAGCTACTCAATCACGCTGGCCAAGGGGAACACCGATACGCTGGATGGGATTTATGTCGGCTTGCGGAATGAGGGTGTCGTGCGGAATATGAATCTCTCCGGATACCAGGCGAGCTCAGCATTCTTCAGCAGCGGGAAAGGATACATCGACAGTTTGCGGCTGGCGTACACGTTCGACGTCACCGGGCAGCCCTACGGTCCGCCGGCGAATAGTTATTTTGGATTGAAGCTGCTTGGCACGAATCCATTCCCCCTCAAGAATGACGGGTCCGGAACTCCTCTGGATTCACTCGGCGATCTCTACAAAGACACGTACTATAACGGGTGGAAGTACAATAATACAAGCTCCGGCACCGAGGCGTACTTTTACCCGGAATTTGATAATAACCCGTCTGATGTCTTTCGCGGGAAGTATCAGCGAATGTCGACGATGGAGCCGAGGAATTATATTCAATCACTCGGGACGCCGCAGGGGATACCGGTCCTCGCTGACGGCATTACTCAGGGCATCGCGCCGTCGAATCTGGTCGATCTTTTATCGGTTGGTCCGTTTCCCGCTCTCTCGCCCGGGGACACCATCAACGTAGTTTTTGCTGTCGTCTGTGCAAAGAAAAGCGGAAGTGCTTTGCCGAGCGAGGACTACCACAATGCCGCGCTCAGGAAAACCCTCTATGCGAACGCAACGTGGGCGCAGCAGGCGTTTAACGGGAACGACCTCAATGGAAACAACAAAGTTGATCCCGGCGAAGATATTTTTGGAGATATGACAGTTCATCGTTACGTCCTTCCCCAGCCCCCGCGCCAGCCGCGTGTTCATGCCGAAGTTGAGAATCAGCAGGCGATCATATATTGGGACAGGACTCAGGCTGAAGAGAGCTTTAACCCGATCAGCAGAAGATATGACTTCGAAGGATACCGGGTCTACCGATCTTCCGCCGGGGCCGACATCAAGGACCCGACGAATTTTATCCTCTCAATGGGACTTGTCGGAGATTATGACCGCACGGATGATGCCATCGGATACAACAGCGGTTTCAGCGCCGTAAAGCTTGACGCGCCAAAAATATTTCCGGGAGACACGGTTCAATACTGGTATCGTTTTCCCCCAATAGGCGACGACATCACAAGCCTGAACGGCTGGCAGTATCTTTATGGAGTTTCTGCGTACAATCAGGGAGACTCTGCTAACCAGCTTCCCAGCCTCGAGAGCGCGAAAGTGATCGTGCGGGTCATACCGGGCACGCCTCCGACATCGGATAAATCTACGGAAATCGGTGTTTATCCTAATCCCTACTACGCGGGTGCGGCCTGGGATAAGTCGGGAGAGCGGGATCGGAAGATTTATTTCTACAATTTACCGGCGCGTGCCGAGGTTAAGATCTACACCCTTAGCGGAGACCTCGTTACTCAGTTCACGCACGATGCATCGACATACAACGGTGCGGGCATCAAGTGGTTCGATGACTATTCAGGTCTGAGTCTTCCGGCGCATTTTGCAGGCGGGGAGCACGCATGGGATCTCATCTCACGGTATGACCAGGCGATAGCGACAGGATTGTATCTCTTTACCGTGAAGGATCTCGCCACGGGGACCGTGAAGAGGGGAAAATTTGTCATTGTGAAATAAGTAAATCCATGCGGAGGTTTCAAACCTCCGCATGGTTGTCCCAAACGAATTTAAGATCATTCAATCAATCTCATAATTTCCAGGAAAGTGAGGAGAGCGCTATGAAGAAACTTCTATTAATTATCGCGATAGTGGCGTTGTGCACGGCCGTTGGGTTCGCAGGAACTCACAAGCCGACAAAAAGATCATATCACCACTGGTCGCCGCAACGCATTGCAGATTATCCAACAGTAACGGTGCATGACATACAGTTTGTGTCGGCCGATTCACTGCATTTTGCAGATTCGGCAGGCTACAACACCGGAGCGCAATGGACGAAGCAAACCTCCCGATTTTTGAATGACACGGTGAACATCACAGTGCTCGTGACGGTGCCGGCGAGAGTTATAAGCTACACCAATGACGGGCTTACGCTGGCGGTGGTGGACACGGGCGTTCTCGGGACTCAGCAATGGGGCGGTATCCTTGTCCGCTATCCCGTTACGAACGACAGCGCCGACTTCGATGCAGACGGATTCTTCAGCGTCGAGCAGGGAGATATCATCCAGATGCTGGGTGTGATCCAGGAGTTTCCACTCAGTCAGATGAACAGCGCTACACAATTTGCTCCGATCGTCGGGGCCGGGGTCAACGTACTTTCGTCTGGAAATCCGTTGCCGCCGCCCGTTCATCTCAGCATTACGGATTTTAACATTGGCTCTAATCCAGGAGGGAAGATTTTGTTCTCGACGGGCGAGCAATGGGAATCACAGTATGTCTATTTTACAAATGTCACGGTTGTTGCCAACGTCAATACCTCACGCGGCACATTTATGTTTACCGATGCTTCGGGCAATCAGCTTTCCGACTATGACTGGTCCTATCATTTTACCAAGAGCCCCAGTGCTCAGGCCCAGCCGACTACTCCTGCTGATACGGCTTACCATGTTCCCCCGGCGGGAGCATATATCGACACGATCAGGGGTTATGTCGCGACTTCTTCGGGCCAGGAATCAGCACGCGGCTACCGAATATGTCCGATGTGGCCCGGCGATATCGTCTACGGGCCCACTCCTCCCGGAATTTCTACGGAGAGGCGCTATCCGGTAGTTGTGACCAAGGACAGCACTCCGCTCATTACCGTAAAAGCCTACCAATCGACCGGCACGACCGTGGCAACTTTTCCTATTGCTTCTGTCACATTGTTCTACAGCTTAAGCAACGGAAGCTGGCAGAATGTTGCGATGGCTGCGCCGCATGGGGGTGCAGATTCATCGTACCAAGCCAATATTCCGGTCCAGCCTGCAGGAACCGTTGTCCGATATTTTCTCAAAGTCACCGACACGAACAATGGATCCACGATTCTCGCGAATTCCGGAGCTCTGACGCAATATGATAGCACCAAAGGGTTCTTCTTCTACAAAGTGCTCGACAGAACCGCCCAACGCTTGCTGTCCATTCAAGACATACAATACACTCCGTACAAAAATGGCCGGAGCCCGTATGTGGGTGCCATTGACTCAACCAGCGGAATCGTCACGGCAGATACCGCAAGTTTGCTATTATCCCCCTTCAGCATAAACGGAACAAGCCCGTGGTATATCCAGAGCTCGAACCAGCCCTTCAGCGGATTATGGGTGACCGGGCCAGATACGCTCCTCGATCCGATTCAGAACGGCGACAGTGTCGTGGTGGCCGGTCAAGTGACGGAGAATTTCGAAGTTACTCAGCTTGCACAAGTGACCTCAGTTCGAGTTGTCTCTCATCACCATCCCATTCCAACACCCGTCAAACTATTGACATCAGTATTTGGTCCGGGGGTGAGCAACGGGAACCTGGGCGCGGAGCCATATGAAGGGATGTTGGTCGAGTTTGACTCCTTAACCGTGGGAAATATCAACCCAGTTTTTGTGGATCCAACCCAATTTGAAGTCTCTAATAGTTTCGCTGCGGTTCTCGTCCGGAGGGATGGTCGGAATTTCTATTCGAACGTTCCGACTGATACTTCCTTTGGAGACAAGATTTTGAAAACGGGTGACAAGATCACCAAACTGGTAGGGGTTATTTACTATAACAACAACAATTATATGGTTGTGCCGAGAACAAACGCTGATTATGTCGTACCGGGAGTAACTCTCGTCAGCGGAACTCAGGCGAACATACCGGAGCAATACACCCTCGACCAGAATTATCCGAATCCTTTCAACCCGACGACGATTATCCGGTATGCGATCCCCGCTTCCGGCATGGTGACCTTGAAGGTCTACAACATTTTGGGACAGGTCGTTGCAACGCTTGTGAACAGGCAGCAGACGGCCGGCACATACAACGTTTCGTTCGATGCGTCGAGGCTGTCGACCGGAATGTACATTTACAGGATCTCCTCTGGGAATTTTGTGCAAGTGAAGAAAATGTTGTTGTTGAAGTAAGAAAGCGCGTTGCAGAAGTAATTGTCATCCTTCTCCCGCCGCAAATCGGCGGGAGAAGGATGACCAAGCGGGAGACGGTGAACTAACTCAAAGAGAAATGAAGCGGCATTTTTTCCAAGCTTTAATATTGTTCGCATTCGTGCTTCTGTTCGGCAGCTGCACTAAGCAGTTCACTGACGAACCGAAAACGAACCTTCCGCCGTCGACGCGGCTTTGGCTGACGCCGGATTCGCTTCTCCTTGAGACTGCGTCGCGCCAGCATCTCTATTGGTACGGCGAGGATCCAAACGGCACCGTGGAAGGCTACCTTCTCGCCGTGGGGAACTTCAGGCCTGCTCCGACCAGGATCCCTGTTCCTGATACGATAACGTATACCTGGACTACCATCACCGATACTCTCATTGCACTTCCTTTGAGAGCAATTCGGGATAGCTTTACGGTAATCGTTCGAGCCGTCGACAATTCATTTAAGCAGGGGATCGCCCTGCCGCGTGGGGCAATTATCCGGATGACGCCGAGTCCATATTGGGACAAAGACACGAATGGCATCTACAGCGCTGGCGACGTAGCCTTGAGTAGCCTCCAATCTGCAGCCGACCCCAAAGGCGCCATCCTACTCTTTCCCATTCGCAACACGCCCCCGACGGTGCAATTTGCCGCCAATCCTGTCGATTCATCGGTGATACAGCAGCCTCTAACCACGTACACCGTTGCGACTTTTTCCTGGGTCGGACATGACGCCGACGGGGACAATACCATCGTCTCGTATCGGATCGCGCTGAATGATACGACCCTGCCGTCAAGCTGGCAAACTCTCACCAGCAAGTCGACGCTCGTGACATTGGCGGTGCCTCGTTCTGTGAGCGATGCTGCTCCGGTTAATGGAACGGTCACGGCAAATGTTTACACTGGAGCGTTTCCAGGGCTGCAGCTCCAGACTACAATTTCCGGGTTAAGGTTGAACGCGCAGAATGTTCTTTATGTCCAGGCGAAGGATCTCGCAGGCGAATACAGCAAAGTCGCACGTATGCCGTCGTCGCCGGCGGGCAGCTGGTTTGTGAAGAAGCCACAAGGGAAGATGCTGGTTGTGAAGGATGACAATCAGGCTCTTGATTCCATTGCGCTGCGGATATATCACACAGTACTTTCCGACCCGAGCATAGATGGAGGATCGTTTAGTCTATTTGATACTCTCGATGTCGGCATTGGCTTGGACAATACGGCGAAATCAAATCAGATCGCCAATCAGAAATACGGAACTTATGTTCCGGCAAATATCAATCCGGCCCTCATCCTTACTCTTCAGTTGTACAAACTTGTTTTCTGGTATAGCGACTTGTACCCCTCGTACGGCCCGGCGCAAATCGGGTTGTTCAATTTTATCCAGCGCGGCGGGAAAGTAATTTTTTCGACGACGTTTCCAGAGAACATTTCATTCCCAAATGTGAGCGCGCTCAACGATTTCGCTCCTATCGACAGCGTGACGACGGACCCGAATTCGACTGCGACGGTGCCAACGAATGCGGACAATCGTGTGCCGATCGGAACTAGACTCGCGCCGTTCGACTCGACGAGCGGATATCCAGCCCTGACGTTCGGTCCACGGCCCAGCGGCGGCGGGCAATTCGTTACTCCGGCCCCCAGCTGGCGGCGTGTCTATAAACGAGCTGATGCTCAGTATCTCTATCAGATGGATTCAGTCTATACGGACAATTCCGTGTCCCCTCCGCAGCAAAAGAAGGAACGGTATCTAGGAGTCCCGCCGATTGCCGTGATTGACAATGCAAAAACATTTGTCCTTGTGGCGGTGCCGGTCCATCTGCTGAACGGCGACCCGGCCGCCCTCACATCATTCTTCCGCAAAGTGATCGTCGACGAGTTTAAATTGCAATGATAAGTTCAGTCGGAAAATATTCTGGAACTGATCTCACGCGCATTCAGAACGGGCATTCTGACGGCTGGGGAAACTGTCTGCGATTGTCATTGTGCAGCCTCCTCATTTCGTTTCTATTAATTATTGCGGTCTCTTTTGCTGCTTATGCGCAGACAACCGGCTCGATCTCCGGAAAGGTTGTCGACTCCAAAACCGGTGAAGG
>CAYLMV010000075.1:0-19465 GCA_964384415.1 uncultured Chitinophagaceae bacterium | reverse complement strand
GGGTTGGTCCGCCAAGACATTGGAATAGGTTTTGTTTGCAGGAGTAAAACTGTAGCCGGTTTTCGAAGGTGTCACGGTGCCTGTCCAAAATGCGGATACGATGAAACTATAATTTCCGCTTCCATCGGCCGTCGCGGTCTTGGCCGTGGTATCCGTATAGCCCATCGTCGCGCCGGCGATGCCCGCATTGCCGGAAACAGTGTACGAGACTGTCGATGCAGGATACATGGTCACGGTAACGTTATTCACTTGCGAAGTGTACGGGCCGCTGGCATCGGTGTAAGCATCATTGAAGGTGACAGTCAGGTTTCCTCCTCCTGTGTATGGGTTGGGCAGGATGCCGGACCACTGAAGCGTCGTACTACCTCCCGCCGGCAGTACCCCCGAGTTTGCTACATCGAGCGGAAGGTAAGTATTCGAACCGCCGTCGCTTAAGGACATCTTCATTGTATTTGAATATCCGTCATGAGGCGCTGTTCCCGGCGCGTAACTGGCACTGACGATGTAGAATAAATATTGAGAATTGGGGAGTCCCGAGACATCCAGAGATTTTGTGAATGCTGGGCTGCCCCCTGTTATCGTTCCTGTGCTGAAGGTCGCAAAAGTTTTTTTCGGTTGCGGCGCCGCATAAATAATCACGGTAACGTTGTTCACCTGGGAGGTATAAGGCCCGCTGGCGTCAGTGAATGCGTCGTTAAACGACACCGTCAAGTTCCCCCCTCCCGTGTACGGAATCGGCAAAACACCCTTCCATTCAAGCGACGTACTGCCGCCGGCAGGCAGTACTCCCGAATTTGCTATCACGAGTGGGAGGTACACATTTGAACCGCCGTCGCTTAAGGACATCTTCATTGTGCTCGAATATCCATCATGAGGTGCAGTTCCCGGCACGTAGCTAGCTCTAACAATGTAGGACAGGAATTGAGTACTCGGTAGTCCCGAAATATCCAGTGATTTAGTGAAGGCTGCTCCGGCGCCCGTTATCGTTCCGGTACTGAAAGTCGCGAATGTTTTTTTCGGCTGCGGAGCTGCATAAATGGTCACGGTGACATTGTTCACTTGTGATGTATAAGGCCCGCTGGCGTCGGTGTACGCATCCTGGAACGTAATAGTCAGATTGCCTCCGCCGGTATACGGATCCATCACACCATCCCATTGAAGGGTTGAACCGCCTCCCAGGGGCAACGTCCCGGAATTTGCGATGGTAGCCGGTATGAAGACGTTCGATGCGCCGTCGGTGAGAGACATCTTCATAGTACTAGAATATCCATCGTGCGGTGCTGTTCCCGGCACGTAGGTGGCGGAGATAGTATAATACAAGTATTCGGAATTGCTTAATCCCGAAACATCCAACGATTTGATGAATGACGCTCCGCCGCCGGTAATGACTCCAGTGCTGAACGTCGAAAATGTATGGCCGCTCGTGCTGCTAATAACCGGCAAAGGAACGCTACGAGAAAGGGATGTGGCTGCATCTCCATCGGACTGGATTGTATGTTGACCTACTCGGCCTTGCGAACTGACGCGCCCCGACATGTTTCCAAGAGATGCGCGAGGGTTGGATTGCGTTTGGGCACGCGTACTCTTTTCATTTGAGGAAACGCCGGGATCAGTCTGAGGGAAAACCTGGGACGACAGTACCATGAGAAGGAATACCGGGAAACAAACGAACTTCAGCAGACCCGTATATGAAGATAGTATCACGGTGACCCCTTTCGCTTGATGAATAAAAAGCTTATAAACTGGATGTAGGCTTTTCTTAAAGGTGAGCTTCTTATGCTTGCTTGAAGAACACAAAGGACCCGTAAATAAATCCCGTCTGCCCATGAAATAACCGGCGGTTTCTCAGGGACTTCTTGTTCTTTTCTTTCACCGATTCCCCGAGTTAGGGGGGCAAGGGGACTTGAGTGATTTTACTCGCTTTTCGAGCGCCGGCTTTAGAGGGACGGGGAATGCCTTCTGCACCATTTCGCAACCAGGCCGACCAATACACCGGAATCAGAAGCTATGGCAATGTCAGGTGGGTGTTCACTCAAAATCCGCTCGATAAGTCACGCTCGGGATGATAACGTGCTGTTCGGGAGAATAGTCACGCGATCCATGCAGGCTCGGATATAGCCCCGCGAATCCAAACTATGCCCGGGTGTTACAGGGCATTGTATCGTTGTCGTTGTATCGTATAACTCTGCCAATGATTTTTTATGAGGACACGTCACAAACCGGTGCCGATATTCCCGCGTTGATCTTCTCTCAACTTTTCCTTACATTTACAATGAGTATGGCTAGGAGTATCATTACCACAGCAGGAAGCATTGAATGCTAGATATCATTAAGAAAATATTCGGCAGCAAGCACGAAAGGGATGTCCACTCGCTCTTGCCGATTGTCGAGGAGATTAACCGGCATTTTGAATCCTACAAGGATCTCAGCGACGATGAGCTTCGTGCAAAGACTCTGGAATTCAAGCAGAGAATTGTCGATGAGACTGCGGAATTAAGCGGCCGGCTGACGGAGCTTCGGGAGCAATTGAAGACAGATATTCCTTTTGAGCAGAGGGAATCCGTCTATGATGAAATCGATGAGGCCGAAAAAGAGCTCCATGGAGCCATCAAGGAAACTTTGGACGAGCTTCTTCCCGAGGCGTTTGCGGTTGTCAAGGATACGTGCCGCCGGCTCGTTGGACAGATGTGGGAAGTTGCCGGGAATAAGGTCGTTTGGGACATGGTTCCGTTCGATGTCCAGTTGATTGGAGGAATTGTACAGCATCAGGGTAAGATTTCAGAGATGGCTACTGGAGAGGGAAAGACGCTCGTGGCGACTCTCCCGATGTACCTGAATGCACTCGCCGGCAAGGGCGTCCATCTTGTCACCGTCAACGACTATCTCGCCCTTCGCGACAGCCAATGGATGGGGAAAATATTTGAGTTCCATGGACTGAAAGTCGGTTGCATTCTTCAGACGATGGAGCCGCAGCAGCGGCGCGTCCAATATGCCGCCGACATCACCTACGGGACGAATAACGAATTCGGTTTCGATTACCTGCGCGATAACATGGTGGGGACTCCGGACGACATGGTCCAACGGGGACACTACTTTGCGATCGTCGACGAGGTCGATTCCGTGTTGATCGACGAGGCCCGGACGCCGCTTATCATCAGCGGCCCGGTGGAAGTGGACGACCAGAAATTCGGCGAGATGAAGCCGCGGGTCGAGCGCATCGTCACCGCGCAGAGAAATCTCGTCGCGAAAATTGTCGCCGACGCTGAAGCGCTTCTTGCGGACGAGAAAAAGAAGGACGAAGCCGGGGTTCTTCTCCTGCGCGCATACAGAGGCGCCCCGAAGAACAAGAGACTGACAAAAATCTTCTCGGACGGAGCTGCGAAGAAGCTGATGCAGGAGACGGAGTCTGTCTATCTCGCCGAACAATCGAAGCGGATGCACGAGATCGACGATGAACTCTATTTTGCCGTCGACGAGAAGAATCATTCCATCGACCTCACCGAACAAGGAAGGGAGCTCCTGGCCGGGAATTCAGACAAGGACTTCTTCGTGCTTCCCGACATTGGAACCGAAGTGAGCCTTCTCGAAGGCAACGCCGGTTTGAGCGCTGAGGAAAAACAGCTCAAGAAGGACGAGATCAATAAGCTGTACGCCGAGCGGAGCGACAGGATCCATACCGTGCTGCAGCTGTTGAAGGCGTATTCCCTTTACGAAAAAGACGACGAATACGTTGTTACGGACGACGGCAAGGTGATGATCGTCGACGAATTCACCGGACGCTTGCTGCACGGCCGCCGCTATTCCGACGGGCTCCATCAGGCGATCGAGGCAAAAGAGGGAGTAAAGGTTGAAAGGGACACACAGACCCTCGCGACGGTGACGCTCCAGAACTATTTCCGTCTCTACAAAAAGCTGGCCGGCATGACCGGTACGGCAGAGACCGAAGCCGCAGAATTTTTTGAGATCTACAAACTCGACGTCGTTTCCATCCCGACGAACAAGAAGGCCATCCGCGACGATACCGAGGACGTCGTCTACAAGACAAAGCGTGAAAAGTACAATGCGGTGATCACCGAGATCGAGGAGATGAAGGAGAAGAGGCGGCCTGTTCTCGTGGGAACAACGAGCGTTGAAGTGTCGGAGACGATCAGCCGCATGCTGAAGCGGAAGGGAATTGCGCACAACGTGCTGAACGCGAAGCAGCATCAGCGCGAGGCGGAAATTGTGCAGAACGCCGGACTGCCCGGGGCTGTGACGATTGCTACCAACATGGCGGGCCGAGGAACCGACATCAAACTCGGACCCGGAGTCCGTGATGTCGGTGGATTGCACATTGTCGGAACAGAGCGTCACGAAGCGCGTCGCATCGACCGGCAGCTGCGCGGACGGTCAGGACGCCAGGGTGATCCCGGTTCTTCAAAATTCTTTCTGTCGCTCGAGGATGATTTGCTCCGGCTCTTCGGGAGCGAACGGATCGCGGGAATCATGGAAAGGATGGGACTGAAGGAAGGCGAGGTCATTCAGCACAGCATGATCACGAAGTCGATCGAGAGAGCGCAGAAGAAAGTCGAAGAGAACAACTTCGGCATCCGAAAGCGGCTGCTCGAGTACGACAACGTGATGAACCAGCAGCGGGAAGTGATCTACGCCAAACGGCGTCATGCCTTGCTGGGAGAACGTCTCAAGGATGATATTTTTTCGATGCTCGGCGATTTTGTGGAAGAGCTGGTGGATCAACACTACGACCAGGGTGAACTCGACTTGCTGAAGGAAGCGCTGCGCGTGAACCTCCTGGTGGATTTTCCCATTACTCCGGAGCAATTCCAGGAGCTCGGGAAAACCGGAGTCGCTGCCGAGGCGGTAAAAGTCGCTATCGAGTTTTACAAACGGAAAGAAGAAAAGATCGGTTCGGAGATCATGGGTTCCCTGGAGCGGATGGCGATGCTGCAGGTGATCGATATACGGTGGAAGGAACATTTGCGGGAAATGGACGACCTGAAGGAAGGGATCCATCTCCGCGCCTACGGACAGAAGGACCCGATCCTTGAGTACAAGGGGGAAGCGTTCAACATGTTCATCGAAATGATCGGGATGATCAACCGCGAAGCGCTGAACCTCGTTTTCAAGCTTTTCCCCGAGACACGAGAGCAGATGCCGCTTCCCCGGACGCGGCGTCCTCTTCATCGCGAACAGCTCACCATGACACACGATGCCTCCGCGGGGCTCGGATTTCAGGCGAACAGGGAGCCTGTGGAAGGGAGCGAACCCTCGCGAAGCGCCCAGCCTCCCGGGACAAAGGTTCAGCAGCTGCACGCCACCGAAAAGGTCGGGCGTAACGACCCTTGCCCGTGCGGGAGCGGAAAGAAATACAAAAACTGCCACGGGAAGTAACGTCTCGCACTACTACACTACTTATACGAAGCATTCAGCCGGACGACTATGAAGAAAATCGAAGCAATAATCCGACCATTCAAGCTGGACGATGTCCGGGAGGCGCTCTCGGAGATCGGAGTGAAGGGAATGACTCTGACGGAAGTGAAAGGGTATGGAAGACAGAAGGGCCACTCCGAGATCTACCGGGGATCTGAATATCAGATCGATTTTCTGCCTAAGATTAAAATTGAGGTCGTTGCATCCGACGAATTCGCCAACAAAATACTTGAGACAATCCTGAGGGTAGCGAAAACCGGACAGGTCGGCGACGGAAAAATATTCGTGTCGACTGTCGATGAGGTCATCCGTATCCGCACCGAAGAATCGGGCGACGAAGCAATATGAGTCTTTGAAAATCCGATTTGCGTGGATCTGTGCAGGTTCGGTTCCGAAATATCACACTGCTCGTGGGGGAATTGTCTGAAGTCCGCGGAGGAACTGAATTCAACCCAGCCGTATCTTTATCTGCAACCATACTGCCATTGTGCATCGCCCGAAGTTTCCGCAATTTGAACTGACAACGTAGCCGCCATCCAAAGTCAAAGGTCATCCCTATGAGGGCTTCGATTTTTCTGGGCGTGATTATCCTGAGCTATCTTTCCACTGCCATCTCTCAGACAGACTCCCTTCCGGTGAACCCCGCGAAAGTTGATAATCGCTTATCCATGCTTTTGCAATCGGAGGCCGGGGTCGCGGAACTCGCGAAGGAGCGCGCTGCAAATGCGGAGGATTCAGAAAACTCAACCCTCTATCCCATTGTGGTCTACTCGTCGGACGTAGGGGACGCTCGGGCTATCGGAATCGAGCCGAATTCCATCGAGAGCCAGCTCTTTACAGCCCGGGCTACGCTCTCTCAGATCGTCCGGCTCTCATCGCTGGGATCCGTGAAGTTCATTACCCTCGCAAAAAAACGGAAGCCGCTGCTCGACATCAGCGTGCCCGAAATCCGGGCCGACAAATTGCAGAACGGATCTTTCAACGGGACGTCCTACACGGGCAAAGGAGTGATCTTCGGCCTCATCGATACCGGAATTGATTGGAAGAATCTCGATTTTCGTTCTCCATCAGACGCCACGCAATCCAGAATTCTCTGGCTTTGGGATCAAACCATCACGGGCACAACTCATCCCGCAGGTTACGTCATTGGAGAGGAATTCTCTCAGGCCCAGATTAATGCCGAACTCGGCGCATCGCCTCCGAACATTGTCAAGGAACAGGACACCGACGGTCACGGCACGCATGTCGCCGGCATCGCGGCAGGGAATGGTGCGTCGTCCGCAGCCGGCTACAAAGGGGTTGCTCCGGATGCTGATATCATCGCAGTGAGAACAACTTTTCTGGACAATGACATTCTCGACGGCATCACCTACATACAGAAGAAAGCAGATGCGGCCGGCAAGCCCTTTGTGATCAACCTGAGCTTGGGTTCGCAGCAAAGCGCGCACGACGGAACAGATGTCGACGAGATCGGAATCGACAATCAACTCCAGTCGGCCGGGAGGGCAATTGCCATTGCCGCCGGAAACGAGGGGCAGGACCACGTTCATTGCGACAGCGCGGTGGCCCAGGGCGGGTCAATCACATATAATTTTTCGATCCCTTCGTACTCTCCAACCGCCGGTCCCGGAAATGATGATCTTTGGTTCGATGTATGGTACAAACCGGGAGATCAGTTTACCATCACCGTCAAAAGTCCGAACGGTTCGGTTGTGGCGGCTGCCCCCGGAGCTCAAACCACGGTCGAAACGCCGTCGGACGGGCACGTTCTCATTTCCAACGCGCCGGGCGGTGCCGATCCGTTGGACAGCACGAAAGACTGCACTATCGAGATTTATGACGCCGTTGCGAGCAAAGCTCCGCGCAATGGCGCATGGTCGTTGACGATCAGCGGAACATCGATTACTCAGGGGGGCGCTTTCGACATCTGGCTCGACTACACCGAAATATTCAGTGCGTCCGGAGATTCACCGGAGTTTACATCGGGGTACACATTCCGAAAACTTGTCGGGTCCCCCGGGACCTCTAAGAAAGCAATTACTGTCGGGTCGTATGTAACTCGGGGATCATGGAAGTCGATTGACGGAAACACGTACCATATTCCTGGGGCGAATGCTGTTGGAGATTACTCTCTGTTCAGCAGCATGGGGCCGACCCGTGACGGCAGGCAGAAACCGGAAATTTGCGCGCCGGGAGAACTGATTGTTTCTTCATTGTCAACGGACTCAACCCCCGACTCTGCGTTCATCGCCGCGGACGGCAAACATGTTGTAATGGAAGGAACAAGTATGTCGACTCCTCACATTGCCGGCGTTCTCGCCCTTCTTCTGCAAGCCAACCCGGCGCTGACTTCTGACCAACTCAAAAATGCCATTACCAGCACCGCCCGCAAAGACAGCTTCACTGGATCCCAAGCCTCCGCACAATGGGGTTTTGGAAAAGTAGATGCTGCCGCAGCCATGGGGACAGTTCTATCCGTGGCGGAGAGATCCCGGCCGATCCCCAATAATTTCTCCCTTTCACAGAATTTTCCGAATCCATTTAATCCGGCGACAGTGATCAGATATCAATTAGCCGTAAACAGCGTTGTTACGGTAGAGGTGTACGATGTTCTCGGGAGGGAAGTAGCAAGACTGGAAAACGGAGAACAAGCCGCCGGCAGCCATTCGGTTCAGTGGGATGCGGCTAGTTTCTCAAGCGGGGTCTATTTCTGTGTGTTGAAGGCAGGGACTTTTCATGACATCAAAAAAATGGTGCTGATGAAATAACCCCCCGCGAGGACGAACGCTGTAAACGCGCATCGGAATGAATATTGGATTCCGCTCCAAGCCAGCCGCATTGCTCGGCGCTATCGGACGCCTAGCCGGCGAAAGAGGCGCTCACCACGACGAGCTTCTTCTTCAGTCTTCAAAAATATTTTCGACACCCCCAAAAGATAGGTCCTACCGTTGGTCGAATCGGCGCGCAATGCCCCGGAGAATACCTCCATGGCTGTTGCCGTGTCTCCCAACAGAAGCGCCGTATATCCGCAGTGAATTCTCGCATCGACCTTATACGGGGCCAGCTTGATTTGCATTGAAAAATCCGAAAGCCCCCGCCCGTAATTTCCAGTTTGAAGGAAAGCGAACGCACGGTTTCCGTATGCCTCGGCATAGTCCGGGTCCAGCTCCAGAGCGCGGTGATAGTCGGCAAAAGCCAGAACGTAGCTGCCGCTCCTTGCCAGCGCATTGGCGCGTCCTTCATAGGCCTGCGCAAACGCGGGATCCAGGTCGATCGCTCGGGAGAACGCAGCTTCCGCGCTGTCGAGGATTGAGGATCTGACATACGCCAAACCAAGATCGTAGTACGCCCGTTGGTCGGTAGAGCGCAACTGGAGAGCCCGTCGAAAATCGGCGATTGCGTCGCTGTAGTCGAATGCGTCCAGCCGTACAATGCCGCGGTTGATATATGATTCCGGGTCCCCCGACGCAAGCTCGACGACCATGCTGAGGTCGGTGAGTGAGGGGGCAATCTCATACCTGGAGTAATGGTCCATGCCGCGCTGGGTTAGAATGAACGTGTTCTTCGGATTTTCCGCGTGAGCCTTTCCCCAAAACGTAAGGCTGTCCTTCCATGCTTCGGTTCTTGACCGCGAAGCGTAGAGAAGTACAAGCACCAGACATCCACAGACAAGATATGCGGCCGTCGCCGCACCTTTTCGCCGCTCCCACGCCAAAATCAATTTCTCTAGCAGACTTCCGAGGGCCATATAGATCCCGGCAACGGAGAGATAGAATGTGCGGTCAATAAGCACCCAATTGCCAGATGCGTGCCCCGTAAACAACGGAAGGCCCGCCAAAACGAGAAACAAAAAACCGTAAAATACTGTCGGCTCCTTCTTGCGGTTCCAAATGACCAGTACAGCAAGAACCAGGAAGGCCAACGGAAGAATCGATTCGCCGTAAAAGGAGGATCGTGCGGCGATCTCATCGGCGGAAGCAACCAACGTATCATGCCAGGGGAAGAATACACGAGCAATAACATCAACGATGCCGAGCCTCATTACGGCAACACTGTCGTAGTAGAGCTGCTGGAGATACTGCCAGCCGCCGGAGCGGATTGCGCGGAAGCAAAGAGAGACCAACCACAGGAAGATCATTGGCCACTTTTGTATGAAGTGCTCCTTCTTCAGCTTGGCTTCCAGCAACAGATCGATTCCTAAGAGGAGCAATATGAGATTCAGAGCCGGAGGAGCGATCGAATAGAAGAATGCCGAAAAGACAACAGCCATCCACCATGCAAATCTCTTTCCATCCCGTTTGAAGCTGAGGTACGAAAGCGAGGCCGACAAAAGAAAAAGGGTCGCGAAAATCGTGCTCTGCCCGCTCAACCAGGCCACGGTTCCTACTGCTACCGGGTGCAGCGCGAACAAGAGACTGACAACGACGGCAATCCTCTCTGAGGCGAAGATTTTCCGAACAAGAAAGAAGAGGAGGATTGCGTTGGCAGCATGCCCGAGCACGCTCAAGGCATGAAAGAGGAAGTAGCCGTACTGGCTGAAGCTTCGCTGGAAGGCAATGAATGCCAGCTCCAACGGCGGATGCTCAGGGTGAGAGAAGAGGCCGGTCTTTCCCTTGAGGAGGAGAGATACGATATTGAATAAATCGGAATCCTCCCAGCTTATGATATGGTTCAGGAGCGCCGGATAATATGCCACGACGGAAACTGCCGAGAGGAGATAGACAAAAGAGAGCGTGATGGTCTTTTTATTCACCGGACTCGCCTCCTTTTGCCCGTGATGGGGCTAAGGTGTTGTCCGCATTTCCACGCAGGGAATCTCCCAATATCTTATACATTTCTTCCAGGCGCCTCCGGGTTTCGATTGTGTGGGAAGCGTTGCCGGGGAGGCTTCTGAGCGCTGCGACTTTTGCATTAACGCTGTCGACGGCCCGGTTAATTTCACCCACGAGCGGATCACTTCTCAATGATCCACTGTAACTTATCGCCTCGGACAATTCCCGCATCGCATTTCCGTAGGCGCGTTGTCTGTACTCTGCAGTTGCCTTCTGATAAAGCGCTTCGGTATAGCGCCGGTTGATGGCTATCGCTGAATCGAAGTATGCTATCGCGGCTTGCGGATCTCCTCGGGAGTGGAGCATCACATAACCGAGGCTGTACGGTGCGTCCGCAAAAGCCGGGTCGAGCGAGCGCGAAGAAAGAAAGTCCGCGATGGCGCTATCAACCTGGCCCAGGTTGTAGCAGGCAGTCCCGCGATTGTAGTAGACACTCGATTTCCGATATCCAAGCTGAATCGAGCGAGTCAGATCGCTCAGGCCGGCCCGGTACATCCGAAGGCCGAGAAGAGCATTACCCCTGTCGTAGTACGCCTTTCCGTCCTCAGGTTTAAGCGCCACCAGGTATTCACAATCGGACAGCGCCCCCGAAAAGTTTCCCTCTCTCAATTTCGCGTCTGCTCGATTGCCATACGCGATTCCGATATGATCGTTTTTCTCAATTACATCGTCGAAGAGTGTGATGCTGTTTCTCCAAACCTGCACTCGTCCGAGAGACGGAATAAGCATGAGGAGAATGATCAAGGCGAAGACAACACTCGTTGCGCCGGCTGAATCGGGGGATCTGCTCGTTGACCGGCTCGCAGCAAGCGTCACCAATTGTGAAAAGAAATATGCGAGACCGACGATGGGAAGATACGCGTAACGATCTGCGACAAGGGATGCATTATTGAACGGGATCAGCTGCAAAACCGGGGAAAGAGTAATGAGGTAGATCAAAGGTCCGAGGAGGATGGTCTCCGACGTTCTTCTCAATAGCCAGATAGCGGACATCAAAACTGCGAGAAGGACCGGGGCGAGATAATACGCCAAGGGGAGCGCGCCATCGAGCAGTTGGGGATAAGCGTAGCACGCCGAGAGCATTCTGGGGAGGGCCGCTTTCCAGATGTAGAAGCCAACCTCGTATGCGACGAACAAAGCTCGTTGCGGCAGCGAATAAAAGCTTACCGGGGTAACCGTATGCCGGATTTGGGTTGCCACGCTGAAACAGGCAAAAGCCAGTGCTCCTGTGAAGTACGGTGCAGTTTTGGCCGCCGTCCTGAGCGTGAACTTTCTTTCTCTGATCCACTCCGCTGCGAGGAGAACAAGGGGTAATGTGACCGCAGTCGGCTTCGAAAACAGAGAACAAGCAAAAAAGAGACAAGAGATAACATAGAAGAACCATTTCTTCTTGTTATCCCAGTGGGCATAGAACAGAAGAGAAAGGAGATAGAAAAAAGAATAGAGAAGCTCTTTCCTTCCGGAAATCCAGGCGACGGATTCAACCTGCAGCGGGTGCAGGGCAAAAACGGCGGTGCAGAAAAGGACCACAGAATCCGACGAAATGTACCTGCGCAGCAGAACGAAGAGCACAAGGACATTGAGCAAGTGAAGGACAACGGAAGTAACGTGAAAGCTTCGCGCCGAACCGCCGCCCGTCCACCAATCTACAGCAAATGACAGCATCGTCAGGGGGTGATACATGTAATTTCCAGTGGGACGAAATAGCTCACCGACCGAACCGGCGTCCAGATGCTGGATCGACGCGTTGTTTGTCACATGGATATCGTCATCCCAGTTGGTAAAACCGTATTGGAATGTGGGAAGGAATACGACAAACGTTACTGCGAGTATAAGGAGCAGCCAGAGAAGTGCTGGGACTTTGAGTGGGCGGTTCATTGTATAAAGATCCCGCGGTAGAAGAGCTGGTACAGTCCATTAAAGTAGACGAGGCCGGAATTGAGCCCGATATAGACGGAAGGAAGGCAGAGGTTTAATCCGAAGAGAAGCCGGAGATACCTTTCGGGAAGGATGGAGTATTTCTTCACCGCCACGATTGCCGTGAGACATGCCAAAAGACCGAAGGCCATCAATCGACTCGTGTCGACTCCGAACATTGTTGCCGCGATTCCGGGGAGAATGAAGAGAATGATCTGCTTGCGGTACGCCGAACTCGAAAGCCCGAGAAGCATTGGGATCCACAGAAGCTTGTATGACGCCGCGATGCCTCCCAGCTCGCGCAGAGGATGATGGATGAGCCATGCGAATCCGGATTCTCCACCCACTGTCCGGACCGCCATGAGTTTGCCGGGATCAAGTCCGAAGCTCATGAGCCAGAACGCGCAATAGACGAACACGACCAGGCAGCCCCAGAGTTTTTCCTCTTTGGAAAAATAGAGCATCGTCACGGGGACGATAAGCAGGATACTCACCTCGTGGGCGAAGAGCGCCAGTGCCATCCCTGCGATCTTCGGCAATAACCCGAGCGGGACCGTCACCATCAGAAGTATGATAATGAGAGAGAGCTGTTCGGTGTACCCCGGCGATTGAAATTGCGTGATGATGAAAGTGCTCACCGCGATCGAAAGGTTTTCCAGATACGAGGTCTGAATGTCACGGCTCCGAAGGAAGAGCAACGTGCAAAGGATTAGAATGAATGTGAGCAGGAGGCTGAACAAATAATAAAGTACTGGGCTTTTGAATTGAAGAAAGTACGCTAATGCCGGCAGGAGGAGTCGCTGATAGATTTGATTGCTGCCATCCCTAAAAATGAACGGATCTTTGGACATCTCCGCGTAGCCCACTCCCATAATGCCGAGCCGGGAGGGTAGAACGAGAATTCCCGCCGAGAAAAAGACTGCCAATGCACCGAGCATCGTTTTTCGATTGAAGAAATCCAGTTTGCGCTTTGAGGCATATTCCAAAACGGGGCGCATGAAAATCCAAAGCAAGGCAGCGAGCGAAATCAGGAAGAGGAGGGCTCGCAATGAGTTTACGAAATAGAGGAGCGGCGGACTGTTCAGTGAAGACATCCCATACTGAACGGAGGCCGCGTTTAGCCAGCGCTCCAGAAATTGAGTGGGAGTGTGAATGACAGCAGAAGCCGCGATAAGCGAAAAAACTAGTGTGGATTTTTCCTTGTTCAACGGTCGATCGATTTCTGTTGGAATAAGCATAGCGCAAATCTAAGATAATTTGGGTCAAATACAATAACAACAAAAAGGCGAAATCGCACCTGAACCGGCATGCTCAGCTTCATTCACTTTTACGCTGAGTCACGATTTGGATGCCCGCTAAATCGCGTGAGCATGACGAGAGAAGATCCGCGTCATTCCCGCATGTTTTTGGCTGGAATCTCTATGACGGGATTCAATTCAATGACAAAACGTACCACTCTCTGCTTTTGCCTGTCATGCTCGAGGACGATTCTCAGCCGGAGTTCTTTCTGATCGGGCAGAATGTCGAGACGTTGTAGTCGCTGGGTCTTGACCGGCAGATATCTTTGTGGCCTTCGACCGCGACACAAGTCATTTTGAGTGCGATCGACAGTCATTGGTCTCACACCTCGAATTGGGCACCGGGCGAGCGATGATGAAGCAGCAGGCCAAAAGTGGTCGGTAAGAATGACCTCCTTTCGGTAAAAAACTCATAAAGGCACAAAAAACCGCCAAAAAACTTTCAGAATGGGCAGAATAGGTTTGGCACAGGAAGTGAAGAGTTAAAGACTGTCCAAGAAAAAAACATTCACCAAGGCCAAATTTAGGATTCAGCAATAAGGAGACGTCATGGGACAACAGCAGCTTCTTCTCATCATCCTCGGAGTCATCATCGTCGGCATCGCTGTTGCAGTTGGGATCACGATGTTCCAGGATAACGCCGTGGACCAGAACAGGAGCTCAGTGATTGGAGATCTTACGACCCTGGCGGCCAAGGCTCAGCAGTACTACTCGAAACCAGGCAGCCTCGGCGGAGGAGGGAATTCATTCGTGGGCTTAACAGCGGACGCCACCGGCATAGGGATTCTCGCTTCGGTAGCATTCACAAATAACGCGAATGGAGTGTATTCAGTGAAAACCGCAGGAACGGCCACGCAGGTCGTTTTGGAAGGTGCGGGCAAAGTTGCATTAAGCAATGGGTCTTTCTGCACGTATGACATGACAGTCACGGCACAGACTCAAACACCATCGAAGATCAATTGACCATAAACATACAGCACCACTCACCAACCAACTACAACATTTCTAGGAGGTAACAATGGGACAGCAACAACTTCTTCTGATCATCTTGGGTGTGATCATTGTCGGTATCGCCGTAGCAGTCGGTATCACAATGTTTCAGGATAACGCGGTCGATCAGAACCGCAGTGCGGTTATCGCCGATCTTACGACATTGGCTGCGAAAGCCCAGCAGTATTATGCAAAACCGACCACCCTCGGCGGCGGCGGAAACTCATTCGTCGGTTTGACTGCAGACGCCCCCGGATTGGCCCTGCTTGCATCAACGTCCTTCACGAACAATGCGAACGGTGCATATTCAATTAAGACAGCCGGTACCGCGACGACGTTAGTTCTCGAAGGTGTAGGCAAGACCGCGTTGAGCGATGGAAGTTTCTGCACATACGACATGACAGTTACTTCTTCGACACAGTCGCCAGCAAAGGTTAACTAAGTTATAAGATAATTCCTGAAGGCAGGCATGCGTACTATTTCCACACGCAGCCTGCCTTTTGGATTTAATAGAAACGTTATAGACATAGGTGACGGGTTTCAAGCCCTGCTACGGCATTCCTAAGCAAGACTTGATTTTGAGTTACAGGCGTCGTATAATGCGTTGAGTCAGGAATGTGTCCATCTAACGTTTAATAAGGATCGGTCATTTATGGGACAGCAGCAACTGCTTCTCATCATATTGGGTTTGATAATCATCGGCGTAGCCGTGGTGGTGGGAATCGGCATGTTCCAGGACAACGCAGTTGATCATAACCGGGCACTAGTCGTAGCCGATTTGAAGGTTTTGGCCTCCAAGGCGCAGCATTATTACAGCAGACCGAGCACCATGGGAGGAGGAAACAAATCCTTTGTTGGCCTGACTGCTGACGTTCGCGGAATCGGGATGCTGGCCGGGACGGCGTACACCAATAACGCGAATGGCACTTATGATATCAAATCGGATGGTACCGCCACGAGCGTGGTCATCGAAGGCGTTGGCAAAGTTGTCATGAGCGATGGGACATATGCCACGTACGACATGACAGTGACTATTCAAGACCAGAATTTGTCCAGGTTGAACTAGTCATTGGTTTTCACAGATTTTTTCGGGCAGGTGTGCTTGGCATCCCTGCCTTTTTTTATTTAGCTGACTTGATTCCCGGAAGATTCGACCGAGTGACGGCGGGGCGTTCCGATGTGACGGCGAAGACAGATGGGCAAAGCGAACCTCCTTCGGAGTTGATTTTTGTTGCAGACGATTGTATCTTTTTGTTATAGAATTCATTATAGGCCCTTTTGAAGGCTCCATGGGTGAGGCGCAACCGGTGATATTTACGGAAAGGTACTATGGCAGAGTTTCGAATTGAGGGGCTCTCCCTGGCGGGAAAACCGATCCAGGGGGTCATTAACGCGGAAACGCCAAAGCTCGCGAAGCAACGTGCCGAGCAGATGGCGCGTGAACGCAAGTTCAAATTGACCGGCGTCAAGGTCCGCTCGACGTTTTTGTATAGGGTGAAAAAGGGGGAAGAAAAGATTGACGGTGAGCAGAAAGCTTTCACAAAGCAAGAAGTGCAGGACGCTCTCACCAAGATGGGTTACCAGGTTGTTTACGTCCGCAAAAAGCTTTTTGACAAGGCCGGCTCCGTCCCGCCGACGGATGTCGTATCGTTCGTCCGGGTCAGCTCCGATTTGATCAGACAGAAGCTCCCCTTCAATGAGATGATGCAGCTTCTTATCAACGACATCCAAAACAAGAACCTGCGTGAATGCATCCGCGATATCAACCAGGAGTTGAAGCAGGGGAAGGACAGCGAAAAGGCATTCGTCAAACATGAGAAGGAACTCGGAAAGTTTGCGGCACATATGCTGGGTCTTGCCTCCAAGAGCGGCAACATGGCAGAGATTTATGAAAGCACGGCAAAGTTTCTGGAGCGCAATGCAGAGTTCAAGAAGAACCTGAAAAGTGCTTTGATCATGCCCGTAGTCACTCTCGTTATTCTGTTCTTTGCCGTCGGATACTATGTCGCTTACATTTTTCCCGCCACGGCGAGTCTGTTCGTAAAGTTCAAGATAGAACTGCCCCCGATGACGAAGGCGACGCTGAAGATGAGCGATTTTATTCTCGACAATATTGTTTACATCATGCTCGCTTTCGCCATTCCGACGATCGCCTTTATCAGGTTTGCGACAACCGACCGGGGGAGATTCTTCCTGGACCAGTACATGTGGAAGGTTCCTGCGATCGGCGACCTGATGCACAAGACGAGCATTGAAATTTTTTGCCGGGTTTTCTACGCGCTCTACAGCGGGTCGGGTGAGAATATCGAAGTGATCAAGATGGCGGCCGAAGCATGCGGCAACAAGTATATGGAAGCCCAGATCAAAAATATTGCGCTTCCTCTGATGGTCGAAAAAGGCATGAATATTACCGAAGCTTTCGAAGCGACGGGGGTGTTCACCAAGACAGCGATCTCGCGCTTTCACTCCGGCGCGGAAACGGGGACGGTCAAGAGCACCGCGCTCCAGCTTGCCGAATACTACGAGAAGGAAACGGGCTACAGAATGCGCAACGCCATCGACCTGATCCAGCTCGTTATTTCGATGATTATCATGGTCGTCCTGACAGGACTGACCCTTGTTTCCTCGGAGACAGCAACGATCAAACCGAAGCCGCCGGGCGGTGGGGGACTCCTCATACACGCCGTCCACATGTTTCACTCCTTCTTCTAATTCTTAACGCATGAAGGAAGGAAGATTATCCTATGCCCGATGTAGATATAACTGATAAAATTGGTTACACGCTCCTGAAAAAGGGGATCATCGACTATGAGACTCTCGAAAAATCGCTGCGGGTGAAGGAGTCCGAGTCGAACAAGAAAGAGCGGCGGAATCTCGGGCAGATTCTTGTCACCGAATTCAATGCAGATCACGATGCAGTGTTTCGTGAAGTGGCGAATCTCTATGCCTTCCGCGAAATCTACCTCGCCGATGAGAACATTGATAAGGCCCGCATTGATTTCATCCGAAAACTTGTCGACGGACTTCAGGAAGCGCATCGGGACTTGCTCATTCAATCCAAAATGATGCCGCTGAAGTTCGACGAGAAGCAACCCGACAAATTGATTATCATCTGCGCGGATCCCACCGACAGGAACATTCCGATCATCGCGCGAAACTTCAATGCCAAGAAGTACGAAGTCACCTACGTGCGTCTCAAGGAGCTTCAGAACCTCCTCGAGCAGGTCATCCCGCCGCAGAACGAGTTCCTCAAACTTCTCGAAGACAACCAGATCAGCGTCGAAACTTCGCAGGATGATGCATCGGTCGATGAGGAAGCACTCGAAGCAGAAATCAGCAAGAGCGCTCTCGCAAACCTCCTCGAGGGTTGTATCGTCGAAGCCGTACGCAGGGACGTCAGCGATATCCATATCGTTCCTTCAGAAGGAAACGTGACGAACTTCATGTTCCGCGTCGACGGGGATCTGCAGGTATGGCACCGGCAGGAGAATACGCTTCCCGAAGCGGTTCTCGCCGTTGTCAAAGACAGAACGAAGAACGTCGACCGTTTCGAACGCGAAGCATCCCAGGACGGGTTCATCCAGAGGGTGATCGACGGTCATCAACTCCGGTTCCGCGTGTCGATCATGCCGATCGTGACCACGGAGTTTAAGCACAAGTTCGAGAGCGTCGTTATCCGCGTGCTCGACGACCGCAAAGTTATCACGGACCTCAACAAGCTTGGATTGCAGGGACCCGCACGCGCCTTCTTCGATAAGGCCATTAAGAAGCCGCAGGGGATTATCATTCTTACGGGACCGACGGGTTCCGGAAAATCGACGACCTTGATTGCAGCGTTGTACCAGGTCATCGATCCGACAGTGAACGTCCTCACCATTGAAGAACCGGTCGAGTACATCATCAAGGGGGCTCGACAGCTGAAGATCGGTCCGAAGATGTCGTTCGAACAATCCATCAGAGGTATCTTGCGCCACGATCCTGATATCGTGCTTGTCGGTGAAATGCGCGATAAGATCACCGCCGAGACCGCCATCAAGCTGGCAAACACCGGTCACCTTGTGTTTTCGACGCTTCATACCAACGACGCGCCCAGTGCGGTTGCACGTTTGTATAAAATGGGGATCGAGCCGTTCCTTATTGCCTATGCCATTAATATCATTGTCGCCCAGCGCCTTATCAGAACGCTTTGCAAAATCTGCAAACAGGAGATCGGCCAGGACGAGTGGCCGGACATGTTGAAATTCGGATTCACAGAAGAGGAACTCCACACCCACAAATTCTACAGAGCGGTAGGATGCGACAAATGCAACGGCGGCTACAAAGGACGCGCCGCAATCCACGAAGCTCTTTATTTTTCCAAAGCAATCAAGAATATTATTCTGAACGCGGGAGACAAGGTTGACGAGAACTCAATTCGCGACCAGGCCGCCAAGGACGGAATGTGGACTCTTCGCAGGTCTGGGATGGAGCGCATGAAAGAGGGAATGACCACGCTCGAGGAGGTAATTTCTACAACTGTTGAAGACGAATAATCCCTAACGAGTGGGGGGATGTAAGAATTACTCTAACAAAAATACCGGACGCCATTTTCGGTCCCCCCATCCCTCAAAAATAGCTCCAATTCCTCTCTTTTTTGCCTTTCGCCCGCTCAATTATCGGGCACGAAGATTGCATAATTTCCAGTACCAAAAAAGTGGAATCACCCCAAGGGCAAAGTGCCCTTCGCCACAACCTTGAATCGAGAGGAAGCGTAGCTTTTGAGAAACAAGCTCGAGGTTCGTGGCGGCTGTTCGCCTTGCAACTTGTAATTCGGAGATTGTATTATGGGTACGGGACAAACGCTTCTCACCATAATGGCGATGCTGATGCTGAGCCGGATGGCACTCTCTGTAAACAACAGCAACGCGCAGAGCGGAAGTGCCGTCGAAATGTCGGCATACCGGATCACTGCGACCTCGCTGGGCACATCTATTATAGAAGAGGCCACCGGTCTGGCGT
>CAYLMV010000074.1:0-19638 GCA_964384415.1 uncultured Chitinophagaceae bacterium | reverse complement strand
CGACGTTCAATGCCAGTTTCAGTCTTTCTCCGACGACGTTCTGGGATACGACGGTGATTCGGCTTCCCGTGAAGAATCTTGTCGGGCAGCATGCCGTCACGGTTGTCGTCGACAGTGCAAATGCAATTGACGAGATTTACAAGAACGACAACAGCGCGACCCTCAATTTCGCGGTGTACTCTACCAATGTGAGATCGCTGGATCAAAGCATCTATTACAATGCCGCACGGGATACTATTGCACTCTTGAACCCGGTGTACAAAATCGCGGGAGCACCGGAGCGAATCCGCTTGTCGCTCGACACTTCCAGCACGTTTTCGAGCGCGGTGGAGATCACCAAAAACTTCGACACGGTAACGACACGCATACCCCTGCCAGCGCTCCTTAACGGCAAACGGTATTGGTGGCGGGGAAAGATAGACCTGCCGTCGTTGGAATGGTCGACGCCGGCTTCATTCTTCAACGTGAAGAACAAAGCGCAATGGTTCGCGGAAAGCCCTGATCCTGCTGGGGGTATTGCGTACCTCAATACGGCGTACGATCGGGGGACCCAAACCTGGAAACTCAACCCATCAATCAATACTCTCAAGATCGCGTCTGGAGGAAATTCCGCGGGCTCCTTTGTCTCCGTGCAGTACAACGGGGTGGAAAAGTCGCCGAACACGTTTTTCTGGGGAATTGTAACGGCGAGAATCGATACGGTCACGTTGCAGCCGTACGGATTTCAGATTCTCACCACTCCGGATGGAACTTCTTCAACGCAAAGCAGATTGGCAGACACGCTGACCAACTACATCAACGCTTTGCCGCAGGGTTCTGTGCTGGCGATGAGCATCTGTGATGACGGCGCTCAGTCTGTTTTGGGGTTCAATGCCGGAACGCAGGTTCGGGAGGCGATCAAACAGCTGGGAAGCTATTACATCGACAGCGTCCAGTACAGAGAATCATGGTGCATCATCGGCAAAAAGGGGGCGGCGCCGGGATCCGTGCCCGAAATGTATAAGAAGCTATTTGATGGGCCGGCAACTCTTTCTGTATCAACGACGCTTCCCTCGGACTCGGGATCCATGCTGTTCTCAGGAATAGGTCCGGCGTCGCGATGGGACAGCCTCTCTCTCACCAGTGCGCTTCCATCCGGGTCCAGCATCAGCCTCGTCCCCCTCGGAGTGACCCCGGCAGGAAAAGTTGATACTCTTTCACCGCTTGCTGTCGTCAACAACCGAGCAAGTCTCAGCGGGATAAACGCGCTTAAGTATCCGCAGCTGGATCTACTGTTGAAACTCTACGCCAATATCAACAAAGAAACTCCTGCGCTTTCCAGTGTTGCAATGTTCTATAAAAAAGCGGCGGAGCTCGCTCTCAATTATCAGGTGGCCGGGCTATACACCGCCAGCCGCGCGCCGGGGGGGGCAGATTCGATACTTGTCTCGACAACAGCCGCCGACACGGTGGCTCAGGGAAAATACATTGGTGCCCGTTGGCGCGTCTACAACACGGGCGACGTTACAGCAAGAAGTGTTCAGGTGAAATCGACCGTTTTGTGGGACAACAACAACCGGGAGGAACTTGGAACGATGATAATCGACTCCATTCAGCCCGGAACCTATAAAACCGTTCAGTTGCCGTACAATTCTTCGGCGGGAATAGGGGGAAGGCATTTTCAGGTTACGGTTGATCCAAACGATTCAATCCCAGAGCTTTTCAAAGACAACAATATTTTTTCGATGCCGTTTGTCGTCCTCGGCGATACTGTTCTTCCGCCGCTGCCGAATTTGGAGGTGGATCCCGGCAGTATTATTGTCCCCGCCAGCGTCCCCGATAACATCGATAGCGCCGCAGTGCAGATTGTCATCCGGAGTACCGGGTCTCCCCGCTATGACAGCGTTGATATTCAAGTGCAGCAAGTGTATCAGTCCGCGGCGATAAGAACGTGGGGGCTCCGAATTGCGTTTCCCTTGCTTTCAGACACGATTGTCGTCTACCCGTCAATCAAGGGGCGGGCGGGTGAACACATCATCAGCGTGGCAATCGATCCGCAAAATAAAATAATAGAGTCGTCGAAAGACGATAACGCCGCGTCAAGATCTTTTCTAGTCGCGACAACAAGCTTCGCTCCCATCCAGCCCGGCTCATTCAGCATCTCTTACGTTCCGTCCATGATACTCCTGAACCCTTCTTCCGAACTATGGGACGGAGTGAAGAAAGTTCTTGTGGATATTGACACGGTCTCCGGTTTTCAATCGGCGAGGCATTTTTCGGCGACGATGGGACAATTCTCAACGGCGTTCGATATTTCATCGCTCCCTAAAACAGTCCGCTACTGGTGGCGGGCAAAAGTACAAAATGGCACGAGCGATTACACCTACGGAACGTTTTTCCTGGGAGACACAACGGTCAGTCAAATCGGACAGGTTGACTCCACCGCCTGGTCCGGCAATTCGTTTGTCCATGCGTCGTACTCGAGCGGGCAGGGAGCCCACATACAGGACACGCCCAATCATTTCCGGGTGGTGTCTGCCGGTTTTGCCGACGGAAACTTTGGAGATATTGAGGTGAATGGGACCGACATCATACCGGTGGCGGCCGATACGTGCCACTATGTCGCAGTGCTTGACACAAACTATAGAGTTCTCAGTGTTCGGAGATTTGGACTGTTTTCCAGCCCGGCCCAGGCCGACTCGCTGGTCTCGTACATCAACGCTGTTCCGGTTGGGAATTATGTGATCGCGATAATCATCGGTGAAGGATCTACGAATCTTTCTACGACGGCCCGCAACGCATACAAATCGATCGGCAGCAGCTATGCAGCCCAAATCGGTTGGCGCGATTCATGGGCAATCATCGGGAAAAAGGGAGCGGCCGTCGGTTCAGTTCCGGAATCATACAAACCGACGACGACGGGCAAAGCGGCTATCGACACGACGTACTTTCACAAAGAAAGCCTCGGGTCTGTCGTGACGCAGGTTTTTGGCCCGATCGCTTCATGGAATACGTTGACTGTCCGAAGCACCCTTCCTGCTGGATCTGCGATCTCCATGGCGGTGGAAGGGATCTCGAGGAGCGGTGCTGTCGATACAGTGGCGTCCACGAATAATCCGGCATCGTTGAACCTGCAGAATGTATCTGCAAAGCAGTATCCGACCGGGAAACTTGTCTTTACCCTGAAGGAAAACACCGCAGCTGCATCGCCCTCAATCCGGCAATGGTCGCTGACATCACAACCCCCGTCAGAGCTCGCATTGTCGGCCGCTACCGTATCGGTTCAGAAAACGTCCATGCGCGAAGGTGAGCTCTCGAACCTGTCGATGAAGCTCTTCAACGTGAGCGGTGTCGAGGCAGACAGCGTTACGGCGGAAATACTGACGGACGATGTAGGCTTCCTTCGCAAGCTGACGCATGTTGTCTTTCCCGTGATTCGCGCTCAGGATTCGGCCATCGTGCAGACACAGTACGACAGCCGCGGGAAAAGAGGAAACCACCTGTTCTACTTCAAAATAGATCCAGACAGCACCCTTCCGGAAATCGACAAATCGAACAATTTCTACACGGTGCCGTACAGTGTTGCGGTGGACACGGTAAGGCCGACGGTCGATGTTACGTTTGACGGTGTGCATGTTTTCGACGGCGAGTATGTGAGCGCTGTCCCGGTTGTTGTATTCCAGATGAAAGATGACGTCGGAGCTCCGCTCACTTCGGCGGATACTTCCAGTTTCTACATATGGTGGAACGGTCAGAGGGTGATGTTCGCGCCGTCAGAACAGATTCAGTTCAATCCTGCGAAATCACAGGTGATATGGAAGCCGACCCTGGCGGAAGGGGAGAACACGTTTAAGTACTTTGTCCTGGATGTTTCAGGAAATTCGTCCGATACGACGACGCTCGTTGCAGAAGTGCAGAGCAAGCTGGAATTGACGAACCTCTTCAATATTCCAAATCCCTTCAGCAATGGAACAACCTTCACGTTCACACTTTCGGGAACAGGCAATCCGCAAAGCGCGCATATTAAGATTTATACCGTCGCCGGGAGGTTAATCCAGGATCTTGACATATCGCCCAGGGTTCATATCGGGGCAAACGGATATGTCAATTCGTCCGACAACCTTTATTGGGATGGGAGAGACCGAGACGGGAGCGAGATAGCAAACGGAGTCTATTTCTACCGGGTCATTATCAACGGCGGCGGGCAGCAGACGGCAGCGACGCAAAAGCTGGTGAAGATGAGATAAGCAGTCGTCAGTAGACAGTAAACAGTCATCAGTCATCAGCAAACAGTATAAAGTATGCAGTATCCAGTATACAGTAAGCAGCATACAGCATACAGTAATCAGTAATGATAACCTAAAACTCAAAACTCAGAGCTTAGAACGTATAACGTCAAACGTCAAACGTAAAACGTACGACGGACGACAACCTCCAATACTCCGGCGCCGCAAATGTACGAACATACTTCTAGACCTCTTCTCACGCGACGGTATTTTCTCCGGCGCATGTTTAATCATTTCCTCTTTGCCAGTGCGATTGTTTTTGCTTCGCTGGGGATCGGCATCGCCGGTTATCGCATCACTGAAGGATTGCCGTACATCGATGCCATCCTGAACGCATCGATGATTCTTGGCGGGATGGGGCCGGTGAATGAGCTCCATACAGCCGCAGGAAAACTATTTGCTTCTTTCTACGCACTTTTTGCCGGCATGCTCTTTCTCGTCGTAGCCGGAGTCATGGTCGCGCCCATTGCCCATCGCCTGCTCCACTGGATGCGATTGGACAAAGAGGAACGACTCTTCTAATTTAGAAATGCCAATGAATAGGCGTGATGATGAATTCAAGAGACCCAAAACTGATTGTGCTTCTTTTTAATGAGTGCATTAGCGGCCAAAACCTTGAGGGGCTGTCTGCGCTCATGAGCGACGACCATGCCTTTATCGATCCTGCGGGAACAGTCTCGCAGCCAAAAGCATTCATGGTTGATGCCTGGAAAAGGTTCTTTGCGGCCTTCCCTAACTACAAGAATACATTCTCAAGAGTAGAATCTTCCGGCAACACGGTTTCGATCGCCGGGTTTGCATTCTGGTCGGAAGAAAAGCCTCACGACACGGTGCTCTGGAGTGCCAGGATTGAAAACGATCTTGTTGCCGAGTGGCGGATTCATGAGGATACTCCGGCAAACAGGAGGCTGCTTCACCTCGCAGAATAGCGTATCGGGCTTTGCACCCGATGCGCCGCGAAGAAAACTGTCCGGATGCGTCACCGTTCTTGTCCTTTCTCCGCCGCTCCCTCCGATTCAAAATACTTGCTTTCAATCTCCCCGGCGGTTATATTGACTTTCGATATCGCATTTCGATATCAGAAAAGTCCCAGCGATGGTAAAAACATTCCTTCTAGGATTCATCAAGATCCACATCCTTCATCATGCAGCAAAGGGGCCGATTTACGGCTTGTGGCTGATGGAAGAGCTTCATCGACACGGTTATACGATGAGCCCCGGAACGCTCTATCCGATCCTCCATTCGCTTGAAAAGGAGGGGCTGCTCAAATCGCGGGCACGATTGGTGGACGGAAAGATCAGGCGAAACTATGTCGCGACTCCCCTTGGAAGAAGGGCTTTGAAATCTGTGAAGGAGAAGATTGGAGAGCTTGTCCAGGAAGTGATGGAGTGACGGCTGTATGAAGATAAAGTCTCGTTGGCATGAAGTACCGGTCTTGTTCGCTGCGTGGCTCATTGCTTCGTGCACTTGCCTTTCCGGACCTCCATTCTTCACCGACGATCCTCAACCGGTGGATTTCGGCCACTGGGAAGCGTACATAGCGTCGGAGCAGCAATTCGACCGGGAAGAGTCAGACGCAACGCTTCCCCATTTTGAACTCAATTACGGGATCTTACCGAACACTCAAGTGCATCTGGTTGCGCCCATGGAGTATGTCCGAACCGTTGAAGGAGCTCGCTACGGATATTCCAACACCGAAGTGGGAATCAAGTTCAGATTCGTTCAGGAATCGGAAGATGAGCCCCAGATCGGTGTGTTCCCGCTGGCCGAAATTCCGACAGGGGATAGACGATTGGGCGACTCGAATCTGCAGCTCTATCTTCCATTGTGGCTCCAGAAATCGTGGGGACACTTTACGAGTTACGGCGGCGGGGGGTTGTGGTATACTCCGGGCGACCGGAAGAAAAACAGAGAGTTTCTTGGATGGCAGCTGCAATACGATTTTTCGGAGATGCTGACTTTGGGAGGAGAGCTCTACTACAATTCTCCCGATGAAGCCGGCATGCTGTCGGATGCCGGATGCGGCGTCGGCGGGTTCATCAACCTGGATGAACACAACCATGTTCTCTTCTCGATTGGTCACAATTTGGTGCGTGCGGGTTCTGCAACCGGTTACCTTGGATATCAATTAACAATCTGATGAATATCCGCCGACTGAAATGAAGTTCAAACTTCTCCGGGAACTTGCCTCACTCTTTCTAAAACTAGGCACCCTTTCGTTCGGCGGCCCGGCAGCGCACATTGCCCTGATGGAAGAGGAAGTCGTAAAACGAAGAGGCTGGATTACCCACGAGTACTTTCTCGATCTGCTCGGGGCGACGAATCTGATTCCGGGCCCGAACTCTTCAGAAATGGCCATTCACATCGGGTATCTCCGTGCAGGATGGATGGGGCTTTTGGTGGCTGGAATCTGTTTTATTTCGCCTGCAGTCTTCATCACGTTGCTCTTGGCAAGGATCTATGTGCAGTTCGGGTCAATTCCCCAGGTAGGTGAATTTGTTTGGGGTATTAGGGCGGGGGTGATCGCTGTTATTCTTGCCGCGATCTTTCGCCTCTCAAAGCCGGTAATCAAGAGCCGTTTTATTCTTCTCGCAAGTGTGGCGGTCTGCGCGTTAAATCTTCTCCGCGTCGATGAAGTGCTTCTTCTGATTGCCGCCGGCATCGCCGGACTCCTCTGGGCAAACCGGAATCGATTCTCGGGCCGATCACTTTCGATGTTCATGGTCGTTTTTCTCCCCGCTGCAATCGGTACGGCGGGGGTTGCCGGCGCATCTCATCTTTCACCCGCCCCAACCGTCACGTCGCTGGGGTTGTTTTTTCTGAAGATCGGATCCATTCTCTACGGCAGCGGATACGTGCTGGTGGCATTTCTCCAAGGGGGCCTCGTGGATGCGCGTCATTGGCTGACGCAGGCGCAGCTGCTGGATGCGATTGCCATCGGACAATTCACGCCGGGTCCGGTACTTTCGACGGCCACATTCATTGGATATCTCATTCTTGGCGTGCCCGGGGCAGCTGCCGCAACAATTGGAATATTTCTTCCTTCCTTCATTTTCGTGCTGCTTACCGGCCGTTTTGTTCCGCGATTGAGGAAGTCTCCTTCAAGTGCAGGATTTCTGGACGGCGTCAACGCTGCGTCGCTGGGGTTGATGCTTTCGGTTTGCATCACCCTTGGCGTGACGACGCTTCAGGGACTCGGCTCGTGGATTATTTTCCTTGCCGCAGGAGCAGCGGTGGTCAGGCTGAAAATCCATGCGGGGTGGGTTATTGGAGGAGCTGCGGCTGCCGGATGGATACTATCGCTCGTTGGAATAATTTCCTAAGGAGGATTGAATGATTAAGAATGCCTTTTGCAAACCGCACGTCTTGCTTCTGACCTTGTCGGCTTTGTTGCTCTCATTCCATCTCTTGTCTGCACAAGACCAGGATCTCAAGGCGGCTATCGGCACGCTCCGGGATTCCGTGAACATCATGCGCCTCCAAATTGATTCCCTCAAACTTCAAGCTCCCGGCCTCGGCGACTATATGACAACGATCCAATTGCATATCGCCAAACTCTGGTACGCATTAAGCGCCGCGAACTGGGAGCTCGCAAATTATGAAGTGAACGAGCTGAATGAAACCATCGACGGCGCGAAATCACTCCACGCGATGAAGAACAATGTAAATACGGCGGGCGTGCTGCAAAGCGTACAGGATACGCAGGTGTTATCGATGCACAATGCAATTTCGTCCAGGGACCATCAGCTTTTCTCAGCGGCCTATCATGAGACGATCGATGCCTGCAACGGATGCCACAAATCGGCGGGCTATGGTTGCATTTCGGTTGCGATGCCGACCGCGCCGCCGGTCTCAAACCAAAACTGGAATGTACACTAAGGCTGAATCACGATGAGGCTTTGGTCGCTCCACCCGAAGTATCTGGATGCAAAGGGACTCGTGGCTCTCTGGCGTGAAGGCCTTCTCGCGCGAAAGGTCTTGCGCGGACTCACAAAGGGGTACCGGCATCATCCGCAGCTTCTGCGATTTTCAGAAAAGCGAAATCCCGTTCAATGTCTCGACTTCTACCTGAGCGCGGTGTTGAATGAAGCCAGGTCGCGCGGATACAAGTTCAACGGAAGAAAGATCGGCCGCATCTTCAAACGATCTCGAATCAACGTCTCGAACGGACAATTGCAGTATGAGCTTGACCACCTTGGGAAGAAGCTGCGGAAAAGGGACTTGCAGAAATTCAAGGCATTAGCGCGAATCTCCCGACCGGAGCAAAATCCGATCTTTAGAGTCGTCAGGGGAAATATTGAGAAGTGGGAAAAGGCTCGTCTATAACTTCTTTAGCTGTTGCCGCATGATTGAACTTTCCATCCGAAACCTCCGGAACAATAGCCCAATTGCGTCGAACTGAGGCCGAAGATTCTTCTTGCGGTCCGTCGACTCGGGAATGCCCCACGACCGGCCGACATGAAAACTTGACTTTTGTCCAATTTTCGACTATTTTACCAATATAGTCGAAAGGACGATTTTGGAAGAAAAGCTCCAGAAAGACAAGGTGGATGTTATCTTGCTGGCCGCGCAACGGCGGTTTGCCTCATTCGGTTATTCCAAGGTAACCATGGATGAGATTGCCGATGACATCGGCATGGCCAAAGCCTCTCTCTATTATTATTTTCCGACGAAAGAGGCAATCTTCCGCTCTGTTGTCCAGTATGAACAGGCAGAATTCCTCCGACAGGCGGATGCAACTCTGCGCCAAAAAATTTCGGCATCTCAAAAGCTGCTGGATTACATTCAGCTCAGGCTGCAGCTCACCGAGCGTCTCAACAATCTCAGCCATTTCCACCAGCAAAGCTGGCACGACGTGAAGCCGATCTTCAAGGATCTCTTCGCGGAATTCGTTGAGAATGAAACTCGATGTCTAACGCATATTCTCCAGGAAGGAAAGAAGACGGGCGAGCTTCAGGTTGAACACCCGCTGAAGACCGCCACGATGGTCCTCCATGTCCTTCAAGGGTTGTATTTACGCCATTTTCGCGGATTCCATCAAATCACGGCAAGCGAAGCCGATCGGACCCAGTTCGAGGAGGAGGTGGTGCATTTTGCTAAAACCATTCTTCATGGTCTCGCCAAGAACAAGTAATTGTTTTACACGAAAGGATCAGCTGTAATGTCACAAGAAGACGAAAAACGCATCGCGACGAATTTGCCAACTGAACAGACAATAAAAAATGGCGTTAACGGCAGCGAGGATGAAGACGCCATCGAGTCCGTTCCTCTCTATCGCAATTTAAAAATTGTCATCCCTTTGTTCATTGTCGTCCTCGGGATTTCTTTCGCAATGTGGCAATACTACATCAATGCGCGCGATTTCATTACGACGGATGACGCGTATATCGACGGCAACAGAGTGTCCATCAGTGCGAAGATGCTCGGGCGCATCGACCGCTTGAATGTCGATGAAGCGGACACGGTGCAGGAGGGGGAAATCCTTGTAAAACTGGACGACAGCGATTTGCGTGCGCAGGAAGAACAGGCGAAAGCCGCTCTTGCTCTTTCAGAAGAAAACATAACTCTTGCGGAAGTGAGCCTAGACAGGGCTCAAACAGACTTCGAACGAGCGTCGGCACAATTCAAAGAGAATATTATTCCGAAAGAACAGTATGATCATTCGAAAAGCGAGTATGAAGCCGCTAAGGCGCGCAGGAGCATCGCGGGTGCGCAAGCGGTTGCCGCAAAGGCCCAGCTCGGCATCGTCGAGACTCAGCTGAAAAACACGATCATAGCATCTCCCATGAGCGGCGTTGTCTCCAAGAGGTGGGCGCTTGTCGGAGACGTCGTTCAGGCCGGTCAGCCGATTTTTGCAGTGTATGACCTGAAAGATATTTGGGTGACTGCCAACCTGGAGGAAACAGATTTAGCGCTGCTCCGGTCGGCGGAAAAAGTCGAGATCACGGTCGATTCGTATCCGGACGTAAAGTTTTCGGGAAAAGTGTTTCAGACCGGATCGAATACCGCATCAGAATTTTCATTGATTCCGCCAAACAACGCTTCGGGCAATTTTACGAAGATCACTCAGCGGGTCCCGGTGAAGATATCGATCGAGCGAATCGCGGGAGCAGGCGCTCAACAGCAGGTTGACCTTTTGCCGGGAATGTCGGTTGAAGTCAAAGTGAAGGTGCGCTGAACGTGGCCCCATTGATCAGACATCAGTTAAAAGACGGATTCGTTCGGCGCGTTCCGTCGCTTCACCATGAACACGAGATTTATCGTTGGTGGGTGCTCGCAAACGTGATGATAGGCACTTTCATGGCCGTCCTCGATGCCACCATTGTCAATGTGGCTCTGCCGAAGATCATGGGCACATTCGGTATTGATATCGATTCGGCTGAGTGGATACTAACGGCGTACCTCCTCGTCTTTGCGGTGATGCTCCCGACCTCGGGATGGGTTGCCGATCATTTTGGATATAAGAGGACATATTTTCTAGCGCTTATGCTCTTCACGTTCGGCTCCTTTCTCTGCGGGATGGCATGGAACGAGAACGCGCTCATTAGTTTCCGGATCATTCAGGCCGTCGGGGCGGGATTCATGATGCCCGTCGGCATGGCGATCGTCACGAGGGAATTTCCGGTCCGCCAACGCGGCATTGCCCTCGGCTTCTGGTCGATCGCAGCGGCAGCATCGGTATCCCTCGGACCGCTCATCGGCGGCTACCTCGTGGACAACATCGGATGGAATGCGATCTTTGACGTGAACGTCCCCGTTGGAATTGTCGGCTTATTTGCTACGATCGTAGTCCAGCGCGAATACAAGACGGAACACACGCGCTCATTTGATTTCATCGGTTTCATCTCGATGTCTGTTTCTCTCAGCGCTCTTTTGCTGGCCCTCTCGGATGCGAACGCCGCGTGGAATACCGGCGGCTGGAGTTCTCCCTTCATCGTGTCGTGCTTTGCCATTTCCGCGTTCGCTATGACGGTTTTTCTCGTGACGGAGTTCACTGTAAAAAGCCCTTTGATTGAACTTGCGCTCTTCAAGGACTTTAATTTTTCAGTGACCAACGGGATCCTTTTTATTTTTGGATTAGGTATGTTCGGCAGCACGTTTCTGCTCCCGCTCTATCTTCAGAACTCGCTCGGTTATACGGCATTTCAGGCAGGGGCGATGTTCCTTCCCATCGGATTGCTGCAGGCCTTCTTTGCACCGATTTCCGGGCTTCTTTCGGACAAAGTGAACCCTAAAGTTCCCGCGGTCATTGGGATCGTTCTCCTTGCCATCAGCCTCTATCTGAACAGCTCTCTTTCGCTTTTTTCGGAACGTCATCAGATCATGCTGCCACTCTTGATTCGCGGGGTTGCGATGGGATTGCTTTTTACTCCCCTCACAACCCTGGCGCTTTCGCGCATACCTAAACAAAAAATTGCACAGGCATCCGGTCTGTTCAATGTGATACGTCAACTCGGTGGAAGTTTCGGCGTAGCGATTATGGGCGCCCTTCTCACGCGAAGGATGCTCTATCACTCGGCGATGTTCGGTCAGATGGTGGACCAGCGATCGGGGATGTTCCAGCAAGTCGCGCGAAACCTGGGGCACTTCAGCCAGCAGACTTTGGGAGGGCCGATGAACTTCGCAGCGATGAGAGCCAACGCGGCCATCATGTCGCATGTCATGCAGCAGTCCTTCGTTCAGGCCGTGTGCGATGATTTCCTCATCGCCGCTATCATTACTGTGGTCGGCGTTTTGCCGGTTCTGATTCTTCGGACGCGCAAGCAAAAAACGGGGGAACACGTTGTTCAGATGGAATAAGGCAAATCGAATTCTGATTTCGTTCAATATTGAAATACGCGAGCCATTTATGAAAGCATTCCCGCTGATGATGATTCTGTGTGTCATTGGATTTCAATTGCTCCTCTCGCAGGACACGCTCACCGTCGAACGGGCAGTGGAGCGAGTTTTACAGACGCACCCCGTTCTCGACCAGGCGCTGGCAAATATTCGCGCCGGAGAAGCGCGCACATCCCAAGCGTCGAGCACGCAACTGCCGGAAGTGACGACGGAGGCCGATTATGCGCATATTGGTCCCATCCCCGATTTCAGCTTTCCGGGGTTCGGCAACATCGTCTTGGCTCCCGCGGACAACTATGATGCGCATGTCGCAGGCCGGTACACCTTCTACGATTTTGGCAAGGCCCGCACCTCCATCGACCTGAGCGAATCGCGTGTGCAGACGATGCGCGATGCCATGGAACTGACGAAAGTCAGCCTCACAATCCAAACCATAAGAGTCTTCTATTCGATTGTTCTGCTCCGGAGAAGTCTGCAGGTGCAGGACGAACAGATCCAGGCTCTCAACGAGCATCTTTCGGTGACGCAAAAGCGGGTTGAGTCCGGCACGTCAACCAACTTTGACGTGTTGACGACGCAAGTGCGGGTTGCTGCCTCGCAGAATCAGAAAGTCGAGATCGAGAATTCTCTTCAGAAACAGGAAGCGACGCTGAGACAACTCCTCAATCTTCCGCCGAATGTTCCTCCGATCATTCAAGGGACGTTTCGTCCGGAGGGGATATCGCTGAATACTGACTCGCTCTATCTCCGTGCATTGACCCAACGGACGGAGCTGAAGATAGCCCGCGATGATCAGCAAACGGCGGAGCATCAGAAGAAGCTAAACTCTCTCGGCAATATGCCCAGGCTCAACGTGAGCCTTGCGTACGGATTCAAGAACGGGTACGAACCGAACCTTTACCCTCTTCGCGGCAATTGGGTTTGGGGAGCGCAGGCGCAGGTGCCGATCTTCGATGGCGGCCGGGTGGGGCATCAGGAAGAGGAAGCGCAGGCAGCACTCGAAGCGGATGAGGCGCACAGCCGGGATGTGGAACGGCAAATACGAACCGACGTCGAACAGGCTGTCTCGGATGTGCTGGCATCGTCGTCGAAAGTCAAAATCTCAGAAGTGCAGCTGCGTCAGGCCCATGAGGCAGTCACGATCGCCCGTACGCAATACAGAACCGGATCCGTCACAAACCTTGATCTGCTGGATGCAGAGACCGCAGAGTCGGCGGCGAAGCTGATGAACTTGCAGGCGTTGTATCGGTTCACAATCAGCAAATACGAGCTCGATCGTGCGGTGGGATCGTCGTTAGTCAATTGATATCAGGCATCGCTCTTTTCGGCTCAGCCGCGGGACGACGAAGCGATCTCCCATTAATCAAATGGATCGCAATGAACCTTGACTCAAAGGAGCCAACTCTTGCCTGGCAGCAACGGTACGTTTTGCATTTGAGCCATAACCCGTATAGAGATTCCCGCTAACCACATGCGGGAAGGAAGCAGTTGTTTTCGTCATGCCGGCGTGTTTTAGGCGGGCATCCAAAACATACCAACTTCCTGCCAAGCCCTTCGATTGCATCCGAATCCCAAATTAAATATATTGATTGAAATTTCACCCCCAACCGTTTCTTGCCAGGTTCAATGAGAAGAATAATATCCTTTTTTTGTCTGGCTCTGTTCCTCGCTGCGCCGGCCATGGCTCAGCACGTCCCTTCCGTCATGAATCTTTCCGCTCATCCCGACGATGAGGATGGCGCCACTCTTGCGTACTACCGGTACAAATACGGCGTTAAAACATACTCCGTATGTTTTACCCGGGGAGAAGGCGGACAGAACGAAATCGGGCCGGAACTATACACCGATCTTGGCGTACTTCGTACGGCAGAGACCGAGAGGGCTGCAAGGATCATCGGTTCTGAAGTCTATTTTCTGAACTTCGTCGATTTCGGGTTCTCCAAGACCGCGAAGGAGACGTTCGATATTTGGGGGAAGGATGAGACGGTAGCGCGGCTTGTCTATATCATCCGCAAATTGAAACCCGATGTTCTCTTCACCAATCATGACAGCACATCGGGGCACGGCAATCATCAGGCCGTAGGAATTGCGGCGCTGCAGGCATTTTCGCTCGCGGCGGACCCGGCCTACCATCCGGAACAACTGAAAGAGTCGGGCGTTTCATTGTTCCAACCGAAGAAACTCTTCATGCGGATCTTCTTCCAGCGTGATACTCTATTGAAACCAGACGTTGTCAATGCGACCGCCTCCGATACGCTCGCCCTCGGGAAAACGGCTACCCAGCTGGCCGTCGAAGCGCTGGGCCAGCACAAAACCCAAGGGATGGACAAGGTCATCGCCAGCGGCAGATTCGGCAGGTTTCTCGATTCCACGCGATATATCCTGATTCGCGAAAGTGCGCCGTTTAAGAATTCGAAGAACGACTTTCTTGGCGGACTTCACACGGCAAACGAAATCCATCTTCCCCTCATTCCCTCCAAATCTCTCTTGACGGTGTCTCTTTCGGATTCCATCGTTGTGCGAGATCAGAAATTCTCGATTGATGTTGGAGGAATCGTTACACTGCGAAACCTCGAGGTGATGTTGGATCTGCCGGAAGGCTGGAAGAGCAGGAAGCTTGATGAGCAGGGAAAGAATCGATTCGAGATCACGGTTGGTCATGACGCGCGTTTTACGTATCCCAGGGTCCGGCACCTTTATGAGTCGATGAGGACGTATCCGCTCATCACCGTTGAGGCCTCGTACTCCATCAACGGAGCAGAGGAACATGAGAAAGTGCCGGTCTTCCTCGACGTTGCACCGAACCAGGCGATCTTTCTTTCATCCCCTACCTGCAGAGTTGCAGAAGACCCGGTTAAAATTCCATTCCAGGTGAAGAACTATTTTCCAAATAAGTCTGCAGGGCGTGTCAATATCGTCGCCCCCGCAGGATGGGAGACGCTGAACAGCGACTTTGTTATCGGGAGAGAAGATAGTGTGTACACAGACAGCGTTATGGTTGTCCCTCCACGCGCGCTTGCGGAGGGAGCCTACAATGCAAAGGTATGCATCGAGACCGATACTGCTCTTGTCGTCCTCAATAAATTCGATGTTGCTGTCTCTCCGGGATTAAAGGTCGGTGTTGTTCAGAGCTACGACGACGTTTTCAGCAGGACGCTTGACGGATTGAAAGTCGAACACCACCTCCTGACAGAAAAGGAATTGTCATCGTCCGATCTGCAGACCTATTCCGCCATTATCGTCGACATCCGTGCGTACCTTGTGCGTCCAGACCTTGTTAAGAACAACGCCCGTCTTCTCGACTACGTGCAAAACGGGGGAACCTTGATCGTGATGTATCAGCGCATCGAGGAATGGAAGCCGGAGTACGCTCCGTATCCATTTTCAATTTCGCGCGACCGTATTACCGTAGAAACGGCGCCGGTGACTGTGCTGGAGCCGGGGAATATCCTCTTCAACGCTCCCAACAGGATCGATGCAACTGCGTGGGATGGATGGGTGCAGGAACGGTCGCTGTATATGCCAGCAAAAGTTCCGGCTCAGTACGAAAAATTGCTGGCTTGCGCCGATCCCGGGGAGCCGCAGATTGATACCGGCTTGCTGAAGACGTCCTACGGGAAAGGCAACTATATCTACACCGCGTACGTGTGGTATCGTGAATTGAAAGAAATGAACAAAGGCGCTTTCAGGATGTTTGCCAATATGATTTCGCTAGGAAAGCAAGAGATAAGAGATAAGAGATAAGAGATAAGAAGTTATACGTTTGACCTTAGACGTAAAACGTCAAACGTCCAACGTCAGACGTAAGACTTAAGAACAAGAGAGAAGAAAAAGAATCTTCAATGAAAGCAGTCTGTCTCGTTCTCCTGGTTTCTCTCGCCGGATGTGGGCATCCCTCCAAAACACCTCTCGTCATTTACTCGCCGCACGGAAAAGAAATGCTGGAAGAGTTCGAAAAAGAATTCGAAACGGCGAATCCCGATGTCGATGTTCAATGGCTGGATATGGGATCACAGGATGCGTATGACAGAATCCGGACGGAGAGATCGAACCCCCAGGCGGATGTCTGGTGGGGATCTCCGTCGACAATTTTTATCAGGGCAGACAAAGAAAGCCTTCTCGCCCCGTACCGGCCAAGCTGGGCAAACAGTGTAGGCCCCGATTTTCGAAGTCCGGACGACTCGTGGTACGGAACTTTCGTGACGCCGGAGGTGATTGCTTTCAATTCCCACCTGCTGACGAAAGAGGAGGCGCCGAAGGAATGGGATGATCTCCTCGATCCCAAATGGAAGGGGAAGATTATTCTCAGGTATCCCCTGGCATCCGGCACTCTCCGGACAGTCTTTTCGGCGATGATTGCGGCATCAGTCGCAAGCACCGGATCGGAAGAGAGCGGCTTCGACTGGCTGCGCCGATTGGACGCGAACACAAAAGCGTACACATCCGACCCGACGCAGATGTATTTGAAACTTGCCCGGGAGGAGGCGTCCGTTTCGATCTGGGATATGCCCGATATTGTGCTTCAAGCCAGGGTCAACGGATATCCGTTTGGCTACAATGTACCGAAGAAAGGGACGGTGCTGGTCACGGACGGGATCGCAATCGTCCGAGGGTGCAGGCATCCCGATCTGGCGAAGAAATTCTATGAATTTGTGACGACCGAGGAGAGTCTCATTCTCCAGGCCAACGCGTTTTACCGCATTCCAGCGCGGAATGACATTCCAAAAGAAAAACTGCCCGATTGGATCACTTCGGCGTCGATCAATTCCATGAATGTTGATTGGGCTTTGGTGGCTCAACGAGAATCCGGCTGGATGAAGCGATGGGACGAGGAAATCAAAGGGCGGGGAATACACTAAGCGCCCCGGCGCTGCGGCACACACTTTCTTAATCTCAAGGCTCGCATTGTCTTCGGTTAAACTTAACGGCATCTCGAAATCCTTCGGGGAGACTCACGCGCTTGCTCCCCTGTCATTCGAAATTCATGACGGGGAATTCTTTTCGATTCTGGGGCCGAGCGGGTGCGGAAAGACAACCTTGCTGCGCATCATTGCCGGACTGGAAGAGCCCACGTCGGGAACCATCATCGTGGATGGGACTGACATTACTCACGTATCCCCCCAAAAGAGGAATGTCGGAATCGTGTTTCAAAACTATGCCCTGTTTCCCCACATGACGGTGTTTGAGAACGTGGCATACGGGTTGGAAGTTCAAAAGAAAACACGGTTTGAGATCCGAACGAAAGTGATGGAGGTGCTCGCAAAAGTTCACCTGACGGAAAAGTCAAACGAGCCGGTGCCGTCATTGAGCGGGGGAGAGCAGCAGCGGGTGGCGGTAGCGCGGGCGGTGGTTGTCGCTCCGCGCGTATTGTTGTTTGATGAACCGCTTTCAAACCTCGACTATGCCCTCCGTCTGGAGACACGTGCGGAGATCAAGCGGCTTCAGCGGGAAGTCGGGATCACGACCATTTACGTTACCCATGACCAGGGCGAAGCGTTGGCGTTGTCGGACAGAATCGCGGTTCTCAACCGGGGAATCGTTCAACAGATTGGAACGCCCGACGAACTCTATTTTCATCCCAGGAACACTTTCACCGCAACCTTCATCGGCCATGCCAACCTGTTTTCGTCCAAGGCCTGCAGGGAATTTTTCTGGATCGGGTCACTGGGCCCGGGAGAATTCTTGGCCGTGCTGCCGGAGGAGATCATCCTCTCGAAACAACCGGGGAAAGCACGTGCCCGTATCATCGATAAGCAGTTTTCGGGCTCCCTCGTCGAATATACGCTTGAGCTCGGAGGGGCGCTGGTGAAGGTATCTCGTCCCACATCCGACGAAAAGTTTTCGGGCGAGGTCGGAGATTTGGCGACGGTCTCAATTCCAGGTTCATTCAGGCGAAAGGTTGCCGATGCGTAAGGGGAGTTCGCCGTCATATTCGCTTCTCCTCATCGTAGCGTTTTTCGCCGTGTCGTACATTCTGTTTCCGTTGTGGTCTCTTGTCCGCGAGAGTACCGGGGGAACATCGTTTTCAATCAATGCGTATCGGGGTCTTCTTCGTCCATCGTTGCTGGAAGCTTCATTCAATTCAATCGTGATTTCGGCCCTCAGCGTTATCGGGAGCGCGATTGTCGGAACGTTTCTGGCGTACGTCCTGTGCTTTGTCGACGTTCCGGCAAAAGCATTCTTTTCCCGGGCACTCCTCATCCCGCTTGCACTGCCTCCCCTCGTCGGAGTGATCTCCTTTCTGTTCCTGATCGGGGAGAGCGGAATGCTCTCGCGCATTCTCTCGGCCATCCTCGGCCTGCCCTCATCTTTTTTCACGGTCAGCGGTTGGACGGGAATATTGATCGTCCACATTTATTCGTTCTATGTCTACTTCTACCTTCTTGTTTCTTCTGCTTTGTCTCAGCTGGACGGCAACGCTCTCGACGCTTCGGCGAGCCTTGGCGCGAGCAGATCGAGGACAATTCGCAGAATTCTTCTCCCGATGTTGACTCCAGCGCTCGTGGCTGCGTCGCTGATGACATTCATGGCGAGCATGGCTTCTTTTTCCGCCCCGCTTCTGTTTGGAGGAACGACTCGTTTTCTGACACTGGAAATCTACACTGCGAAACTCAACGGCGATGATTCGTCTGCCGCGGCCTTGTCGATTCTCCTTGCCGCCATTTCCGTTCTTATCCTGTTTCTCCTCAGGTGGTGGCAGTCGCATCAGCGCGTTTTGCTCGACTCTAAGGGAACCCGCCGGGCTTCGGTCATCGCCCATGGGAAATTTGCGCGGTGGATCTTGACAGCGCTGACGATGGGAATTGCCTTGCTCTTTGCCTTACCTATCATGACTGTTGCCGTTCTCTCGTTTGTGAAGGAGGGAACCTGGACCTACCAAATATTTCCATCTTCCTTCACCGTTGCCAATTATTCGAAGCTCTTGACGCAGTCCGACCTTCTCGATCCGCTCCTCAACAGCGTTCGTATGTCCTCGGTTGCAACCGCACTGACCATTCTGATCGGCGTCATTGCAGCGTATCTTATCGTGCGCAAGAAGTTCTGGGGAAGGAAAGTGCTTGAGGTGGTGCTGTCGATTCCTTTTGGGATCCCGGGAACGGTCATCGCCGTCGGGCTCATTCTCAGTTTCAGCCGGCCGACAATCTTCTCGTTCGAGTCGATTTTGATCGGAACATTTTGGATTATGCCGCTTGCATACGCCGTCAGAAATCTCCCGCTGCAGTACCGGTCAACGGCGGCAGGTCTTGAAGCCGTCAGCAATTCACTGTATGATGCCGCCGAGGTGCTTGGGTCGCCTCCGGCGACCACATTCCGGAGAGTTATTCTTCCTCTCATTGCCCCATCGATTATTTCCGGCGCGCTTCTTGTGTTTGTCAATTCCGCCGGCGAATTTGTTTCTTCGATTCTTCTCTATACATACGGCACCAAGCCAGTCTCCGTGGAGATTCTTTCCCAGCTCCGGCTTTTTAATATCGGAGGAGCGGCTGTGCAAAGCACGTTATTAATGGTACTGGTGTTCATCGTTGTCTCCGCG